>VGDZ01000053.1 GCA_016869515.1 Alphaproteobacteria bacterium | reverse complement strand
GGGTACGGTTGCCGAGGCAGTGATAGAGCGTGTCGACGATCAGCTGGCGTTCGACATCGGCCACGGTGCGGCCGACCATGCCGCCGCCGGAAGCGCTCGCCGCCTCGGCGCCCTGCCCGGCTGCGGCGGCAGGCGCGCCGCCCATGCCGGCGGCAGCCGCTTGCGACAGCGGCGTGCCGTCGGGCAGCACCAAGGCTTCGGGGCCGATCTCGACCCCGGTCGACAGCAGCACCGCGCGGTGAATCGTGTTCTCGAGTTCGCGCACGTTTCCAGGCCAGAAATGGCGCGGCAGCAATCCAAGCGCGGCCTCGGTCAAGCGGCGTTCGCCGACGCCGTTGGCCTCGGCGTATTTCTTGGCGAAATGCTCGGCCAAGAGCGAAAGGTCGGCCGGGCGCTCGCGCAGGGGCGGCAGCTTGAGGTTCATGACGTTCAGGCGGAACATCAGATCCTCGCGGAAGCTGCCCTTCTTGACCTCGGCGGCGAGGTCGCGGTTCGAGGTGGCGACGATGCGGATGTCGACCTTGATCGGGGTGCGGCCGCCGATGCGGTCGATCACGCGCTCCTGGATGGCGCGCAACAGCTTGGCCTGCAGCCGCACGTCCATCTCGCTGATTTCGTCCAGCAGGAGCGTGCCGCCATTGGCCTCTTCGAACTTGCCGAGCCGGCGGCCGACGGCGCCGGTGAAGGCGCCCTTCTCGTGGCCGAACAGCTCGCTTTCCAGCAGGGTCTCGGGGATGGCGGCGCAGTTGATGGCGATGAACGGCTTCTGGGCGCGGCGCGACTTGGCGTGGATGTGGCGCGCCAGCACTTCCTTGCCGGTGCCGGACTCGCCGGTCAGCAGCACGGAGGCGTCCGAAGGTGCCACCTGATCGGCGCGCTTCATCAGTTCGGCCATGCGCGGATCCTTGAAGATCAGCGTGCGGTTGGCCTCGAGCACGGCGGCGATCAGGTCGGGCTCGGGCGGCAGCACGACGTATTCCTGCGCGCCGGCCTTGATCGCCCGCACCGCGGCGCCGGCATCGGCCGCGACGCCGCAGGCCACCACCGGCGCCATGATGCGTTCGGCGCGCATGGCGTCGATCAGGCCCTTGATGTCGAGGCCGACGTCGATCATGACCAGATCGGCGCCGTGGCCGTCGCGCAGCGAGGCCAGCGCACCGGCGACGTCGTCGACCTGGCGGACATGGGCGCCGCGTTCGACGGCGATCTTGGCCGCCATCCCGACTTGGCCGTCGAGCCCGCCGACGATCAACAATCGCATGCCGTTCCGCTCCCTTCCGCGGCTACTCGAAATACTGGATGCGTTTGCTCGGCGGCAGGACGGTGTTGACCATCATCTCCAGCCGCCGCGGATTTTCCTGCCGGCTGATCGAGATCGAACCCATCAGATAGAGCGTGTCGACCAGCGCTTCCTCGGCCGATATGCGCTCGAGCTTGGTGGCCAAGGGCAGGAAGAACATGTTGGCCATCACCGCGCCGTAAAAGGTGGTGATCAGCGCCACCGCCATCGCCGGGCCGATGGTCGAGGGATCGGCCAAATTGGCCAGCATCTGCACCAGCCCGACCAGGGTGCCGATCAGGCCCATCGCCGGCGCCACTTCGGCCGCGCGTCGCAGCACAGCCACGCTGTTGGCGTGCCGGGTCTGCATCGCCGCCAGCTCGGCCCGCATCATGCGGTCGACCTCGTCCGAGGACGAACCGTCGACCACCAGCTGCAGCGCCTTCTGCAGGAACGGCTTGTCGCCCAGCTCGTTGACCCGGGTCTGCAGCACCAGGATGCCTTCCTTGCGCGCGCGCTCGGACAGCTGCAGCATCTCGACCGCGGCCTCGCCGGGCTCCAACGGACGGTGGAAGGCGGCCCGCAGCAGCACGCGCTGGGCCCGCATCACTTCGCCCAGATTGAAGGACACGGTGGTGACCGCGAAGGTGCCGACCACGGTGATCAGGATCGAGGGTACGTCGACGAATCCGGCCAGGTTGCCGCCCAGCAGAATCGCCAGCAGCAACAGCGCGAAACCGCCGACCAGCCCCAGGACCGTCGCCAGATCCATCGTTCACTCCGTGCGCCACGCCGCCGCCCGCCCCGCCGCTCAGGTACCGGCGGCGCGATCGGTCTTGATGATTTCGGTCATGGTTACGCCCAGCCGGTCCTCGACCACCACGACCTCGCCGCGCGCCACCAACCGGTTGTTGACGTAGATGTCGATCGCCTCGCCGACCTTGCGGTCGAGCTCCAGCACCGCGCCCTTGTTGAGCTTGAGCAGCTGGCTGACCTGCATGCTGGTCTTGCCCAGCACCGCCTGGACGTTGACCGGAATGTCGTAGACCGCCTCGAGATCGGCGCCGGTGCGGGGGCCGTCGGCATCGGTCGAGGGCGCCGGCATGGCGGTCGACAGCTCTTCGCCCTCGGCCGGTGCCGCGCCGCCTTCGCCGGCGGGCTTGGCGGCGGCAGGCTTGGCGCCGCCTTGGCCGCCGAGTTCCTCGAGGTCGAGTTCGTCGTTCTGAGCCACGGCCCGCGACCTCAGCCTTCGGCCGCGCCGGTCTCGGCCGGCGATTCGAGATAGCGCGCCACCGCGGCCTCGATCTGGGACTGGATTTCGGCCGCATCGCGGCTGGCGCCGCCATCGGCCCATTCGATGCGGCAATCCGAGGGACCGAGGCTGGGTTCGCCCAGCAGCACGATCTGGCCGTTGAAGCCGGCGCGCGCCGCCATGCCGGTGGTCATCTCCGACAGCCGCTCGACCAGCGGTTCGGGCACGCGAATGACGACGCGGGGTTCGCTGCCGAGATCGCCCAAGCAGGCGGCGATCAGCGCCTCGACCTCGGCCGCGGGCTGGCGGGCCATCAGGGAGCCGGCCAGCTTGAGCGCGGTCGCCATGGCCAGCTGCACCGCTTCGGACTTGATGCGCGCGACCGACTGGTCGTGGGCGCCGGCGATCTGGGCCAGGCCGTCGGCGATGGCGCCGAGCATGGCGGTGGCGTGGGCCTCGAGCGAATCGCGCGCCGCGTTCTCGCCCGCCGCCATGCCGTCGGAATAGGCCAGCTTGCGGGCGGCCTCGAGCTCTTCCTGGCTGAAGGTCGGCGGCGGCGGCGGCGGCGGTTCGGCCGGCTCGAGCGCGACCGGCTCGGGCACGGGCTCGGGCTTGCCGCGCAACGGTTTGCGGCGGCTGCCGAAATCGACGTCGAAGGTGAACTTGACGGAGGAGGCCATGCCGGTCCGATCAGTAGATCAGGTCGTCGCCGCCCTTCTTGTCGGCGAGCACGATCTCGCCGCGCGCCGCCAATTCCTTGGCGACGTTGACGATCTCGACCTGGGCTTCGTCGACTTCGCGGACCCGCACCGGGCCCATCGATTCCATGTCCTCCTTCATCAGCTTGGCGGCACGCTCGGACATGTTCTTGAAGAACAGTTCGCGCATCTGCTCCGAGCCGCCCTTGAGCGCCAGCGCCAGGCGCTCCTTTTCGACGTTGCGCAGCAGCGTCTGCACGCCGGCCGGGTCGACCTTGAGCAGGTCCTCGAAGGTGAACATCAGCGCCTTGATGCGCTCGGCCGAATCCTTGGCGCGTTCTTCCAGCGCGCTCATGAAGCGGCTTTCGGTGGCGCGGTCGAAGCTGTTGAAGATCTCGGCCATCATCTCGTGGCTGTCGCGCCGCGACTGGCGGGCGAGGTTGGTCATGAACTCGGCGCGCAGGGTCTGTTCGATGCCGTCGAGCACGTCCTTCTGCACCGCCTCCATGTTGAGCATGCGCATGATGACTTCCATCGCGAACTCTTCCGGCAGCTCGCCCAGCACGCGCGCGGCGTGGTCGCCCTTGATCTTGGACAGCACCACGGCGACGGTCTGCGGATATTCGTTCTTGAGGTAGTTGGCCAACACCGCCTCGGCGACGTTGCCGAGCTTGTCCCACATGGTGCGGCCGGCGGGACCCCGGATCTCGTCCATGATCGAGGAGACGCGATCCTTGGGCAGCGCCTTCATCAACAGCCGCTCGGCGCTCTCGTAGGTGCCGACCACCGAGCCGGTGCGCGAGAACTGCTGCGCGAATTCCGAGAACAGGCCTTCGATCAGCCCGGCCGAGATGGTGCCGAGCGAGGCCATGTGCTGGGAGATCTCCTTGATCTCCTCGTCGTCCATCATCGAGAACAGCTTGGAGGAGTGCTCCTCGCCCAGCGTCAGCATCAGCACGGCCGCCTTTTGCGGGCCGGTCAAGCTGCGTACGTCGTCTTTCGAAGCCATACCCGTCTCCCCTCGGCGCGTCCGCCGCGCGCCCTAGCCGGCACCCGCCGGCGCCTCGGCCGTCCGCCCCCGCCGGCCCCGGTTTTCCGGGATCGAATCGATCCCCCGACTTTGCTCCCGCCGCCGATCAAGACTCCTGATACATCCAGTTGCGGATGATGGCGAGCGCTTCTTCGGGGTGCTTGTCGACGATCTGGCCGAGCTTCTTGATCGAGGACGCCTTGACCTGGCCTTCGACCTTCTCCAAGTCGATCATGATCTCGGCTTCCTCCTCGGGCGCCTCCAGCGCCGCGGCCTCGGTGGCGGCGATCGAGGGCGGCGGCTTGACGTCGGGGATCGCCGCCACCGCCGCGGCCGAGGCCTGGCCCATGGCCAGGGCGCGGCTGACCAGCGGACGCAGCACCAGGAGCACGATCAGCAGCGCCACCACCGCCAGCACCATCATCTCGGCGATCTTGAACAAGTCCTTGCGCAGGATGCCGAAGAAGGTGTCCTCGGGCAGGGCCTCGGACTGATCCTCGAACTCGACGAAGCGCATGTTGATCACCCGCACCTCGTCGCCGCGGCGCTGGTCGAATCCCACCGCCGAGCGCACCAGCTGGGTGAGCTGGTCGAGCTCCTCCTGGTTGCGCGGTTCGTAGGTGCGGTTGCCGCCTTCGACCCGAAGCGCGTGGTTGACCAGCACCGCCACCGACATGCGCCGGAGGCTGCCGGCCTCGCGCACCGCGGTGCGGGTGGTCTTGGAGATCTCGAAATTGGTGGTTTCCTCGGTGCGCGCCTGGTTGGCGCGGGTGCCGCCGGCGCCCTGGGATTCGGCCTGGGTCTGGGGCACGTTGTTGGCGACGGTCACGGTGCGCTCGCCTTCGCTCGAGGTCGAGGATTCGCTGACGGTCTGGGTCGATCGCACCACCTGCTGGTCGGGATCGAACAGTTCCTGGGCGGTGGTGATGCGGTCGAAGTCGAGTTCGGCCGAGACCTCGACCCGGACGTTGCCGGCGCCGAGCGACTTCTCGACCAGGGACTCGACCTGGCGCTTCATGCGCGCCTCGATGTCGAGGCGCTTTTCCTCGAGCGAGGCCACCATCTGGGCGCTGGCCGAGCCGCCCTCCTCGCTGCCGCGGGCGAGGAGGTTGCCGGTGTCGTCGACGATCGAGATGCGCGAAGGCTTCAAGTTGGGCACCGCCGCCGCCACCAATTGCTGGATGGCCTGGACTTGGGTGCGGTCAAGGCCGGCGCGCGAGCGCATCTTGAGCACGATCGAGGCCGACGGCTCGCGGCTTTCGCGGCTGAACAGCTCGCGCCGCGGCAGCACCAGGTGCACGCGCACCGCCTGGACCTTGTCGATCGAACGGATGGTGCGCGCCAACTCGCCCTCGAGCGCGCGCTGGTTGTTGAGCTGCTGGACGAAGCTGGTCGAGCCCAGCGCTTCGGTCTTGTCGAAGATCTCGTAGCCGATCGAGCCGCCCGAGACCAAGCCCTCCTGCGCCACTTGCAGGCGCAATTGCATGACGCGGTCCTTGGGCACGTAGACGTCCTGGCCGTCGCGGCGCAACTCGACCGGGACGTTGGCGGATTGCAGCTTGCCCATCACCTTGGTGACGTCTTCGGGGCTGAGATCGCCGTAGAGCAACCCCATTTCCGGCGTGGTCAGGCGGGTGAGCAGGAAAACGAACAGCGCGATCAGCACGCCGGCGACCGTACCCAGCGCCGCCAGCCGCATCGGCCCGACACTGCGCAACATGTTGATAATGGTGTCCATTGCACCTGTCCTCCCGACCTCTGCCGCCCGTTGCCGAGCCTCGATTTCCGAGTCCAGTGATAATTGAATCGGGACTCGGATTGACGAGTCAAAGGGTTACGATGATAGGCCAACGCATATTTTTAGCTTTCGCAAGCACTTCTATGCGATTCCTTACATAAGTCCGATGGGCATGATGTTTGGTTTATATTCTTTTTATTGTTTTTTGTCCTATTATGGCTCACCCGCAGACCGTCGATCCCCATCCGGCGATAGCGCAAGCGCCAGTTCTCCAACTCCTCGGGCGAAATTTCGTAGCGCCGGAGCGCTTCGGCAAGAGCGATTCGACCCTGGTCGATGGCCGCCAGCAATTCCGCCTTGCGTCCAGGCAGCCAGCGCCGCACCAACGGCCGTGCCGGTGTCGCCGATTGCTTCGATATTTCCGTCATCGCGCCGCGTTCTCTTCCGTCCGTGCGCGCGATGATCGCAGAGCAAGCTTAAAAAAGCGTTAAACCGCGCCCGGCGGGGCGGGACTTCTGTCCCACCCGCGCCCGACGCGGTCTACGTTTCAGCCGGCGACCGGTTCAGCGCTTGATGCGCACCAGCTCGTCCAGCATCTCGTCGGCGGTGGTGATGATCTTGGTCGAGGCGGTGTAGGCGCGCTGGGTGACGATCATCTGCGAGAATTCCTCCGCCAGGTCGGTGGTCGAGGCTTCCAGCGCCGAGACCGCGACCTCGGCCGCGCCGCCGGTGCCGGCCTGCTTGATGGTCACGGAGCCCGAGTTGGCGGTGGACGAGTAGACGTTGCCGCTGGTGCCCTCGAGGCCCGAGGGGTTGGGAAAGGTGGCGATGGGAATCTTGTAGATGTTCTTGGTCAGGCCGTTGTCGAAGCGCGCCGTGACGATGCCGGTCGAGGCCACGGTGACGCCCGAGATCGTGCCGTAGAGCGTGCCGTCGATGGTGGTGCCGAACAGCTGCGAGGCGCCGTCGAACTGGGTCAGGCCGGAAGTGGTGGCGTTGGCGCCGACGTTGAAGCCGATGGTCGAGTTGGAGGCGCCGACCGAGGTCCCCCAGACCAGCGTCAAGCCGCTGAAGATGCCGGTGGTGGCATTGACGGTCAGGGCGGTGCTGGTGCGGTCGTTCATGGTGGTGATGGCGGCGTCGTCGGTGGTCGAGGTGTCGATCGTGCCGTCGCTGTTGAACACCAGGTTGCCCGAGGCGACGACGCGGCCGGTGGCGTTGCCGGTGGCGTGCGAGGCCGCCAGCAGGTCGGTGCCGGGCTCGACGAAGATCTCGTAGTTCCAGGTGTTGGCGGTGGCGCTCTTGATCGCGCCCAGGGTCAGGGTGTGCGACTGGCCCAGCGAGTCGTAGATCTGCATGCCGCGCTTGAAGTCGGCCGTCACCGCGCCGGTGGCGATGTTGCCGACGACGTAGGTGGCGGCGCTGGAATTGGTTGCGGTCGAGGATTGCAGATTGGCCTGGATCGCGACCGAGCTGGTCGCCTGGGAGGTGGCGTTGATGGTGTTGATGTTGACGGTCTGCATCTGCGTGAACGAGCTCAGATCCGAGGGCAGCGCACCGGTGGTGACGTTGATCGGCCAGCCCTGCAGAAAGAAGCCGCTGGCGTTGACCAGCCGGCCCTGGGCGTCGGGGCGGAACGAGCCGGCGCGGGTGAAGAAGCGCTCGTCGGTCGAGGCCGGCGAGGCAGCGTTGGTCACCACCATGAAGCCCTTGCCCTGCAGCGCCAGGTCGGTCGGCGAGGCCGAGGACTGGATCAGCCCTTGCTTGTCGACCAGGGCCAAGGGCGCCGACAGCACGCCGCCCGGGGTGTAGCGCGTCGCCGTGGTGCTGGCGGTGACCAGCGACTGGAAGCGGGTCGTGGTGCCGCGATAGCCGACGGTGTTGACGTTGGAGATGTTGTCCGAAATCGCGCCCAGGGCCTGGGTCTGACCGTTGAGGGCGGACACGCCCGACAGCATCGCACCGAACAAGCTCATGACTTATCTCCTCATCGATCCGTTAGTTGCCGCTCTTGAGCGACTTGATCTTGGTCATCGGCACCTCGTAGGCGCCGATCATGAAGTTCTGCACGCCGTCGGCGGTCGAGATGCCGTCGATGCGGCCGATGCTGGTGACGGCGGCGCCGATGCTGGTGTTGAACGACTTGGCGTCGACCGTCAGGGTGTAGACCCCGTCGGGCAGCGGCCGGCCGTATTCGTCGGTGCCGTCCCAGGTGATCTCGTGGCGCTGGGTGTCGGTCGAGCCCGACAGGGTGCGCACGACGCGGCCGTCGGCATCGGCGATCTTGAGCTTGTTGTCGATCGCCTGCGATTCCAGCTTGTAGGACCAGGTGGCGCTGCCGCCGACCAGGCCGGCTTCGCCGCCTTCGGCCTCGAGCGTCTTGTCGATCGCGCCGACCATGGCCGAGAACTGGTTGCCCTGCATCGCCGACAGCAGCTTTTCGAGGTTCTTGTTGGTCGAAACCGCCTGCTCGACACCGGTGAATTGGACCAGCTGCGAGGTGAACTGCGAGGAGTCCATCGGCTTGAGCGGATCCTGATACTGCAGCTGCTTGGTCAGCAGGGTCAGGAAGTTGTCGAAGGTCTCGGCCAGCTTGAGGCTCGATTTCTCGGCCTGCGAGCTGGTTCCGGGTGCGATGCCTGAAATGGCGGCCATGGCTTATCCCCTAATCCCCTTCTGCCACTTGGTCCTAAGCGACGATGTCCAATGCACGATTCAGGCCACGCGGCCGAATCACCACCGGCTCCTCGCCCGATTCGCCCTGGCCCTGGGCAAAGCCCGGGCGGCCCTGGCCGCGGCCGCGCTGATCCTGGCCCTCGCGGGCCTGCGCCGCGGCTTCGTCCTGACCCTGGCGCAACGAGAACGACAGGCTGTCCTGATCGGCGTTGAGGCCGGCGCCCTGCAGGCCGCGTTCGAGACCGCGCGCATCCTTCTGCAGCATTTCGAGGGTTTCGGGCCGCTCGGCGACGATCGAGGCGGTGACGTTGCCCTGGCGGTCGATGTCGAGCCGCACTTCGACCCGGCCCAGCTCGCCCGGCTCGAGCGCGATGTCGATGCGCTTGGCGCCCTGGGCGGCGGCCTTCTGGATGTGGATGGCGATCTGCTCGGCCGGCGTCGGCGGGGCGGCCGGGCGGACATGCTCGACCGCGGCGACGTTGGCCTGCGGCGCGGGCGCATTGACATGGGTCGCGACCGGGCCCTGGGGCTGGGCGATCTCGGCCACCGGCTTGAAGCCGGCCAGCTCGAAGCCCTCGGCCTGGGCGGCCTTGGCGGCCGGGCCGGTGAAGGCCATCTGCGCCGCCAGCGCGGCGGCGAAGCCGGGCTCGCCCGGCGGATTGAGTCCCTGGCCGGGCTCGATGCCTTCGGCCTGGCCTTGCGCGGCCAACAGCGCCGACAGCGGGTTGCGGGCGCGGCCCTCGGACTCCTCGCTCGCCGCCAGCAGCGCATCGCCCATCGCCGCATCGAATTCGCCTTCGGCCGCATCGGCCTGCACCATCGGATTGAGGCCGGCCAGCGGCGAAGCCACCGCCAGCAGCATGGCATCGGCTCCGTCCACCCCAGGAGCCACCGGCACATAGTCCTCGACCTTGGCGAACGGATCGACCAGGCCCGCCATCAGCGCATAGACCGCATCGAAATCGGCCTTGGTTTCGGGATCGACAGCGGCGTTGGCAGTGCCGGCCATGGCATCGACCAATTGAACGGCTTCGGGTACCAAGGCCGCTTCAGTCGCAGCCGTCGCCGGCTCGGCGGAGCTGTCTTCGGCCGTGTTCTGAACAGTGTTCGGTTTTTGGTTGGCCTGAGTTTCCTTGGCCTTTTTCGGCTCCGGACGCGCGAGCCCGTCCTTGGCTTCGGCCTGATCCTGGTCCTTGGCCTGATCCTTGTCCTTGGCTTTGACTTGGCGGTCGTCGCGATCGTCGCGGGTCTTTTCCGGCCGCTCGCGCCGCTCGGGGCGTTCGGGACGCTCGGCCTTTTCGGCCGGCTTGGCCTCGGGCAGCTCGCGCTCATAGGCGCTTTCGGCCCGCATCGGCACGGCGCGGCCCAGCTCCCAAGGCGCCACCACCTTGAGGCTGTTCTGAAGCTGCTGCGCGAACGCGGTCGGATCGATCGCCGCGCCCGACATGCCTTGCGGGTCGGGATGATTCTTCGAGGCGAATTGTCCGATGGCGGAGACGGGCATGGCGTGGTCCTTAAGGGCCTGGCAGGGATGTGGTGTCGGCGATGAAGCAAGCCCCGGGCCAAGGCCGAACAGGGCCGGAATCCCGCGACTCGGCGGGATTTGCCGCCTTAGGGGCCGGCCGGTTCGGGCAATTTCTGCCGGGCTGGCATTCGCCTTTTGCCGGGCGGGTCTGTGCTATAGAGGGCGCCGCAAACCGTTCGGGAGCGCGACATGACCGCCTGCATCGTCGGCTGGGGCCACACCAAGTTCGGCAAGCGCGACGACCTCGACCTCGAAGGCCTGATGGTCGAGGCCGGACGCGCCGCCCTGGCCGATGCCGGCGTCGGCGCGGCCGAGATCGACCAGGTCTTCGTCGGCCATTTCAACGCCGGCATGGACCGCCAGGATTTCACCGCCGGGCTGTTCACCCGCATCGACCCGGGCTTGCGCTTCAAGCCGGCGACGCGGGTCGAGAACGCCTGCGCCACCGGCTCGGCCGCGATCCACCAGGGCGCGGCCCAGATCGCGGCCAAGCGGGCGCGGCTGGTGTTGGCGGTCGGGGTCGAGAAGATGACGACGCTGGATTCGGCGGCGGTCGGAGCGTGCTTGGCGCGTGCCGGCTATTGGCCCGAGACCGGCGCCCGCGGCGTGACTTTTCCCGGCATTTTCGGCCAGATCGCAGCGGCCTATTTCCAGCGCCATGGCGACCAGGCCGATGCGCTGGCGCGTATCGCCGCCAAGAACCATCGCAACGGTGCGGTCAATCCGCTGGCGCATTTCCAGAAGGATCTCGGCTATGCCTTCTGCCGCGAGGCCTCGGAACGCAATCCCTTCGTCGCCGGTCCGCTCAAGCGCACCGATTGCTCGATGATCTCGGACGGCGCCGCGGCGGTGGTGCTGGCCGATCTCGAGACCGCGTTGTCGCTCAAGAAAGCCGTGGCGCTGCGGGCGATGGCCCAGGTCAACGATCAGATCGCGATGGAAGGCCGCGACATCCTGGCCTTCGAAGGGCCGCGCCGGGCCTGGCAACAGGCGCTGGGCCAGGCGCGGCTCGGGATCGAGGATCTCGACCTGGTCGAGACCCATGACTGCTTCACCATCGCCGAGCTGCTGGAATACGAGGCCATGGGCCTGACCCCGCAAGGCCAGGGCGCGCGCGCCATCGCCGAGGGCTGGGTCGAGAAGGACGGCAAGCTGCCGGTCAATCCCTCCGGCGGGCTCAAGGCCAAGGGCCATCCGATCGGCGCCACCGGCGTGTCGATGCACATCATGGCGGCGATGCAGGTCACCGGCGGCGCCGCCGCGATGCAAGTCGCGGATGCGCGCCTGGCCGGCGTGTTCAACATGGGCGGGGCCGCCGTCGCCAACTATGTTTCGATCCTGGAGCCGCTGAAATGAGCCAATCCTTCAAGGCGCTCGTGGTCGAGGACGCCGGCGGCGCCCACAAGACCAGCGTGCAGGAACTGGGCATGGACCGACTGCCGGCCGGCGAGGTCACCGTGCGCGTGGCCTATTCGACCGTCAACTACAAGGACGGGCTGGCGGTGGTGCATCGCGGACGCATCATCCGCTCCTATCCGATGGTGCCGGGGATCGATTTCAGCGGCACGGTGGTCGATTCGCAATCGCCCGAATTCAAGCCCGGCGAGCAGGTGGTGCTGAACGGCTGGGGCGTCGGCGAGCGGCATTGGGGCGGCTTCGCGCAGATGGCGCGAGCCAAGGCGGAATGGCTGGTCAAGCTGCCGGCGGGCATCGGCCTCAAGCAGGCCATGGCCATCGGCACCGCCGGCTATACCGCCATGCTGTGCGTGATGGCGCTGGAGGATTACGGCATCAAGCCGGGCGACAAGGAAGTGATCGTCACCGGCGCCGCCGGCGGCGTCGGGTCGGTGGCGGTGGCGATCCTGGCCCGGCTGGGCCATGCCGTCGCCGCTTCGACCGGACGGCCCGAACAGGCCGATTATCTCAAGAGCCTGGGTGCGAGGACCATCGTCGCCCGCGGCGATTTCGACAAACCGGGCAAGCCGCTCGATGCCGAGCGCTGGGCGGGCGGAATCGATTCGGTCGGCAGCCAGACCCTGGCGACGGTGCTGTCGCAGGTACGCTATGGCGGAGCGGTGGCGGCCTGCGGACTGGCGGGGGGCACCAACCTGCCGGCGACGGTGCTGCCCTTCATACTGCGCGGCGTCGGCCTGCTGGGCGTCGATTCGGTGATGTGCCCGCGGCCGCGGCGCCAAGCCGCCTGGGCGCGCCTGGCCAAGGACCTGCCGTTCGACAAGCTGGACGCCATGACCACGGTCCACGGCCTCGACCAGGTGCCGGCGCTGGCCGATGCCATCCTCAAGGGCCAGGTGCGTGGGCGCGCGGTGATCGATCTCGGCTGAACGCGAAACCATGAGCCTGCGGGATTTCGACGTCGTCCTGATCGGGGCCGGCATTGCCGGCGCTTCGGCCGGTTTCTTCCTGGCGGCGGCCGGCAAGCGCTGCGCGTTGTTGGAACGCGAGGAAAGGCCGGGCTATCACTCGACCGGGCGTTCGGCCGCGCTTTACGCCGAGACCTACGGCAATCGCGTGGTGCGCGCCATCACCACCGCCGCCAAGCCGTTCTACTTCGCTACCCCCGCCGGCTTCGCCGAGACGCCCTTGGTCTCGCCACGCGGCACGCTGATCGCGGGCTGGGGCGAGCAGGCGGCCGAGGTCGACCGGGCCTATGCCGAGTTTCATCGCCTGGCGCCTTCGGTCAAACGACTCGATGCGCAGGCGACGATGGAGTTTTTTCCGGTGCTGCGGCGCGAGGGCCTGGCCGGGGCGGTCTATGCGCCCGAGGATGCGGATCTCGACGTCGATGCGATTCATCAGGGCTTCTTGCGCGGCTTTCGCCGCCAGGGCGGCGAGTTGATTTGCGCGGCCGAGGTCAAGGCGCTGGCGCGCCAGGGCGGGCGCTGGCGGATCGAAACCGGGCAAGGCGCGTTCGCGGCGCCAGTGGTGATCAATGCCGCCGGCGCTTGGTGCGATGTCGTGGCCAAGCTCGCGGGGTTGGCCCCGGTCGGGCTCTCCCCCAAAAGGCGTACAGCGTTCATATTTAATGCGCCGACTGGCCTTGATTGCCGGCGGTGGCCGGCGATCGTGGCGGCCGATGAAAGCTGGTACATCAAGCCCGAAGCTGGGAACCTTTTGGGATCGCCGGCCAATGAAAACCCGGTCGAACCACACGATGTCCAACCCGAAGAGCTGGACGTGGCTTTAGGAGTTGATCGAATCGAAAACGCAACGACTTTGAAAATCGGGCGCGTGAATCGCAAATGGGCCGGCTTGCGCAGCTTCGTGGCCGACAAGACCCTGGTGGCGGGGTTCGATCCCAAAGGCGAGGGATTCTGCTGGTGCGCGGGCCAGGGCGGCTATGGCATCCAGACCGCCCCCGCCATGGGGCGAATCGTCGCCAGCCTAGCCCAGGGCCTAGCCCTGCCCGAGGATGTGCGTAAACTCGGCGTCACGGCGGCCGATCTGTCGCCCGCCCGCTTCGCCAGGAGCTGATCCGCATGCGCGTCTTCACCGCCACGCTCGGCACCGAGACCAACACCTTTTCGCCGCTGCCGACCGGTATGCAGACCTTCCGCGAGACCTTCCTGCATGAGGCCGGCCAGCATCCCGACCGGCCAAGCCTGTTCACCGCGCCGCTGTGGGCCGCACGCCAGCGTGCCAAGGAACGCAATTGGCAGGTCAGCGAAGGGCTGTGCGCCTTCGCCCAGCCGGCCGGACCGACCGTGCGCAAGGTCTACGAACAGCTGCGCGACACCATCCTGGCCGATCTCAAGCGCGCGCTGCCGGTCGACATGGTGGTGCTGGGCATGCACGGCGCGATGGTGGCCGAGGGCTACGACGATTGCGAGGGCGATCTGTTGGCTCGGGTGCGCGAGATCGTCGGCCCCGGGGTCGTCGTCGGCGCCGAGCTGGACCCGCATTGCCATCTCACGCCCTTGATGACGCGCTCGGCCGACGTGCTGGTTTGCTTCAAGGAATATCCGCATACCGACGCGCTCGAGCGCGGGCAGGAGCTGGTCGACCTTTGCGCCGATGCGGCGATGAAAAAGACCAGGCCGGTGATGGCCACGTTCGACTGCCGGCAATTCGACATCTACATGACTCCGTTCCAGCCGATGCGCGATTTCGTCGATCGGCTGAAGGCTCTGGAAGGCAAGGACGGCATCCTGTCGGTCAGCCTGGCGCACGGCTTTCCCTGGGGCGACGTGCCGGAAATGGGCACCAAGCTGCTGGTGGTGGCGGACGGCGATCGCGCCAAGGCGCAGGCGCTGGCCGACCGGCTGGGGGCGGAGGTCAAGGCGATGCGCGGCCAGGCCGCGCCCAAGAAGCTGACCATCGCCGAGGGCCTGGAGCGGGCGATGGCGGTCAAGGGCGGGCCGGTGGTGATTGCCGACAATGGCGACAATGCCGGCGGCGGCGCGCCGTCGGATTCTAACTTCATGCTGGCCGAGATCCTGCGCCGCGGCATCGCCGATGTCGCCATCGGCCCCTATTGGGATCCGATCGCGCTGCGCTTCTGCCAGGAGGCCGGCGAGGGCGCGCGGCTGCGCCTCAGGGTCGGCGGCAAATGCGGGCCGATGTCGGGCGATCCACTCGACCTGCCGGTCGAGGTGCTGAAGCTGAAATCCGGCCACGACCAGGAATTCGGCGCGGTGCGGGCACCGGTCGGCGACGCCGCGCTGATTCGCACCGCGCGCGGGGTCGATCTGGTGCTGATCTCGGTGCGCGGCCAGGCGCTGGGCAGCGATCTGTTCAGCGGCCTGGGCTGCGATCTCAAGGCCAAGAAACTGATCGTGGTCAAGTCCAGCCAACATTTTTATGCATCGTTCAGTAAATTGGCCAAAGCGGTGCTTTATTGCGACACTCCGGGGGCGATTTCGACCCAGTGGGGCAGTTTCGACTTCCGCAAGGTCAAGCGGCCGATCTGGCCCTTGGACGGCAATGCCGAATAGCGCCGCGTCTTCTGCCCAGCCATTGCGCGAGGCCTGGTACTACGCCCTGGCCGGCAAGGCGCTTTCGCCAGGGGCCATGGTGGCGAAAAAGCTTTTGGGCGAGGATATTGTCCTCTGCCGCCCGCGCCAGGGGCCAGCTTTCGCGCTCAAGGACTTCTGTCCCCATCGCGGCATGCCGCTTCGCTTTGGTCGATTCGACGGCGAAACGATCGAGTGCTGTTATCATGGCTGGCGCTTTGGAAGCGAAGGCCGCTGCACCAAAATCCCGTCCTTGGTCGATGGCCAGGCGCTCGATCCGGCCAAAATCAGAACCCGCAGCTATCCGGCGATCGAGCGCCAGGGCGGGATCTGGATTTATTTCGGAGACGATTCGACTGGCGCACCGCCGCCGCCGACGGCGCCGAGCTTTGCCGAAGACGCCGCTCCCAGCCTTTACGAATCGATGCGCTTTTCCTGCGGCATCGACCACGCCGTGGTCGGGCTGATGGACCCGGCGCATGGTCCTTTCGTCCATGAGGCCTGGTGGTGGCGCGGCCGCAATTCGGCGCACGAAAAGGCCAAGGCCTTCGCGCCCTCGGAATTCGGCTTCACCATGACCCGGCACCGCCCGTCCTCGAACTCGGCGGCCTACAAGATCCTGGGCGGAGTGCCCGAGACCGAGATCGTCTTTCGCCTGCCCGGGGTGCGCATCGAGCATGTCGCGGTCGGCCGCCACGCTTTGGTCAATCTGACCGCGGTGACGCCGATCGACGAGCGTGCGACCGAGATCCATCATTCGATCTTTTGGACCATGCCCTGGCTTTCGGTGCTGCGGCCGATCCTGCGGCCGTTCGCGCGCAAATTCCTGGCCCAGGACCGCGACATCATGGCCAAGCAGCAATTGGGCCTGACGGGCGATCCGACGCTGATGCTGATCGACGACGCCGACACCCAAGCCAAATGGTATTACCGCCTCAAGCGCGAATACGCCGCCGCCCGGGCCGAGAAGCGGCGGTTCGAAAATCCGGTCAAGCCGCGCACCCTGCGCTGGAAAAGCTGAGCTAACCCGCCTTGCGTCCGGGCGCGTCCTCGAGCGGGACGACGATGGCCGAGCCGCCGCCGAAGGTCGAGGTCTGGCCGTCGTTCGACACCTGGGCGCGCGGCATGTGCCGGCCCAGCGCCGGCACCACCGGCACCTGCCCGGGCGCGAGCGGCGCCATCGGCCGCCGGCGCGCCAGGGCGCGGGCGATATAGGGCGCGAGCTCGGCCTGCTTTTTCGCCTGGCGGCGCTCTTCCTCGGCGTGGAACTCGGGCATCACCGCGCGCGCGAACAGCTCCAGCGATTCGCAGATATGGTCGTGGCGGTTGCGCCCGGATTGCTGCACCAGGATGAGCTGGTCGACCCCGGCATCGGCGAAGGGCCGGATCGCGGCCCGCAACTGGTCGGGGGTGCCGATGCCGAAGCGGCCATGGCCGAGCGGCAGGGTGTCGCGCGCTCGCTCGTAATTGGCCCAGATGTCGGTCACGCCCGGCTGGTGGTCGCCGAAGAAATAATGGTGCCCGAGCGCGTAGCCGAAGAAGCGGAAGCCGTCGATGCCGCGTCGCGCCGCCTCGGCGGCGTCGGCATGGCAGGAGAAACCCGTCACCATGGCGATGTTGGCGTTGACGCTATGGCCGATCGGCACGCACTGGTCCGACTTGACGATGGCGTAGTACTCGCCGACCCATTTCAGCGCCTCGGCCGGATCGACGAAGGCGAAGGTCAGCGCGCCCATGCCCAGCCGCGCCGCCTCGTGGATGGTCTCGCGCCGCGAGCACGCCACCCACAAGGGCGGATGCGGCTTCTGCGCCGGCTTGGGGACGACGTTGCGGCAGGGCATCTTGACGTAGCGCCCCTCGAAGCCGGGATAGGGCGTCAGCGCCATCATGTTGGCGGCCTGCTCGACGCATTCCAGCCACATGTCGTGCTTCTGATCGAACGGCACCAGATAGCCGCCCATCTCCAGGATCGAGGCGGATTCGCCGGTGCCCCAATCGACCCGGCCGTTGGAGACCAGATCGAGCGTCGCTATGCGCTCGGCCACCCGCGCCGGATGGTTGTAGCCCGGCGGCATCAGCACGATGCCGTGGCCGAGGCGGATGCGGCGCGTGCGCTGCGAACAGGCCGCCAGGAACACCTCGGGCGCCGAGGAATGCGAATACTCGTCGAGGAAATGGTGCTCGACTTCCCAGGCGGCGTCGATGCCGAGGCGGTCGGCCAGCTCGACCTGGTCGAGCGCCTCCTGGAACAGCCGCAGCTCGTCGCCCTCGCCCCAGGGCTTGGGCAGCTGGTGTTCGTAGAAGATGCCGAACTTCATGACGCCTGGCGCTGGCCGTCGAATTCGCGCGCGCGCGCGTCGTCGCGCTGGAACAAGGGTTCGAGATCGACGGAGGCGAACTCCATCACCCCCATGTCGGCGAAGGCGGTTTGGACCTTGGGTCCCCACAGGCCGATGTCGCGCACCGTCGGCACGATGCGCGCGAATAGCCGCGAGCGGAAGGCGCGCATTCCGTCCGAACGCTTGGACGCTTCCATGCATTCCTTGACCGGCAGGCCGAGATAGGCCCACACCTCCTCGCCCAGGAAGCGATCGCGCATCAGATAGCAGCCCTGGATCAGGAACTCCTCGCGCTGGGCGCGTTCGGCCTCGGTCATCTGCGGATAGACATCGCGCAGCGCCATGCGGCCGAAGGCGACGTGGCGCGATTCGTCCTGCATGACATAGGCGTGCAGCGAGGCCGCCAGCTTGTTCTCGGCCTGGTCGCGCACGCGCTGGAACACCGCCAGCGCCAGCCCCTCGATCAGCACCTGCATGCCGAGATAGACGTAGTCCCAGTCCTTGGCGCCGACGACGTCGTTGAGCAGCGCCTTGAGCGGCGGGTTGATGGGAAAGGCGTTGCCGAGCTTCTCGCGCAGCAGCCGCGCGAAGGCCTCGACATGCCGCGCCTCGTCGATGACTTGCGTCGCGGCGTAATATTTGGCGTCGACCATCGGCACCTGCTGGACGATCTTGGCGGCGCACACCAGCGCCCCCTGTTCGCCGTGCAGGAATTGCGAGGTCTGCCAGGATTGCAGCGCCTTGCGGGTGCGGGCGCGCTCGGCCGCGGTCATGCGCTCCCAGATCGGCGTGCCGTAGATGGCGATGCCCTCGTCCGACAGACCGAGTGGATTCTCCTCGCCCAGCGGGATCGACCAGTCGATGCGCTCCTTGGCGTCCCATTGCTGGGCCTTGCCCTTGTCGTAGAGCGACAAGAGACCCTCGCGGCCGACATCGTAATCCCAGCGCAGATTGGCTTCGCCCTGGCCGTCGATCTTCCAGCCGGTCTGATCGACCGGCAGGACGTAGTTCATCTCGAACGCCACGACCGGAACCCTCCCCCGTTTCAGGGCGCGCAACGCCGCCGACTATAGGCGGGCGCGCCTAAAACAGCGAGCCTTGGCCGGTGTCCTTGGCCTTCCGTAGCGTCAACTTGGGCTCCGGCGCGGGCGGCGCTTCGGCCGGCGCCGGCGCCCAGCAGCCGGCATCGTCGTTGGCGATAGCATTGACCCGGCGATCGATCGCTTGCGCGGCGATCGCGCCGACATAGGGCCGCAACAGGCCGTGGAGAATTTCGACTCCGGTGGCGGGATCGAGCCAGGCGTTCCATTGCGCGGGTTCGAGAATCACCGGCATGCGGTGATGGACATGGGCGATGGCGGGGTTGGCGTCGGCGGTGATCAGGGCGCAGGACTCGATCGTCTGGCCCTGGCTTTCCCAGCGTTCCCAAAGCCCGGCGATGGCAAAGCACGGCCGATCCGGCAGGGAAATGCGGAAAGGCTGCTTGGGCAGCGGCGTCTCGCGCCATTCGTAGAAACCGTCCGCCGGCATCAGGCAACGGCGCTTGCGGAAGGCGCCGCGAAAGGACGGTTTTTCGGCGATGGTGTCGGCGCGGGCGTTGATCAAGGGCGTGGTGCCGATCGCCTTGGCCCAGGACGGCACCAGCCCCCAGCGCAGCAGATCGAGATGCCGTGCCCCGTCCGCGCCCAGCCGCACCGCCGCCACGCTTTGGGTGGGGGCGATGTTCCAGCGCGGCGCCAGGTTGGGCCGCTCGGCGAAACCGAACAACTGCGCCATGGCATCGACCGGCGTGGTCAGCGAATAGCGACCGCACATGGTCCCAGAATAGCGTGATAGACTGAGTTCATGCGGCGGGGATTTCTGGCGATGGTGCTGTGGCTGGCGGCGGCGCTGCCGGTGCTGGCCCAGCCGGCCTTGACCGAACGCGACCGGACGGCGATGCAGGACACCATCGCCCGCCAGATCGAGGCCTTCCGCGCCGATGACGGCGCCTTGGCCTTCTCGCTGGCGACGCCCGGCATCCGCGCCGTCTTCGGCGACGCCGAGAGCTTCATGCGCATGGTCCGCAGCGGCTATGCCGCGGTCTACCGCCCGCGCGAGTTCCGCTTCCGCGACACCCTGGCGCTGGGCGAGGGTTGGGCGCAAACCGCGCTGGTGGTCGGGCCCGACGGCGTCGCCATGCTGGCGATCTATCCCATGCGCCGCCAGCCCGACGGGCGCTGGCTGATCGACGGCTGCGAACTGGTGCCGCTGCCCGACAGGACCACCTGATCGGGTTGCCAGCGCGGCGAGGCTGTGCTTGGTTCGCCCCGCTTTTTCGAATCTTCGAGGAGATATTTCGACATGGGTCAGTTCGGCATCGGCCAGGCGGTTCGCCGGATCGAGGACGTGCGTTTCATCACTGGCGCCGGCCGCTACATCGACGATGTCTCGCTGCCGCGCCAGGCCTATCTGGCCTTTGTCCGCTCGCCCCACGCGCATGCCGCCATCAAGCGGGTCGATCTGGCCGCCGCCAAGACCATGCCCGGCGTGCTGGGCGCCTGGGCGGGCGCCGATCTCGAGGCCGAGATCAAGCCGCTGCCCTGCCCGATCCCGATCAAGAACCGCGATGGATCCTTCCGCGCCGATCCGCCCCGGCGCGTGCTGGCGGTGGGCTTCGCCCGCCATGTCGGCGACGCCGTCGCCGCTGTGGTGGCGGAAACCCCGCAGCAGGCGCGCGACGCCGCCGAAGCGGTGGCGGTCGACTACGATCCGCTGCCCTCGGTGACCGATCTCGCATCGGCCGCGCGCCAAGGTTCGCCCAAGGTGTGGGAAACGCTGAAGGACAACATCGTCTTCCTGACCGATCGCGGCAATCCGGCCGCGGTCGACGCCAATTTCGCCAAGGCGGCGCACGTCACCCGCCTCAAGATCGTCAACAACCGCGTCGTCGTCCACAGCATGGAGCCGCGCGGGGCGGTGGCCGAATACGACGCCAAGAGCGGCATGTACACGCTCTACACCGGCACCCAGGGCCCGTTCCGCCATCAGAACCTGATCGGCGACATGGTGCTGGGAATCGAAAAGGGCAAGCTGCGCGTGGTCACGCCCGATGTCGGCGGCGGCTTCGGCATGAAGCTGTTCCTCTACGGCGAGCCGGTGCTGGCGCTGTGGTCGGCGCGCAAGCTGGGGCGGCCGGTGAAATGGACCTCGGATCGATCCGAGGCGTTCCTGACCGACACCCACGGCCGCGACCACCTCACTGAAGGCGAGCTGGCGCTGGACAAGGACGGCCGCTTCATCGGTCTGCGGGTCAAGCTGACGGCCAATATGGGTGCCTATCTTTCGACCTTCGCGCCCTTCATCCCGACCGATGCCAGTTCGGCGATCTACAACAGCATCTACGACCACGCCGCCGTCCATGTCGCCATCACCGGGGTCTTCACCAACACCACCCCGGTCGACGCCTATCGCGGCGCCGGCCGGCCCGAGGCCAACTACCTGGTCGAGCGGCTGATCGACCAGGCGGCGCACGAGATGAAGATCGACCGCGCCGAGCTGCGTCGGCGCAACTACATCCGCCACGCCCAGTTCCCCTACAAGACGGCGATGGGCCTGACCTACGATTCGGGCAATTTCCGCGAGAACCTGGACGAGGCGCTGAAGCGCTCCGACCTGGCCGGATTCGAGGCGCGCCGGGCCGAGGCCCGCAAGCGCGGCCGGCTGCGCGGCATCGGCTTCGCCAGCTATGTCGAGATCGCCGGCGGCGGGCCGATGGAGCAGTCCAAGCTGACCTTCGAGGAAGACGGCTACGTCACCCTGACCATCGGCACACAGTCCAACGGCCAGGGGCACGAGACTGCCTATGCCCAGATCCTGACCGACAAGCTGGGCGTGCCGTTCGATCGCATCCGGGTGCGCCAGGGCGACGGTCATGCCTTGCCCGATGGCGGCGGCACCGGCGGCTCGCGTTCGGCCTTGCGCGGCGGCGGCGCGATTATCGACACCGTCGCCAAGGTGGTCGAGAAGGGCAAGCCGCTGGCGGCCGAGGTGCT
This sequence comes from Alphaproteobacteria bacterium, assembly GCA_016869515.1. Classification (GTDB taxonomy): domain Bacteria; phylum Pseudomonadota; class Alphaproteobacteria; order VGDZ01; family VGDZ01; genus VGDZ01. The sequence continues at coordinate 3,570 of VGDZ01000053.1, read as the reverse complement.
GGAGGCGGCCGCCGCCGACATCGTCTTCGAGCATGGCCAGTTCAAGATCGCCGGCACCGACCGCGCCATCGGCGTGATCGAGTTGGCGCGGCGGGCGCGGGCCAAGGGCGGCGAGGGACTGGACTCGCTGGCGGTGCATAACAACGCCCCGCACGCCTTCCCCAACGGCTGCCATGTCTGCGAGGTCGAGATCGACCCCGAGACCGGCGTGCCGGCGGTGGTGGCCTATACCGTGGTCGACGATTTCGGCGAGGTGGTCAATCCGCTCCTGGTCGAGGGCCAGGTCCATGGCGGCGTCGCCCAGGGCCTCGGCCAGGCGCTGCTGGAACACTGCGTCTACGACCAGCAGTCGGGCCAGATCCTGACCGGATCGCCGATGGACTATGCCTTGCCGCGGGCCGACGATTTCCCCGACATCGCCTTCTCGCGCACGGTCGATCCCTGCCGCACCAATCCGCTGGGCATCAAGGGCTGCGGCGAGGCCGGCGCGGTCGGCGCGCCGCCGGCGACGGTCAATGCCGTGGTCGATGCGCTGGCCCATCTCGGCGTGCGGCATGTCGACATGCCGGTCACGGCCGAAAAGCTGTGGCGCGTCATCCGCGCCGCCAAGACCTGAGGAGTCGGCAATGGCGCTCGCTCTGCTCGACAAGCCCGAAGCCGGCATCTGGCGGATTTCGCTGAACCAGCCCGAGCGGCGCAATCCGATCGGCCAGGCGGTGCGCGAAGCTGTAACGCCGTTGTGGCTGGAGGCGCTGGCCGAGGACGGTTGCCGGGCGATCGTGCTGACCGGCGCCGGCGGCACGTTCTGCGCCGGCGGCGACATCGCCACCATGGGACGCACCGAGCCCGCCGCCGCCCGCAAGCGGATGAAGAAGGGGCATCACTTCACCCGCCTGCTTTACGAATCCGAAAAGCCGGTAGTGGCCGCGGTGGAAGGCCACGCCGTCGGCGCCGGCGCGGGCCTTGCCTTGTTGTGCGACACGGTGGTGATGGGCCAGGGCGCCAAGTTCGGCATTCCCTTCTTCAAGCTGGGCCTGGTGCCGGATTTCGGGCTGCTCTACACCCTGCCGCGCCGCATCGGTTCGGGTCCGGCCAAGCAGCTTTTGCTGCACGGGCGGATGATCGGCGCCGACGAGGCGCTGGCGCTGGGCGTGGTCGACCGCGTCGTGCCGGACGATCAGGTCCAGGCGGCGGCGCTGGAAGAGGCGCGCTCGCTGGCCCAGCATCCGCCCTTCGCCATGGCGGTGGCCAAGCGGCTGATCGACACCATGCCGGGTTCGCTCGATCAGGCGCTGGAGATGGAAGCCAACGCCCAGGCGATGTGCTTCGCCGGCCCCGATGTCGAGGAAGGCGTCGCCGCCTTCAAGGAAAAGCGCAAGCCGCGCTTCAAGTAGCGCCCAGACCGAGATCCGTCTTGAACCCCATGATTCAAGACGGATCGATCATGCCCCCAGTTCCTTCAGCACGCCGCGGGCGATGACGATCTGCTGGATCTGCGAAGTGCCCTCGTAGATGCGGAATAGCCGCGCGTCGCGATAGAATCGCTCGACCGCATAATCGGCCATGTAGCCGGCGCCGCCGTGGATCTGGACCGCGCGGTCGGCCACCCGCCCGACCATCTCCGAGGCGAAATACTTGCAGCAGGCGGCGTCGGTGGCGACATCCTCGCCGCGGTCGCGCCGGCGCGCGGTCTCCAGCACCATCGACCGCGCCGCCAGGATTTCGGTGCGGCAATCGGCCAGCATCGCCTGGATCAACTGGAAGCCGGCGATCGGCTGGCCGAACTGCTTGCGGCCGGCGGCATAGGACGCGGCCTCGTGCAGCAGCCGCTCGGCCAAGCCGATGCAGATCGCCGAGATGTGCAGCCGGCCGCGATCCAGCACCTTCATCGCGGTGTAGAAGCCCTTGCCCTCGACCCCGCCCAGCACGTTGGCGGCGGGCACGCGGCAATCCTCGAACACGACATCGGCGGTATGCGCGCCCTGCTGGCCCATTTTCTTGTTGGGCTTGCCGATCGAAAGGCCCTTGGTGCCGGTCTCGACCAGGAAGGCGGTGATGCCGCCCGCGCCCTTGTTGGCGGGATCGCTGCGCGCCATCACCGTGAACAGCCCGGCCTGGGGCGAATTGGTGATGAAGCGCTTGGTGCCGTCGAGGACGTAATGATCGCCCTCGCGCCGGGCGCGGGTCCGCAGGCTGGCGGCGTCCGAGCCGGCCTCGGGCTCGGTCAGCGCGAACGAGGTGACGATCTCGCCCGAGGCGATGCGCGGCAGCCAGGCGCGCTTCTGGGCCTCGGTGCCGTCCATCACCAGGCCCTGGCTGCCGATGCCGATATTGGTGCCGGCGACCGAGCGGAAGGCGGGCGAGGTCCAACCCAGTTCGAAGCAAGTCAGCGCCTCGTCCTCCATGCCGAGGCCGACGCCGCCGTATTCGGTCGGGATCGAGATGCCGAACAGGCCGAGGCGCTTCATCTCGGCGACGATCGCGGGCGGGATGGCGTCGGTCTCGGACACCTGCTTCTCGGCCGGCACGCAGCGCTCGCGCACGAAGCGGCGGATGGTGGCCAGGAACTCGGCGCGGGTCTCGGCATCGAGCGCCATGGGCGCTACTCCTTCCTCAGGACGAAGACGTGAAACGGCACCGGCCGGCCGGATTCGCTGCGGCCGGGGGCGGTGCGCCAAGCTGCGACCGAAAGCCCGGAAGCGGCGGCGGCGCGGGCGATGGTCGCCTGACCATGGGCATAGCGCAAGCCGCGGCCGACAGTGACGGCATCGGGCTCGGCCGCGGCTTCGGCGGTGGCGGCAAACAGGCCGCGCGGGTTCAACCGGGCCGCGGCGGCGACGAACAGCGGCTCGATCGCTCCGATATAGATCAGCAGATCGGCCGCCAGCATCAGATCGAAGCGTTCCTCGGTCGCAGCCAGGAAGGCGCCGATCTCGGCCTCGTGCAGCGAATCGTAGATCCGTCGCGCCCGCGCTGCGGCCAGCATGGCGGGCGAAAGATCGACCCCGACCAAGCGCCGCGCGCGCGGCTTCCACGGCAGCGCCGCAAGCCCGGTGCCGCAGCCGAGATCGAGCATGGCTAGCCGCTCGCCCGTCAGCGGCGCCGCCAGCTCGTGAATCAGTTCCGGGCCGCGATAACCCAACTCCTCGACCAGCAGGCGCTCGAACCGCAGCGCGGATTCGTCGAACAGGGCGCGGACATAGGCCGCGCCGGCTTCCGGCGGCGGCGGTGCCGCGCCGAGGCTGGCCAGCACCAGCCGCGCCCCGGCCGGATCCTCGGGCGCGAGTTCGAGATAGCGCCCGAGCGCGGCCTTGGCCTCGTCCTCGCGCCCAGCCTGACGCAAGGCATGGGCGCGGTTGTAATGCGGCTCGGCCAGGCGCGGATCGGCCTTGGCGGCAAGCTCGAATTGGCGGACGGCCTGGTCGTGATTGCCCTCGGCGACGTAGGCGTTGCCGAGATCGTTGAGCACGGCGGCATCGCGCGGCGCGCGTTTGAGCGCCTGGCGATAGGCGGCGCGGGCTTCCACCAGCCGGCCCTGGGCGCGCAGCGCGCGGCCGAGCCAGCGCCGCG
>VGDZ01000052.1 GCA_016869515.1 Alphaproteobacteria bacterium | reverse complement strand
GAACGGCTCGGCCGGGTCAGGACGTACCAGGCGGCATCGGCCATGATCTCGGGCTTGCGTGCGCTGTCGCGGCCCTTGGGTCCCGACAACAGGTCGATGGCGGCGGTGGCGATGGTGGTGCGCGGCCACAGCGTGTTGAAGGCCACGCCACGCTCCTTGAACTCGGCCGCCATGCCCATGGCGCACAGCGTCATGCCGAACTTGGCCATGGTGTAGGCGGTGTGGCTGCGGAACCACTTGTCCTTGACGATCTCGCCGAGCGGCGGGGAGATGTTGAGCACGTGCGGGTTCGCGGCCTTGAGCAGATAGGGCAGGCAGGCCTGGCTGCAGACGAAGGTGCCGCGGGTGTTGATGCCGTGCATCAGGTCGTAGCGCTTCATCTGGGTTTCGAGCGTGCCGGTGAGCGAGATCGCGGAGGCGTTGTTGACCAGGATGTCGATGCCGCCGAAGCGCTCGGCGGTGCGGCGCGCGGCGTCCTGGACCTGGGCTTCCTCGCGCACGTCGACCTGCATCGCCAGCGCCTTGCCGCCGGCGGCCTCGATCTCGGCCGCGGCGCTGTGGATGGTGCCGGCCAGCTTGGGGTGCGGCTCGGCCGATTTGGCGGCGATGGCGACGTTGGCGCCGTCGCGCGCCGCCCGCAATGCAATGGCCAGCCCGATTCCGCGCGAGGCGCCGGTGACGAACAGCGTCTTGCCCTTGAGCGAACGGGTCATGGCTCAGCTCCCCTGGAAGCGCGGCGGCCGCTTCTCGACGAAGGCGGTGATGCCCTCGATGAAGTCGGCGCCGCTGGCGCAATCGGCGAAGGCCTCGGCCTCGGCCTGCAACTGGGATTCGTAGTCGCGCCCCAGCGAGGCGTGCAAGAGGCGCTTGATGTGGCCGTAGGCGCGGGTCGGTCCGGCGGCCAGGCGCGCCGCCAGCTTGGCGGTCTCGGCCTCGAGCGCCGCCGCCGCCACCACCTTGTTGACCAGGCCGAGGCGCAGCGCCTCGGCGGCGTCGAAGCGCTCGCCCAGCATGGCGATCTCCATCGCCTTGCGCATGCCCACCAGCCGCGGCAGCGAATATGTGGACGAGCCGTCGGGGCTGACGCCGATATGGCAATAGGCCAGGGTGTAGAAGGAATCCTCGCCGGCGATGGCCAAGTCGCAAGCCATCATCAGCGACATGCCGAAGCCGGCGACGCCGCCGCGCACCGAAGCCAGGATCGGCTTGGGCAGGCGGCGCATCAGCGTCATGGTCGGGTGCAGCTGGTTGATGAAGTGCTCGAACTCGTCGCGGCGCTGGGCGGGCGTCCGCTCGCGGTTGGCGTGCATGTTCTTGACGTCGCCGCCAGCCATGAAGTGATCGCCCTGGCCGCGGACGACGACGCAGCGGCACGACGCGTCGCGCTCGATGTCGCGGAAGGCCTGTTCCATCTGCTGCGTCATCTCGCGCGACAGCGCGTTGCGCACCTCGGGGCGGTTGAGGGTCAGGGTGACGACCGCGCCCTGGCGCGCGATCAAGAGCGGCTGGCTCATCGCTGTCTCCGTCGGTGGAAAGCTAGGCGGCGGCTTCGGACCGGGACGTCGCGCGAAAGCGCAGCACGCCGTCGGCCCCGGTGACGCGTTCGACCTGGCCGCGCGCGATCAGCAGGTTGACGTGCGCCAGCGCCTCGTGCGCCGCCATGAAGCGCGAACGGGCGTTGAGTTCGCGCTTGAACAGCACCGGCAGCACGTCGACCAGCACCCGCGGCTCGGCGCAGGCCGCGGCCAGCGCCTCCAGCCGCGCGTCGTGATGATGCGACAGCGCGTCCAGCCGGCGGTGCAGGCCGAGGAAGGGATCGCCGTGCGAGGGCAGCACCAGGGTCTCGTCCGGCACCACCTTCAGCCGCGGCAGCGAGGCGAGATAGTCGCCGAGCGGATTCATCTCCGGCTCGCTGGGGTAGACGCCGATATGCGGGCTGATCTTGGGCAGCACCTGATCGCCCGAGATCAGCAATCCCAGTTCGGGGCTATGCAGGCAGGCATGTTCGGGCGAATGGCCCTCGCCGACGATCACCCGCCAACGACGGCCGCCGATGGCGATCTCCTCGCCGTCGCGGATGCGGCGGAAGCTCGTCGGGATCGGCGTCACGCCGCGGGCGAAATTGCCGTAGCCCCAGGAGCGGAACTCGGCCAGCGCCGCCTCGTCGAAGCCGAGCCGGCGATAGAACGCCACCGCCGTTTCGGGCGGCTCGGGCAGGGAATCGAGCGACAGCATGCGCGCGAACAGCCATTCGCGCTGGGTGATCCACAGCCGGCAGCCGAAGCGCTCGGTCAGCCAGCCGGCCTGGCCGATATGGTCGGGATGCATGTGGGTGGCGACGATGCGCGTCACCGGCTTGCCGCCGAGATGGCGGGCGAAGATGGTCTCCCAATGCTCCTTGATCGGCTTGTGCTTGAGGCCGGTGTCGACCAGCGTCCAGCCCTCGCCGTCGGCCAGCAGCCAGAGATTGATGGTGTCGAGCCCGGGGATCGGGATCGGCATCCGCACCCACAGCACGCCCGGTTTGACCTCGATCGTGCTGCCGGCCTCGGGCCGGGAACCGATGGGATAGTCGAGAGGCGTGCTCACCGATCGTCCTTTCCGCGGGCCCCGCACCCGAAAGCAAGCGTGCCGCCCATCCGCCCATGCGCGCCACAGGCGAGACGGGCTCCGTCGCTTGCCCATTCGCGCCACGGGCGCGACGGGCTCCGTCGCTTGCCCATGCGCGCCACGGGCGCGACAGGCTCCGTCGCTTGCCCATGCGCGCCACAGGCGCGACGGGCTCCAATCCCCCCGGATTCCCGCCCGCAAGCTAGGTGACGTTTACGTAAGCGTCAATGCGCCGGCATCCGCGAATCGTTACCTTTACCATAAATTATGATATCATCCTTTGCGATGCGCCTGGTCCTGGACACCGGCATTGTCGTCGCCGCGCTGCGCAGCCCGCGCGGCGCCTCGGCTTTGCTGCTGACCCGGGTCCGGCTCGGGCGTCACGGCATGATCCTGACCGTGCCGCTGGCCTTGGAGTACGAAGCCGTGCTGTCTCGCCCTCATCACCTTGAAGCGTGCCGGCTGTCTTTGGACGCCATGCGACAGGTCGTTTCCGGCCTGATCGCCATCGCCGAGCCGACGCCGGTCTGGTTCTCGCTGCGCCCGGCCGCATACGATCCGGGCGACGATCTGGTGATCGAGGCCGCGGTCAATGGACGGGCAGACGCCATCGCCAGTTTTGATCTGCGGCATATCGCCAAGCCCGCGGCGAGGTTCGGGATTCCGACCCTGCACCCGATCGCCATTCTACGAAAGGAACCGTCATGAACGCCTATCTCTTGCGACTGCCGCCGACGCTCAAGTCCGAGGCCGAGCGCCTGGCCCGGGCCGAAGGCACCACGCTGAACCAATTCATCGGTCTGGCGGTGGCCGAGCGGGTTTCGGCGGTGCGTACCGCCGCCTTCTTCCGCGAGCGCGCGAGTCCGCGCGGCATCGAGGCGCTCGATCGCGCCTTGCTGCGCTGGAGCGGCAAGCCGCCCGCGGTCGAGGACCGTTTGTCGCCCGATCTCGAATCCGCCGCCCAGGCCGACCGCAGGGAATTGGCCGGTCGGCGGTCTTCTCTCCCGGCACAAGGCCGCGACAGCGGCGCCCGCGCCAACCGCTTCGGCCGGGAAAACGCGCTGCGCATCGCCACGGCCCTGGGCGCCGAGATGACCGATCCGCGCAGCAACCGCGCCCGGTTCCGCGGCCGCAGGGTGGTCGTAAAAAGCGCCCGGCGCGGCAATACGCAGATCGGCGTCCCTGTCGGAATGCTGGCGTCGCTCGATGCCGTGCTGGCAGCGTTCGAGGAGTCGGACGGCAGCTACCATGTCTATGAATTGCCGGCAGCGGCCTTCCGCGCCGCCATGTCCGCATCGCGCAGCAAAGGGCACGTCAAAAACCCGGTCGGCCTGGTCGGCAGGGCGGTGTTTCGCGATCGGGGCAGGCCGTTGAAGCGGATTCCGGCGCCGGACCGATAGAAAGCGATCATTTCCGCGATCGTCGCTTGCGGGTTCCGTCCGTGCCGCCGCGCTTCGAGGCGACTCGCTTGGCCGCCGCCAGCGCCTCGCGCGCCCACGCCACGAACTCCTCGGGCTGGTCGAACAGCCGTTCGGGCACGCGCCAGAAGGCAAGATCGATCGTGCTGCCCTGCTTGCGGTAGTTGAGCGGCGGATCGGCCGCGGCCTCCTTGAACAAGGCGCGATTGCCGTCATCGACCCGGAAGTAGAGCGTGTTGTCGGTGACCATGCCCAGCATCACGCCGTGGCAGAACACGCCGGTCTTGCCGAACATGCGCCGCAGCACGACATCGCCGATCGGCGCCAGTTGTTCGCGCAGGAATTCGGCAAAATCGTCGCTCGCGACCATCGCCCTCTCCTCGCTTTCGATACCTGCGCGGTCCGCGATCGCTTCCCCTCACCCGCGCTCCTCGGGCGGCTTGTGGTGGCGGAACTGGGCCAGCAGCAAGAGATCGTAGGCCAGCTTGAGGCCGCCGCCGAGGACGAAGGGCAGCGCCACATGCCCGGCCTCGAACAGCGCGCCGGCCAGGGCCGGGCTGGCGGCGGTGGCCAGGCTGCGCGGCACCGCCGTGACCGAGGCGGCGGCGGCGCGCTCGGCCTCGGTCACCACCGCCATGACGTAGGACGAGCGCGTCGGCACGTCCATCTGCGACAGCGCGGCGCGGAACAACAAGAGCGCCAGGACCAGCCACAGATCGGCGACGAACGGCGCCGCCATCAGCGCCAGATTGGCCGGGATGTGGGTGTAGACCATGGTGTTGATCAGGCCGATCCGGCGCGCGATCCAAGCCGCGACCGGAAAGGAAAACGCCGCCAGCACGCCCGACCAGAAGAAGAAGCCGGCCGCGGCCGAGAGCGACAGCTCGAAACGCTCGAACAGCCACAGCGCCAGCAGCGACTGGACGACGAAACCGCCGCCGAAGGAATCGAGGCTGAACAGCGCCGCCAGCTTGAGGACGATGCCGCGCGAGGGGCCCAGCCCGACCGCCGGCCCCGTTGCCGCGGGCGGCGGGCGCCTGGGCAGGCGGGCATAGATCGCGCCGCCGACCAGCGCCAGCGCCGCATAGAAGACGAACATCGCCTTCAGCGCCGCGAGGCGCTCGACGCCGAGCGCGGTCAGCAGATCGGGCGCGGCCGCGGCCAGCGATCCGACCGCGCCGGCCAAGGCACCGGCCAGGCTGTAGCGGGCGAAGGTCCGGGTGCGGTCGGCCGCCTGGGCCTCGCGCGCCAGCACGGCGTGCTCGAGCGGCGTGAACACGCTGGCGCTGCCGCCCGACGGATTGATGGTGCCGGCGAAGGCCACCACCAGCAGCAGCGCGAAATCGTGGACCACGGCGAAGGCGACGCCGGTGGCGATCGCCAGGCACGCCGCCCCCAGCAAAAGCGGGCGATGATCGAAGCGCGATCCCAGCATCCCGACCACGAGCGTCAGCAGCGCCGATCCGAACAGCGACACCGTCGCCAGCACGCCGACCTGGAAAGCATCGCAGCCCAGCGCCAAGAGATAGACCGGCAGCAGCACGGCGGCGAAGCCGTCGCCGAAATCGCGCAAGGCCCGCGCCGCGAACAACAGCGCGGTCGGCGACGACGCCGCCCGCCCCGGCCCGCCTTTTTCCGATGGGTTGGTGTCCGCTTGCATAGCGCCCGATCGCGCCGCGTCGGTCTTGCTTCCGTCCATGCTCCGCCTCCCCGGCCCAATAGGGGCCATCTAGGCTTTGGACGGAACCGCCGTCTGACGGGGAGCCCGCATCCCCGAAAACCAAGCCTAGTAGGACATCCGCCATCCAACAAGATGGGCGTCGGGCGTTCGAGAGGCGGCGTCGCCTCAAGAATCTAAATCACCGCTTGCCGCATTCGATCGAGGTGGATCCGAACATAATCGGCCGACAGCCCGGCGAATCCGAACCGCTCGAACAGCGAGGCGACCATGGGGTGGACGAATTCGGCCAGCCGCTCGGGAATCTCGGCGGCGGGCATTTCCGCCTGCAACACCGCCTCGTCGCTGCGGGCAATCGCGCCCTTGGCGGGCAAATCCGTCTCGGGGTCCGACCACGCCACCAAGCGACGCCCGGCCAAGCCCGAAAAGCGCGCCCGCAACAGCACGGCGACCGGCGCGGCGTCGCTGCGTTGCATCGCCTTGGCCATGGCATGCGCGTGCAGCAGCGCCTCGCCCAGCAGCCTGATCGGCCGCACGCAGTCGAACACCGCGCCGGCCGGAAAAGTCTCCTCGGCGTCCTCGCGGTAGCCCCGCAACAGGAAAAAGCGTCCCTCGGGCGCGGCGCGCCAGAAATCGCAATGTGCCGCGTCGTTGAAGGCGCGTCGGTCGTCGATCTCTTGCGGCGGCAGCCAGCATTCGACCTGACCGTCCACCTCGCGCGGCGCCACCGCCTCGCGCTTCGGTATCCAGAACATCGCCCAACCGGAATGACGGACCGCCGCCCCCCCAAGCAGCTCGATCAGCCGATGCGGCTCGAACGTTTTCAGTTCCCCGCGCAGCATGTAGTCGATGGCGTACCAGCCATGCGGAAACCGCGCCGGCGAATTGGCCGACAAGTCCTTGGTCAGCTCGTGCCAGCGCGCGAACGCGGATTCGACGAAGGCCCGGTGCGCGTCGGCCGGCGGCGTCTCGGACACCAGGCCCACCACCCGCAGGATGTCGAAGGCCTTGCCCAAGGACAGCGAGGATTCGCCGCGTTCGAAGGCGATCATGGTCGGGATGCTGACCCCCGCCAGCGCCGCATGCCGGCGCTGGGTCAGCCGGTCGGCCTTGCGCCGCCGCAAGGCCTCCGCCACCATCGCCTTCCAGTCCAGCGGCGTCATTGGCCGAGGATGCGCAGGCACGCGCCCCCCACGCTTTCGGCGAAGCGATGCCGGAAGCCGTCGGCCGGTTCGGCCGATGGCGGCTGCAATATCTTCGCGGCGCGCTTGGCCTTGCGCGCCAAGGACTCGAATGCCAGGTCGACGGCCTCGCGCCTGATGCCGATGCCAAGCGCGAAATCGGTCAACAGCCTGCGTGTCGCCGCTTCGATCGGCACCGGGGCGCCGTTCATCCGCAAGGCCAAGGTGCGATCGAACTGCCCGCCGTAGATCGTGGTGTTGATCACGTCGTAGGCCGGCGACAGGCGCAATCCATCCTTGGTCTCCAGCAAGGAAAAATTCTTGAGATGCGCATCGCAATTGCCGATCGATGCGAAGGCGATCAGGCGGCGGAACAGGCGATCGAGATCGACCGCCGGCCGAGCCGAATGCTCCGCGATGACCTTGGCCAGGTCCTCGTGTCCGGCGTCGTATTTGCCGCGCAAGTCCAGCCCGCGCGGCCGGCACAGGATTTGCGCGAAATCCTCTTGCCGGTATTTGATCGCGCCGGCGGCGTCGCGATCGAACCGCGTGACGATCAGGGCGCCGGTGTCGAATCCGGCGACGTGACCCAATTTGAATCGGGCCACTTCGGCCTGACCCAGCACCGCCGCGATCCATCGCAAGCTCAAGGCCTCGTTGCGCACCAGATCCGGCACGCTTTCGCTGTTGAACTTGGCGATGAAAGGCGCGGGGCCGCTCGGCCCCGCCGGGCGATAGCTCCGACCCGCCTTCACCACCAGCAGCTTGGGTTGCAGTCCCGATATCGTCCGCCCGGGATTGGCCTGCGCGAGATCCGCCGAGTCCGTGCCGCGCGGCGGTGCCGGGTCCTGGATGCTGACCGCGCCGATGCAATCGCCGCCATAGGCCAGCAAGAATCCGAGGTCGTCGCCCTCGGCCAAGCCCGCGGCGCGCGCCTGGCGTTCGCGCAGCCAGCCCTCGGGCGTCAGGTGCTGGAAAAACGGATGCACACCGTGCGGCCATTCGTGCTCGCGCCGGGCGACCGGCAAACAGCAGGCGATGGCTTGGGTCTGGCCAGGCAAATAGGAAAAACGCGATCCGCCGGCCGCCGTCTCGACCAGAGTTCCGGCGGGACCGTCTTTGAAAAGGACTGTGGCGGTTCGAACGGCCATTTCAGCTGCTGCTCCTGGAGTCCTCCGACAAATTTACGAATTGGAAAACTATGGGCTCTCTCACATTACATATATTTTAGCTAAGCTATGACTTATCAAATCCGGCCACAATAGGAAATTACCATACCAGGCAACCACACCGTATTTTCGTGTTGATATACAATTGTATCTATTTTTACTAAACTATGTTTAGGTCCTTTCCTCATATATACCAGTAAAATAAACTATAAATCCCTTTTTGTCAATAGGAGAGGCAGCGCGATGGCCAGGTCTCTCATCGCTCATACCAGCATCGACCTCACAAACCCGAGTCATTACCCCATATATGTACTGGTTAGATTGAAAGGTTAACAGCACCGAGTCCCAATCCTGTGGCGAAAAGGCATCAACATGCGATTAGGCAGTAATATCAACGGAGTAACTGGTTACGAATTGGCCATTTGCGCGCATTTGCGCGCAAATGGTGACCGATTCCGCGCGGTTCCGCGCCCAGTTGGCTCGGACTTGGCCCCGATCCGCGCTTTTGCGCCGATTTGCGCGCCGCTACAGCGCCTCGGCCGCCAGCGCCATGACCGCATCCTTGCCGGCGGTGATCGGTCCGGTCAGGGCCGCGGCCAAGGGCAGGATCTGCTGGGCGTAGAACCGCGCCGTCGCCTGCTTGGCGGCAAGGAAAGCAGCATCGCCCTCGCCCTTGCCGGCCTGCTTGGCGGCGGCCTCGGCCGCGCGCGCCATCAGCCAGCCGCCGGCGACGATGCCGAACTGCCGGCAATAGGGCGTGGCGCCGGCCAGCGCCGCATCGGCGTCCTTGGGCAAGGTCGCCAGCATCCATTCGGTACTGGCCGAAAGCGCCTTGCAGGCATCGGCCAGGCCCGGCGCCTTGGCCATGTCGCCGATCAAGGCGCGCACCGCGGCGCCGCCGCCGATCGGCAGCTTGCGCGCCACCAGGTCGATCGCCTGGATGCCGTTGGTGCCTTCGTAGATCGGCGCGATGCGCGAATCGCGCAGATGCTGGGCGGCGCCGGTCTCCTCGACGAAGCCCATGCCGCCGTGGATCTGCAGGCCGAGCGAGGTCATCTCGACCCCCAGATCGGTGGCATGCGCCTTGGCCACCGGCGTCAGCAGCTCGACCCATTCCTGGCGGCGGCGGGCCAGGGCCTTGTCGGGATGGCGGTGCGCGAAGTCCATCGATTCCGCGATCTGCAACACCAGAAGCCGCATCGCCTCGGTGTTGGCGCGCATGGTCATCAGCGACCGACGAATGTCGGGATGGGCCACGATCGGCGCGCTGTCGGTCGACTTCATGCCGGCGATGCGGCCCTGCTTGCGCTCGCGGGCGAAAGCCGCGGCCTGCTGGTAGGCGCGTTCGGAGATGGCCACGCCCTGCAGGCCGACCGAGAGGCGGGCATTGTTCATCATCGTGAACATGCAGCGCATGCCCTCGTTCTCGCGGCCGATCAGGGTGCCGATGGCGCCGTCCTGGTCGCCGAAGGACATCACCGCGGTCGGGCTGGCGTGGATGCCCAGCTTGTGTTCCAGCGAGACGCAACGCAGATCGTTGCGCCGGCCGAGGCCGCCGTCCTCCTCGACCAGGAACTTCGGCACCAGGAACAGCGAAATGCCCTTGGTGCCGGGCGGCGAGCCGGGGGTGCGGGCCAGCACCAGATGGACGATGTTCTCGGCCATGTCGTGCTCGCCATAGGTGATGAAGATCTTGGTGCCCTTGATGCGCCAGGTGCCGTCGCCGGCGGGCTCGGCGCGGCTGCGCAGCGCGCCCACGTCCGAGCCGGCATGGGGCTCGGTCAGGTTCATGGTGCCGGTCCATTGGCCCGAGACCATCTTTTCCAGGAACAGCGCCTTCTGGCTGTCCGAACCATGCGCCGCCACCGCCTCGACCGCGCCCTGGGTCAGAAGCGCGCACAGGCTCCACGCCATGTTGGCCGAGGTCCACATCTCCTGCACCGCCATCGCCACCAGCCAGGGCAGGCCCTGGCCGCCATAGGCCGGATCGAAGGCGACGCCGTTCCAGCCGCCCTCGACGAACTGGCGATAGGCTTCCTTGAAGCCGGGCGGGGTGCGGACCACGCCGTTGTCGAGCTTGCTGCCGATCCGGTCGCCCGGGCCGTTCAGCGGCGCGATCGCCTCGCCCGCCAGCCGCGCCGCCTCCTCCAGCGCCGCGTCGATCACGTCGGGCGTGGCGTGCTCGAACTCCTTGAGGCCAGCCAGGGTCTTGAGATCGAACACCTGGCCAAGCGCGAAGCGCAGATCGGCAAGCGGCGCGGCATAGGCGGACATGGCGGTTCTCCCCTCGGGCGGCGGCGCGGGATGCGTTCGGACCCCCAATATGCTATGCGATCCGGGACGATGACAACGTTCACGCCGTACAAGCCCTATGGGCCAATGCCGCCCCGGCCGGGCGGCCCGGCGCCGGGCCAGCAGCCACCCGCTCAGCCCCAGCTTCCGCCGGCGGCGGCGCTGGCCAACAAGCGCTACGCCCCGCCGGGCGCGACCCCGGCCGGACCCGAGCCCGAGATCGGCCATGCGCTCAAGCCCTATTCCACCGTCATCACCCGCGAGCGCCGCGACAAATGCCTGGGCGCGGCCGAGATCGATCCCAGGCTGTTCGGCGATCTGGTCGAACCCGCGCTGATCGCCAACGAAGCCTTTCGCGCCATCAAGGGCACGGGCTTTTCGATCGACGGCTATCTGCACGCCGAATCGCGCTTCGTCATGACCGAGGCGCTGCCGGTCGACAACGTGCTGGCGCTGAAGGGGCGCATCGCGGCCAAGACCGCGACATCGCGCGGGCCGCGCGTCGTCTACGCCTTCGATCTGCTGAAGGGCAACGGCGGCGCGCTCGGCAGCCTGACGGTCGATGTCGTGATCTCCGGCGGCCAGGCCCCGCCGCGCGATCCGGGCGCCGCGGCCGGCGCGCCCGCGGCCGACGCCACCGCCGGCTATCGCCAGGTCGGCTCGAAGCAGGTAACGCCCAACCGGGTCGACAACTATTCGCGCTATGTCGGCAACCAGATCCACTTCGATCCCCTGTTCGCCTCGCGCCACGGCTACAAGGAGCCGCTGGCGCAGGGCCTGATGCAGCTGAGTTGGATGATGGCGGCGCTGGCGGCGGGCGCCAAGCCGCCGGCGGCGTTCGACCTGACGATCCGCTTTCCGCGCCCGCTGTTTTGGAGCGAAGCGGCGACGATCTGGCGCGCCGGCGGCGGCACGGCGCTCCGCTGCCTCAATCCCGCGCGCAAGGTCACGGCCGATGCGGTCTTCGCCGACTACCGGACCTGACGCCGAGACCATTGCCCGCGCCGCCCGCACGCTGCGCGGCGGCGGGCTGGTGGCGTTCCCGACCGAGACCGTCTACGGCCTCGGCGCGCGGGCCGACGCGACGACGGCGATCGCCCGGCTTTACGCCGTCAAGGGAAGGCCGGCCGCGAACCCGCTGATCGTCCACGTCGCCTCGGTCGATGCCGCCTTGCGGCTGGCGCCGTTCGAGGCGCGGGCGCGCGATCTGGCGGCGGCGTTCTGGCCCGGACCGCTGACGCTGGTGCTGCCCCGCTTCCCGGCATCCGAAGTAGTGCCGACGGTTTCGGCCGGCTTGCCGTCGCTGGCGGTGCGGGTGCCGAGCCATCCGGTGGCGCTGGCGCTGCTGACCAAGGTCGATCTGCCGATCGCGGCACCCTCGGCCAACCGCTCGGGCCGGGTCAGCCCGACCCGCGCCGAGCACGTCAAGGCGCAGCTGGGCGAGCGGGTCGATGCGATCCTCGATGCCGGCGCCAGCGCGATCGGTCTCGAATCGACCGTGGTCTCGCTGCTCGGCGCCGATGCCGCCATTCTGCGCGAGGGCGCGATCGAGCGCGCGGCGATCGAGCGCGTGATCGGCCCGTTGCGCGCGGCCGCGCCCGGCCCCGCGCACGCCCCCGGCATGGGCCAGAGCCATTACGCGCCGACCCGCAAGCTGCGGCTCAATGCCGAGGCGCCGCGGCCGGGCGAGGCTTTCCTCGGCTTCGGACCGGGCGCGCCGAACGAGGCGCTGAACCTCAGCCCGAGCGGCGATCTGGCCGAGGCCGCGGCCAATCTCTATGCCAGCCTGATCGCGCTCGATCGGCCCGAATACGAGGCCATCGCCGTCATGCCGATCCCGGAGCATGGGCTCGGCGTCGCCATCAACGACCGGCTGCGGCGGGCGGCGGCGCCGCGCGGGGACGGCGCATGACCCTCGCCCCGCCGCCGCGGCCCAAGCCGCTCGATCCCGGATTGATCGACCGCTTCAAGGCGCTGCTCGGCGCCAAGGGCTGGACGCAGGCCGCGGCCGATCTGGCGCCGCATCTCAAGGAGTGGCGCGATCTCTATCGCGGCGAGACGCCGTTGATGCTGAAGCCGGCCTCGACCGCCGAGGTGGCGGCGATCCTGAAGCTCTGCCACGAGACCGCGACGCCGGTGGTGCCCCAGGGCGGCAACACCGGCATGTGCGGCGGCGCCATTCCCTTCGGCCAGGTGTTGCTGTGGCTTGGGCGGATGAACCGCATCCGCGCGCTCGATCCGCTCAACGACACGCTGGTGGCCGAGGCCGGCGTCGTCCTCGCCCAAGTGCAGGAGGCGGCCGATCGCGCCGACCGGCTGTTCCCGCTCTCCTTCGGCGGCGAGGGCTCGGCCATGATCGGCGGCAATCTCTCGACCAATGCCGGCGGCAGCGGCGTGCTGCGCTACGGCAATGCCCGCGACCTGGTGCTGGGGATCGAGGCGGTGCTGCCCGACGGCACGGTGTGGGACGGGCTGCGGGCCTTGCGCAAGGACAACACCGGCTACGACCTCAAGCATCTGTTCATCGGCGCCGAGGGCACGCTGGGCGTGATCACGGCGGCGGTGCTGAAGCTTTATCCCAAGCCGCGCGACGTGCAGACCGCCTTTGCCGCGGTGCGCGATCCGGCGGCGGCGGTCGAGTTGCTGGCGCGGCTGCAGGGCCTGAGCGGCGGCGCGGTGACCGGGTTCGAGATCGTGCCGCGGCTCGGCATCGACATGCTGCTGCGGCACATCCCCGGCACGCGCGATCCGCTGCCGGCGCCGCATGCCTGGTATCTGCTGATCGAACTCAGTTCCGGCCGCGCCAGCGGAGCCTTGCGCGAGACGCTCGAAACCGGGCTGGCCGAGGCGCAATCGGCCGGCCTGATCGCGGATGCCTCGCTGGCCCAGAACCAGGCCCAGGCCGATGGCTTCTGGCGGTTGCGCGATGCCTTGTCCGAGGCCCAGAACAAGGAAGGCGCCCGCGCCGCGCACGACGTCTCGGTGCCGCGCTCGGCGATCCCCGAGTTCATCGATCGCGCCGTCGCCGCCTGCGCGCGCGCGGCACCCGGCGTGCGCTGCCTGCCCTTCGGCCATATCGGCGACGGCAACATCCATTTCAACGTCAGCCAGCCGGCGGGCGGCGATCGCGCCGCCTTCTTGGCCCGCTTCGAGGCCATCAACCACGCCGTCTACGACGTCGCCCACGCGCTCGGCGGCTCGATCTCGGCCGAACACGGCCTCGGCCGGATGAAGGTCGAGGAGATCCTGCGCTACAAGGACCCGGTCGAGATGGCGGTGATGCGCCGGATCAAGGCGCTGTTCGACCCCAAGGGCATCATGAACCCGGGCAAGGTGCTAGAGGTCTAAGGCGAGGGCACCGGCGTCACGCGCGCGCCGGCGGCGGTCAGGGGAAGTGCTTCGGCGGCCGCCTTCTCCAAGGGTTCGAGCCGCAACAGCGCGATGGCGCAACGGCCGGCGCCGCTGCGCACCTCGCCCACCTCCTCGCCCGCCAGCAGGATCGGAGTGCCGGGCGGCGGCGGCGCGGCGTCGAGATCGACCCGCATCAGCCGCTTGCGCAAGCTGGCGCGATGCTTGGTGCGGGCGGTGTTCTCCTGGCCGACATAGCAGCCCTTGTCGAACGCCACGCCGTGCAGCGCCTCGAAATTGCATTCCAGCAGGAAGGCCTTGTCGACCGCGATGTCGCGGCTGCCGTCGGGGATGCCGAGACCGAGCCGCAGCGCCTCGTAATCGCCGCCCTCGGCCAGACCCAACCCGACCAGCGCCGCGGCGGCGCCGGCGCGCGGCAGATAGACCCGAACGCCCAGGCGCGCATCGCGCGGATCGACCAGCGCCACGCCGCCGGCAAGCGCCCGCGCCTGCCCGACCTCGCCGCCGAGACCCAGCTTGGCCGCGGCGTCGGAACCCATCACCGCCGCCACTGCCCAGTCGGCGCCGGTGTCCTTCAGCGTCACCTTGGTGCGCAACCGATAGAGCGTCAGGCGCTTGAGCAGATCGGCGGCGCGCGCCGCTTCGCAATCCACCAGCCAAGTACCGTCGGGTGCCTCGGCCAGGATCATGTCGTGCAGGAACTTGCCATGCGCGCTCAGCAGCGCGGCATAGATGCCGCGATCGGGGCCGATCGCATGCGTGTCGTTGGTGATCAGGCCTTGCAGCCAATCGCGGCGCTCTTCGCCGCCGATCGCCAGCACGCCGCGCCCGTCCAGTAACCGGAATTCCGCCATGGTCTTGATCCCACCCGCCGATGCCACAGGTAGGCATGGTCTTGCGCCTTGGCAAGGCCCAGGCCGCGGCCTATACCCGCGCCATGACCCCGACGCCGCGCCTGAGCGCCCTGGTGGTGGCGCATGACGAGGCCGCGAACCTGGCCGCGCTGCTGCCGCTCTTGTCGCCGGCCGACGAGGTGGTGGTGGTGCTGGACCGCTGCAGCGACGATTCGCGCGGCGTGGCCGAACGCCATGGCGCGCGCCTCGTCGAAGGCGCCTGGCCGATCGAAGGCGAGCGCCGCAATCTCGGCATCGCCACCTGCGGCGGCGACTGGATCCTCGAGGTCGATGCCGACGAGCGCCCGCCGGCGGCACTGTTCGAGGAAATCCGTCGCACCATCGCGACCGCCGCGCCGGGCTATTTCCTGGTGCCGTTCGACAACTACATCGGCGAGCGGCTGGTGCGTCACGGCTGGGGCGCCAATTGGGGCGTCTCGGCCGCGCCGCGCCTGTTCTCGAAGGACGCCAAAAGCTGGGGCAATCAGCGCATCCATCCCAAGGTCACGCTGCAAGGCCCCAAGCGTTTCCTGCAAACGCCCATGGTCCATCTGGTCGATCGCGACATTTCGGACATGCTCAAGCGGCTGGATCGCTACTCCACGGCGCGGGCGCGCGATCTGCGCGCAAGCGGCGAGATCGGCGATTTCCGGAACAATTTCCGCCGTCTGTTTTCGCGCTTCCTCAAATGTTATGTCGGCCGCAAGGGCTATCGCGAAGGCGCCTACGGCTTCCTGATCGCGCTGCTGGCCGGGCTTTATCCCATGCTGTCCTATCTCAAGGCGCGGTACGAACGCGAATGAAGCGCCGGCTTTTGCAGGCCATGGCGGGCGCGCGGACCGGCGGCGCCGAAGCCTTTTTCGAGCGCCTGGTGGCGGGCATGGCGCGCGCCGGCGTGATGCAGCAGGTGGCGATACGCCGCGATGCCGAACGCGCCGGACGCCTGCGCCAGGCGGCAATCGAACCGATCGAACTGCCTTTCGGCGGCTGGTTCGATTTCGTCACCCGTCGCCGCCTGCGCGCGTTGATCGCCGAGTTCCGGCCCGAGGTGGTGCTGAGCTGGATGAACCGCGCCACCGAGTTCGTGCCCGAGGGCGATTTCGTCCATGTCGCGCGGCTGGGCGGCTATTACGACCTCAAATATTATCGCCGCTGTCACCATCTGATTGCCAATACCCACGGCATCCGCGCCTATCTGATCGACGGCGGCTGGCCGGCTGCGCGCACTCACTATTTGCCCAATTTCGTCGACGCGGCGCCGGCGCCCGCGGTGCCGCGCGCCGATCTGGCCACGCCCGAGGACGCGCCGCTGGCGCTGGCGCTGGGGCGGCTGCACGTCAACAAGGGCTTCGATGTCCTGCTGCGGGCGATGACGGAACTGCCGACCTTGCACCTGTGGCTGGCCGGCGACGGGCCGCTGGAAGGCGAACTCAAGGACCTCGCGCGCCAGCTCGGCATCGCCTCGCGGGTGAGGTTTCTGGGTTGGCGACGCGATACCGCGGCGCTGTTGGCGAGCTGCGATTTCCTGGTCTGCCCCTCGCGCCACGAGCCGCTGGGCAATGTCGTGATCGAGGCCTGGGCGCATGGCCGCGCCGTGGTGGCTGCGGCCAGCGAGGGGCCGAGCGAACTGATCGGCCACCGCGATACCGGGTTGTTGGCGGCAGTCGACGATGTCACGGCGCTGGCGACCGCGATGCGCGAAATTTGGGAGGACCGGCCGTTGCGCACGCGGCTGGCCGAGGCCGGCCGCTCGGTCTATGCGCGCGAATTCACCGAGGCGGCGGTGGTCGCGCGCTATGGCGAACTGCTCGACCGGGTGACGCGCTGATGTGCGGCATCGCCGGCTTGTCCCTGACCGAGCCCACCTCGCCCGCCGCCGCCACGCTCGATCGGCTGGCGGCGGCCTTGGCCCATCGCGGCCCCGACGGCCAGGGCCGTCACACCGCGCCGGGCATCGGTTTGGTGCAGACCCGCCTGGCCATCATCGACCTGGTCACCGGCGATCAGCCGATCCGCGATCCCGCCGGGCCGGTGCTGGCCGCCAATGGCGAGATCTACAATTACCTCGAACTGCGCGCGGGCCTACCCGACCAGACTTGGCGTACCAAATCGGATTGCGAGCCGCCGCTAGCGCTCTATCGCCGCGACGGCCTCGCCTTCGCCGAATCCTTGCGCGGCATGTACGCCATAGCCATCCACGATCCGGCGCGCGACCGGCTGGTGCTGGCGCGCGATCCCTTCGGCATCAAGCCGCTCTACGTCGCCACCACCGCGGGCGGCCTCGCTTTCGCCTCGGAACCGCAGGCGCTGATCGCGGCCGGGCTGGTGTCGCCCAAACTCGAAGCCGCGTCGCGCGATGCGCTGTTGCAACTTCAATTCGTGCCCGGCAGCGCCACACTGCTGGCGGGCGTAACCCGTGTCCTGCCGGGCGAGTCTCTGGCGATCGAGCGCGGCCGGATCGTCGAGCGCCGCCATCGCCCGGCCTTGCCCGAAGGCGGCCCGATCCGCATCGCCGCCGAGGCCACCATCGGCCAGCTTGACGCGGTCCTGGCCGAGAGCGTCGAACTGCATCAGCGTTCGGACGTGCCCTATGGCCTGTTCCTGTCGGGCGGAATCGACAGCGCTGCGATCCTGGCGCTGATGAGCCGCGGCGGCAGGCGCGTCCGCGCCTTCACCGCGGCGTTCCCCGACAGCGCCGCGCGCGACGAGCGCGCGCTGGCGCGAACCCTGGCCAAGCGTACCGGCGCCGAGCATGTCGAGGTCGAGGTCACGGCGCGGGATTTCTGGGCCGATTTGCCCCGCATCGCCGCCGCCATGGACGATCCCGGCGCCGACTATGCCACGATCCCGACCTGGAAGCTGGCGCGCGAGGCGGCGCGCGGCCTCAAGGTCGTGCTGTCGGGCGAAGGCGGCGACGAGATCTTCGCCGGCTACGGACGCTATCGCACGGCGCGGCGCCCGCTGCTGCTGGGTGGCCGCAAGATGCGCGCCAGCGGAAGCTTCGACGGGCTGGACGTGTTGCGCAGCCCGCCGCGGCGCTGGCGCGAGGAGCTAGGGCGGATCGAGGAGCACGAGGCGCGCGGCGGCCGCTCGCGGCTGCAGGCGGCGCAAGCCACCGACATCGCCGGCTGGCTGCCGGCCGATCTGCTGACCAAGCTCGATCGCTGCCTGATGGCGCATGGGCTGGAAGGCCGCACGCCTTTCCTCGATCCGGTGGTGGCGGGTTACGCCTTCCGCCTGCCCGATGCCGTCAAGGTGCGCGGGCGGCTGGGCAAGTGGCTGCTGCGCGAATGGCTCAACCGCAACCTGCCCGAGGCCGAGCCGTTTTCGAAAAAGCGCGGCTTCACCGTGCCGGTGGGCGAATGGATCGGGCGCGAACCGCGGCTCGGCCCGCTGCTTGCCCGCCAGCCCGGCATCGCCGAGATCGCGCATCCCGAGCGCGTCGTGGCGTTGACCCGGGCGACCGCCGACAAGCGCGCCGGTTTCGCCGCCTGGACATTGTTGTTCTATGCCTTGTGGCACAGGCGGCATATCCTAGGGCTCGCCCCCGAGGGTGACGTGCTGTCCTGCCTGGAGGCGACGCCGGCATGATCGAGGCCTATGACCTGGTGATCCGCGGCGGCCGGCTGTTGGTCGACGGCCGGTTGGTCGAGGCCGATGTCGCCGCGCTGGACGGCAAGATCGCCGCCATCGGCGAGGTGCCGCGGCGCTATGCCGAACAGGGCATCGATGCCAAGGGGCTGACGGTTCTGCCGGGCTGCATCGACACCCAGGTGCATTTCCGCGAGCCCGGGCTGGAACACAAGGACGATCTCGAAAGCGGCACCCGCGCCGCCGTGCTGGGCGGCATCACCGCCGTGTTCGAGATGCCCAACACCAAGCCGACCACGGCCGATGCCGCGGCGCTGGAAGACAAGCTGCGCCGCGCCCGTGGCCGGACCTGGTGCGATCATGCTTTCTACGCCGGCGCTACCGCCGACAATGCCGAAAAGCTGGGCGAGCTCGAACGCCTGCCCGGCTGCTGCGGGGTCAAGATCTTCATGGGCGCCTCGACCGGCGATCTGCTGGTGCCCGACGACGCCACGCTGGCGCGGGTGCTGGCCTCGGGCCGGCGGCGCGTCGCGGTCCATGCCGAGGACGAGTTCCGCATGCGCGAGCGCCGTCATATCGCCGAACAGGGCGGCCATCCGCGCTTCCATCCCGAATGGCGCGATGCCGAATCGGCGCGGCTGGCGACCGAGCGCATCCTGCGCCTGGCGCGCGCCGCCAAGCGGCCGGTGCATGTGCTGCACGTCACCACCGCCGACGAAGTGCCGATGCTGCGCGCAGCCAAGGACATCGCCTCGATGGAAGTCACGCCGCAGCATCTGACGCTGGAAGCGCCCGATTGCTACGAACGCATCGGCACCCTCGCCCAGATGAACCCGCCGATTCGCGAGGCGCGGCATCGCGCCGGGCTGTGGCAGGCGGTGGCCGACGGCACCGCCGACATCATCGGCTCGGACCACGCCCCGCACACCCGCGAAGAGAAGGCCAAACCCTATCCGCAGACGCCGTCGGGCATGCCGGGGGTGCAGACCTTGCTGCCGGTGATGCTGGACCATGTCGCCGCCGGGCGGTTGAGCCTCGCGCGCCTGGTCGAGATGGTGACCGCCAACCCGGTGCGGCTGTTCGGCCTCAAGCACAAGGGCCGCATCGCCCAAGGAATGGATGCCGACTTCACCCTGGTCGATCTGGCCGCCAAGCGCACGCTGCGCCATGCCGACATGGCGACCAAGAGCGGCTGGACGCCGTTCGACGGCATGACCGTGACCGGATTCCCGGTCATGACCGTGGTCCGCGGCCAAGTCGTGATGCGCGAAGGCGAACTGATCGGCCCGCCCATCGGCCGGCCGCTGGAGTTCGATTTGGGTTAGGCGATCGGGCTCCTCGTCCTGAAACTCATTTGTTTTGGATTGCGGTCTTGATCCCGCTCAACTGATTCACGACTTCGCGCAGCAATCCGGTCAGATTGTTGTCGATTGATCGCAGTTGCGCGACGACATCTCCTAAATTGGAGTTCATTTGCAGATAGGTGCCGGTCGCATCTTCAGTGACGGTCTTCAAGTTCTCTACCGCCAGCGCGATCCGCTCCAGTGCTTTGTCTCTCCTGTCGTCGGACATGACCCCAGCCCTCCATGAAATTCGCAGCGGCAATTTGGTTGTATTATATTTTGTTTATTCTATCAACAAGTTTCGCGGCATTCAGTGATAGCTGTCGGCGCGGGCGATGGCGTCTTTGAGGACGGCAAGGCTGAAATCGGACCGCCGGCAGGCTTCGAGGATGGTGGCCTCGCGCCGGGTCAGCTTTTCGGCCGCGGCCAGAACGGCCGCGATCTGGTCCTTGGGGATGGTCACCGCGCCGTGCCGGTCGGCATGGACCAGGTCGCCGTCGCGCACCACCATGCCGCCGACCACGATCTCCTCGCCGAAGCCGTGGATTTCGACATAGGCATGCGAGGGCACCACGGCGCGGGCCAACGCCTGGAAGCCCGGCGCCAGTTGCGGGATGTCGCGCACGCCGCCGTCGGTGACGGTGCCGAGGCAGCCCAGCGCGCGGTGGATGTTGCTGTTGACCTCGCCCCAGAAGGCGCCGAAGCCGGCGCGCGCGCCATCCAGGTCCTGGATGACCGAAATCTTCGGCCGCGGCCCGCGATCGACATATTCGAAATAGCGCATGCGCCGCGCCTTGCGCTCGGCCGGCGCGCCCAGGCCCGGCTCGGTCGAGCGGATGGTGGCGGTCTTGGCGAAACCGACCATCGGCGGAAGGTCGGGTCGCGCGCAGACCAAGGGCAGTTGGGTGAAGCCCCGCCAGCGATGCTGTTCGGCCACGACCTCGAGCGCGTTGCAGATCGTCGGCGTGTCGAGCTTGCCCAATTCCTGCAGCATGGTCTCGGTGATTGCCGGCTCGGTCATCGCCCTATCCTCCAATTTTCGCAGCGCACCCGCGATATATAGCGCGGAATCGGTTCCCAGCCGCAGCGTCTTGTGGTAATTGTTGCAGTTGCGAAGACTTCACCCTGGCAGTCGAGGTCCGATGCTTTATAGCCTGCACGAGTTCCAGCACGCCGCCTTCTCCCCGGTCCGCGCCGCGCTCGAAATCCAGCACAGCACGCTGACCAACCCCTTCAATCCGCTGTCCTATACGCCGATGGGGCGCGCGGTGGCGGCGGCTTGCGACGTGATCGAACACGCCACCCGCCGCTTCGGCAAGCCGCGCTTCGGCATAACCGAGACCGAAGTCGAAGGCCGAACCGTGCCGGTGGCCGAGGAGATCGTCGCCCGTTGGCCGTTCATGCAGCTGAAGCGCTTCGCGCGGGCAGGATCGGACGATGATCCGCGGCTGCTGATCGTGGCGCCGCTGTCGGGCCACTATGCCACGCTGTTGCGCGACACGGTGCGGGCGATGGTGCCGCATTTCGACACCTACATCACCGACTGGCGCGATGCCCGCAAGGTGCCCGCGGCCGAAGGCCGCTTCGACCTCGACGACTACATCGACCTGACGATCGATCTTTTGCGCCGGCTTGGACCCGGCTGCCGGGTGATGGCGGTATGCCAGCCCTCGGTGCCGGTGCTGGCGGCGGCAGCGCTGCTGGCCCAGGATCGCGATCCGGCCCGGCCGGCGGCAATGGTGCTGATGGGCGGCCCGGTCGATGCCCGCATCAATCCGACCGAGCCCAATCGCTTCGCGCTGTCGCATCCGATCGAGTGGTTCGAACGCCGCGTCATCGGCCGGGTGCCGATGATGTACCCGGGATTCACGCGCCGGGTTTATCCCGGATTCGTGCAGTTGGCCGGGTTCATGGCGATGAACCTGGATCGGCACATCGACGCCCACCTGGAAATGTTCCATCGCCTGGTGCGCGGCGACGGCGAGGGCGCCGCCACCCATCGCGGCTTCTACGACGAGTACCGCGCGGTGATGGACCTGCCGGCCGAGTATTACCTTCAAACCATCCATCAGGTATTCCAGAAATTCGAGCTTGCCCGCGGCGTCATGACCTCGCGCGGCAGGCGGATCGAGCCGCGCGCCATGACCGATGTCGCGCTGATGACGGTCGAGGGCGAGCGCGACGACATTTCCGGTCTGGGCCAGACCGAGGCCGCGCACCGGCTGTGCCCCAATCTGCCGGCGGCGCGGCGGCTGCACTACGTCGCGCCCAAGGTCGGCCATTACGGCGTGTTCAACGGCCGGCGCTGGCGCGAGAGCACCGCGCCCAAGGTGGTCGCCTTCCTGCGCAAGGCCGCGCGGCGCGCGCGGTGAGCAGGCTCTCGGCGATCGAGACTCACCACGTCGGCGGACGCGCCATCCCGCTGCGCTTCCGCGAGAGCCCGCGGGCGCGACGCATTCTGTTGACCATCGACCAAGGCGCGGGCGCGGCCGTGATCGTGCTGCCCCGGCGCGCCAGCCGCCGCGCCGGCCTGGCCTTCGCCGAACAGATGGCGGACTGGCTGCATCGGCGCCTCGACGCGCTGCCGCCGCGCGCGGCGATCGTCGATGGCGCCGAGATTCCGGTGCTGGGCAAACCGCATCGTATCGTCCATCTCCCCGGACTGCGCGGCGATCGCATCGAACACGGCGAGATCCGGATCGGCGGCGAACTCCGCCATCTGCCGCGCCGGGTCCGCGACCGCCTCAAGGCGCTGGCGCGGCGCGAGTTGGGCGGTCGCGCCATGCTCAAGGCCATGGCCATCGGTCGCGAAGTGACCGGAGTTTCCGTGCGCGACACCCGCTCGCGCTGGGGCAGTTGCGGACGCGACGGCCGGATGTCGTTCAGTTGGCGGCTGGTGCTGGCGCCCGAGCCGGTGCTGGACTACGTCGTCGCCCACGAAGTGGCGCATCTGGTCCACGCCCATCACGGACCTGCCTTCTGGAATCTGGCCGAAAGCCTGACCGACCGCGCCGATGCCGCCCGCGCCTGGCTGCGGCGCGAGGGTGCCTCGCTGTTGCGCTTCGGCTGAGGACGCACGCTCCCCGTGCTGCGTCCGGATTCGCTCGGACTTCTCTTGCTGCTCGGCCTTTGCGCCGGGCTGTTGCCGCTCGGCACCGACACCTATCTGCCGGCCTTGCCGACCATCGCCGCCGAATTGGCGGCGCCGTCGGTCCTGGTCCAGGCCACCATGGGCGGGTTCATCGCCGCTTTCGGCCTGGCGCAGGTCTTTGCGGGACCCCTGGCCGACCGTTATGGCCGGCGCCCGCTGCTGATCGGCGGATTGTTGGTGTTCGCGCTGGCCAGCCTGGGCGCGGCGGCGGCGCCGGATATCGAGTGGCTGATCGCTGCCCGCATCGGCCAGGCCTTCGGCGCCTGCTGCGGGCTGGTGGTCGGGCGCGCCGCGATCCGCGATCTGTTCGACCGCGAGACCGGCGCCCGCAAGCTGGCGCGCATGAGCGCGGTCTCGGTCTGCGTGCCGCTGGCGATGCCGCCGATCGGCGGGCTGGTGCTGGTGCTGTTGGGCTGGCGGGCGATCTTCGTCCTGCTGGCGGCGATTGGTTTCGCGCTGGCGCTGTGGGCGCGGCAGGGTTTCGCCGAGACCCTGCCCCGGCGCGACCCGGCGGCGCTCGATTTCGTCCGCCTGCGCACGGCGGCGGGCGTCATCCTCGGTACGCCCAGCTTCCTGGGCCACGCGCTCGGCCTGGCTTGCGGCTATGCCGGGCTGTTCTGCTTTCTGTCGGGATCGTCCTTCGTGCTGATCGGCCAGCTCGGCATCGCGCCCAGCCAATACGGCTTCGCCATCTCCTCGCTGGCGCTGACCCATTTCGTCTCGACCCTGACCGCGGCGCGGCTGGTGCCGCGCTTCGGCTCGCCGCGGCTGTTCGCCTGGGGCGTGGCCTGGATGGCA
Source organism: Alphaproteobacteria bacterium (assembly GCA_016869515.1). Taxonomy (GTDB): domain Bacteria; phylum Pseudomonadota; class Alphaproteobacteria; order VGDZ01; family VGDZ01; genus VGDZ01. The sequence continues at coordinate 2,119 of VGDZ01000052.1, read as the reverse complement.
GCAATGGGGGCGACGATGGCGCTGGGGATCGGCCTGTTCGGCCCCAGCCTTGCCAGCGTCATGCCGCCGATGCTGGCCTTCATGATCGGGCTGGCGGTGGCGATTCCGCAGGGGCCGGCCTTGGCGCTGGCGGCGATCCCGCCTTCGATCGCCGGCACGGCATCGGCGTTGATCGGCCTGCTGCAGATGACGCTGGCGGCGCTGGCCAGCCTGGTGGTGGCGCTGGCCGGCGACGGCAGCGCCCAGCCGATGGCGCTGGGCATCGCCGCCTCGGCGCTGGTCGGCCTGCTCGCCTACCGCCTGGTCATCGGCCGGCATTCTCCATGACTTCGCGCCAGATGCGCGCCGGCATGCCGCCGCCGGTGACGCGGCGCATCGGCCGGCCGTCGTCGTTGCCGACCCACACCCCCGTCACCAACCCGGGCGCGAAGCCGATGAACCAAGCGTCGCGAAAATCGGTCGAGGTGCCGGTCTTGCCGGCGGCCGGACGCGACAGGCGCGCGGCCTGACCGGTGCCGCCGGTTTCGAGCGGCCCTTCCAACATCTGCGCCATGGCCTGGGCGCGCAGCGGATCGACCGCGCGGCCAAGCCCCGATCCGCTGCGTAGATAGATCGCGCGGCCGGCATCGTCGCGCACGCTGCGGATGGCATAGGGCAGCACCGCTTCGCCGCCATTGGCGATGACGGCATAGGCCGCGGTCAGTTCCAGCAGCGTCACCTCCGAGGCGCCCAGCGCCAGCGACGGCTCGCCGGTCAGCCTGGTGGCGATGCCGAGGCGCCGTGCCGCCTCGCTCACGCGCCGCCGGCCGACCTGTTCCTGCAGCTGCACGGCAATGGTGTTGACCGAGCGCGCCAGGGATTCGCGCAGGCTCATGGCGCCGGCAAAGCCCTCGTCGAAATTGCGCGGCTGCCATCGGCCGATCGCGATCGGCCGATCCTCGACCGTGCTGGACGCGCTCATCCCGGCCTCGAGCGCGGCGAGATAGACGAACAGCTTGAAGGCCGAACCCGGCTGGCGTTCGGCCTGGACGGCGCGGTTGAACTGGCTTTCGCCCCAGTCGCGGCCGCCGACCAGCGCCCGCACCGCGCCGTCGGGAGCCATCGCCAGCACCGCGCCCTGCTCGACTTCGAGCCGCGCCCCCTCGCGTTCGAGCGCGCCCACCAGCGCGCGCTCGGCCAGGCGCTGCAGCCGCGGATCGAGCGTGGTCTCGACCACCAGATCGCGGTCGGTGGCGCCGACGAAACCCGCCAGCTGGTCGAGCGCCCAATCGGCGAAATAGCGTTCGCTGCGCGCCCCGGCCGCGCGCCGCGCCGGCCGCGCCGGATTGCGCAGCGCCTGGGCGGCCTGGCCGGGTTCGATCCGCCCGGCATCTGCCATCGCCGCCAGCACCACGGCCGCGCGCTCCTGCGCCGCCCGCAGGTCGGCCAAAGGCGATAGCCGCGACGGCGCCTTGAGCAGCCCGGCCAGCATGGCGCTTTCGGCCAAGTCGAGGCGCCGCGCCGATTTGGCGAAATAGCGCCGCGCCGCCGCCTCGATGCCGCGCGTTCCCGAACCGAGATAGACCCGGTTGAGATAGAGCGCCAGGATCTGGTCCTTGGAGAAATTCATCTCCAGCCAGAATGCCAGCAGCAATTCCTGCATCTTGCGACGGAAGGAGCGCTCGGCGGTGAGAAAGGCGTTCTTGGCCAATTGCTGGGTGACGGTCGAGCCGCCCTGCACCACCCGCCCGGCGCGGAGATTGACGATCAGGGCGCGACCAAGCCCGATCGGATCGATGCCGGGATGCCAATAGAAGCGGCGATCCTCGATCGCCACCACCGCGTCCTTCAGCGCGCGCGGGATCTCGGCCGCCGGCAGCGGATCGAAGAACAACTCTCCGAAGCTGGCCAGCTCGCTGCCGTCGACCGCCAGCACCCGGATCGCCGGCTGACGCTCGACCACGCCGATGCGGCGCACATCGGGCAGGTCGTAGGCATAGTAACCGGCGACCGCGCCAAACCCCAGCACGCCCCAAATCACGACGGTAAAGAACCAGGACCAGAAACCCGCCCGCCGCGGCGGCCGGCCGGGTGCGCCGTCATTGCCGGCCACGGCCGGGCGGGTCAGCGCGGCTCGGCC
>VGDZ01000051.1 GCA_016869515.1 Alphaproteobacteria bacterium | reverse complement strand
CCTCGCCCGGCCGCGCCTCGGCCAGTGCCAGGCATTCGCCATAGGTCATGGCCTGGGCCGGAGCTGCGACCAAGAGCAGCAGCAGGATGGGCTGCCATTTCGCCGTCATGGCGCTAGACTCGGCCGCGATTCCCGAATTGGCAAGCCATGACTGCTTCGTCCGCACCCCACCTGTTCTGCTTCGGCCTCGGCTATACCGCCGAGGCGTTGGCGCGCACGATGTTGGCCAAGGGCTGGCGAGTCGCCGGCACGGTGCGCGAACCGGCGCGGGCTGACGAGTTGCGCAAACTCGGTATCGAGATCTTCGCCTTCGACCGCGCGCGGGCGCTGGCCGATCCGGTTGCGGCGTTGGGGCTGGGCGCGCATGTGCTGTCTTCCATTCCACCCGACGAGGACGGCGATCCGGCGCTGGATCGCCACGCCGCCGATCTGATCGCGGCCCGCCCGCGCTGGATCGGCTATCTCTCGACCACCGGGGTCTATGGCGACGCCCAGGGCGAATGGGTCGACGAGACCACGCCGCCGCGGCCGCGGCTGGCGCGCGGGCGGCGGCGGCTGTTGGCGGAGATGCGCTGGCGCGGACTGGTGCCGGCGGCCCATGTCTTTCGCCTCGCCGGAATCTACGGCCCCGGGCGCAGCGCGCTGGATGCGCTACGCGAAGGCCGCGCCCGGCGCTGGGTCAAGCCCGGCCAGGTGTTCTGCCGCATCCATGTCGCGGACATCGTTCGGGCGCTGATCGCCTCGATGGCACGGCCCAATCCCGGCCAAGTCTACAACCTGGCCGACAACAATCCGGCGCCGCCCCAGGACGCGGTCGCCTTCGCCGCCGCGCTGTTGGGCATCGAGCCGCCGCCCGAGGAGCCCTTCGCGCCGGAACGCATGTCGCCGATGGCGGCCTCGTTCTATGCCGACAACCGGCGCGTCGCCAACGACCGCGCCCGCCAGGAACTCGGCCTCAGCCTGCTCTATCCGTCCTATCGCGTCGGCCTGACCGAACTGCACCGCCAAGGGCACTAACTCGAACACAGTTCCTCGACCTGTTCGCACAGCCGGGCGATGTCCGCGGGCCGCGACAGGCGGTGATCGCCGTCCTTGATCAGCGTCACCCTGACGTCGTCGTCCTCGAGATGCTCGGCCAGTTTCAGCGACCAGCGCCAGGGCACGTCGGGATCCTTCATGCCGTGCAACAGCCGCACCGGCACGCCCAGCCGCAGCTTGCGATCGAGCAGCAGGTGATGCCGGCCCTCCTCGATCAGTTCGAGCGTGATCGGATAGGGATCCTCGGCATAGGCCGAAGGCCGGCGATAGACCCGCTCGCGCAACAGCGTCGCCCGCGCCTCGGCGCCGAAGCCGTCCCACATCAGCCGCTCGGTGAAGTCGGTCGCTGCCGCCACCAACACCAGGCCCTTTACCCGTTCGGGTCGCGCCAGCGCCAACAGCTGTGCGATCCAGCCGCCCATCGACGACCCGACCAGCACCTGCGGCCCCGCCGCCGCCTCATCGAGCACCGCGCAAGCATCCTCGAGCCAGCGGCCGATGGTGCCGCGGACGAAATCGCCGCTCGAGGCGCCATGGCCAAAATAGTCGAAACGGACAAAAGCGCGGCCGCGCGCCCGGCAATGCGCATCCAGCGCCAGCGCCTTGGTGCCGGTCATGTCCGACTTGAAGCCGCCGAGGAACATCACCCCCGGGGCCTTGCCGGCCCGGACATGATGGGCGATGGTGGCCCCGTCGGGACGCGCGAGGCGCAAGGGAATCTCGTCGGTAGAGGTCATGGGCGCATCATCCGAGTCGGCCGCGGGCGAGACTAGCACCGCGCCCACGGTGTTGCAGGTGCTGCCGGCGCTGGTCACCGGCGGCGTCGAGCGCGGCGCCGTCGACGTCGCCCAGGCCCTGGTCAAGGCCGGCTGGAAGGCGGTGGTGGCGTCCGCCGGCGGGCCGATGGTCAAGCAACTCGAACGCGCCGGCGCCCGCCATGTCGTGCTGCCGCTGGCGAGCAAGAATCCCTTCACCGTCTGGCGCAACGTCGAGCGCATCGCGCAACTCGCGCGCGAGACCGGCGCCCGGCTGATCCATGCCCGCAGCCGCGCCCCGGCCTGGAGCGCGCTGGCGGCGGCGCGCAGGCTCGGCCTGCCTTTCGTCACCACCTATCACGGCACCTACAATGCCGGCCTACCGTTCAAGCGCTTCTACAACGGCGTCATGGCGCGCGGCGATCGCGTCATCGCGATCTCGCATTTCATCGGCCGCCATGTGCGCGAGCGCTACGGCGTCGAGCCGCCGCGGCTGGTGGTGGTGCCGCGCGGCATCGACCTGACCACCTTCGATCCGACACGGGTCACCGCCGACCGCATGATCACGCAACTGCGCGCGCTGCGCATTCCCGAGGGCGTGCCGACCGTGATGCTGCCCGGGCGGCTGACGCGCTGGAAGGGCCAGGCGGTGCTGATCGAGGCCATGACCAGGATCGAACGCCACGACGCCCAGGCGGTGATGGTCGGCGACGACCAGGGCCGGACGGATTATCGCCGCGAACTCGAGCGGCTGGTGGTGGCGCGCGGATTGAGCGGAAGGGTGCACATGCCGGGACCCGCCAGCGACATGCCGGCGGCCTACATGCTGGCCGACGTCGTGGTCTCGGCCTCGACCGATCCCGAGGCCTTCGGCCGGGTCGCGGTCGAGGCCCAGGCGATGGGCCGGCCGGTGGTGGCGACCGACCACGGCGGCTCGCGCGAGACCATCCTGACCGAGCGCACCGGCTGGCTGGTGCCGCCGCGCGATCCCGAGACGCTGGCCAAGGCGATCGACCGGGCCCTGGCGTTGGACACCGCCGAGCGGGCGCGGCGCGCGGCGCTGGCGCGCGAGCATGTCGAGGCGCATTACACGGTCGACGGCATGTGCAAGGCGACGCTGGCGATCTATGCCGAGCTGCTGGCACCGAGGTGAGCCCGGTCCTGGTCATCAAGCACGGCGCGCTGGGCGATCTGATCCAGGCCTTCGGTCCGTTCGCCGCCATCCGCCAGCATCATCCCGGCGCGCGGGTCGTGCTGCTGACCACGCCGCCCTTCGAGCGCTTCTGCGCCGCTTCGGGTTTGTTCGACCAGGTGTGGATCGATTCCCGGCCGTCCTGGTGGCGCTTGGGACGGATTTGGCGACTGGCGCGGCGGCTGCGCTCCGAGCGGTTCGGACGGGTCTACGATCTGCAGACCTCGGACCGCTCGAGCTTCTATCTCCGCCTGTTCGGCGATCCCAAGCCGGAATGGTCGGGCATCGCCGCCGGCTGCTCGCATCCGCACAGCAACCCCGCGCGCGATGCCATGCACACGGTCGATCGCCAGGCCGAGCAGTTGGCCGCGGCCGGCATCGCCGCCGTGCCGCCGCCGGATTTTTCCTGGGTCCAGGCCGATATCGCGCGGTTCGATCTGCCGCGCCCGTTCGCGCTCTTGGTGCCGGGCGGCTCGGCCCACCGCCCCGAAAAGCGCTGGCCGCTCGAACGCTATGCCGCGCTGGCGGCCGAGCTCGGGCGGCGCGGCATCAGGCCCGCGGTGCTGGGCGGGCGCGAGGAAGCGGCGCTGGCGGCGGCGATCCCGGGCGTGCACGACTTGACCGGCCGCACCGATCTGTTCGACCTGGTCGGGCTGGCGCGCGATGCCAGGTTCGCGATCGGCAACGACACCGGGCCAATGCATCTGATCGCCGCGGTCGGCTGCCGCGCCGCGGTGCTGTTCTCGCGCGCCAGCGACCCCGCGCTGTGCGCGCCGCGCGGCCGGGACGTGACCGTGCTGCGGCGCGAATACCTCGCCGCCCTGACGCTCGACGAGGCGCTGAGGGCGGCATTCCCGTGACTGGACGAAGCGGCCTCGAACAAGCAGTCTGATCGCCAAACAATCGACTTGAGGGGGAAACACATGCTCGAACACGACAACCGGGAACCGGCCTTGGCCGCGGTCGAGGGGCCGGCGCTCTTGACCCAGGACCAGATCGACCAGCGCATCTTCGATCTCTACGACGAGTACTGCCATGGCCGCATGGACCGGCGCGAATTCCTGGCCAAGGCGGCGGCGGTAACGGTCGGCGGCCTGGCCATGGCCCAGGCGCTGTTCCCGCGCTATGCCCGCGCCCAGACCATCTCCTTCACCGATCCGCGCATCAAGGCCAGCTACGTCGCCTATCCCTCGCCCGGCGGCAATTCCGGCACCATGCGCGGCTACCTGGTGCGGCCGACCGCGCAGGGCAAGTTCCCGACCGTGCTGGTGATCCACGAGAACCGCGGCCTCAACCCCTATATCGAGGACGTCGCCCGCCGCGCCGCGGCCGAGGGCTTCCTCGCGCTGGCCCCGGACGGGCTCCATCCGGTCGGCGGCTATCCCGGCAACGACGACGACGGCCGCGCGCTGCAGGCCGGGCTCGATGCCGGCAAGCTGCGCACCGACATGGCCAACAGCGCGCGCTGGCTGAAGGCGCACGAGCTGTCGAGCGGCAAGCTGGGCGCCACCGGCTTCTGCTGGGGCGGCGGCACCACCAACTTCCTGGCCGCCACCATGGGCGCCGACTTGCATGCCGGCGTGCCGTTCTACGGCGCGGCCGCCGCCGCCGACTCGGTCAAGGCGATCAAGGCGCCGCTACTGATTCATCTCGCCGAGACCGATCCCAACATCAACAACCAGATGCCGGCCTACGAGGCGGCGCTGAAGGAACACCGCGTCCCGCACGAGATCCACACCTATCCCGGAACCCAGCACGGCTTTCACAACAACTCGACGCCGCGCTTCCACGAACCCTCGGCCAAGCTGGCTTGGGAACGCACCGTCGCCCACTTCAAGAAGCACTTGGCGTAGAGGGATTTCTCAGGGCACCGGATCGCCGGTCATGCGCGCGAACAAGAGATGGTCGCGCCACTGGCCGGCGATCTGGCGATAGGCCCGCGCCACGCCTTCCTGGCGAAAGCCGGCTTTTTCCAGCACCCGCCGGCTGGCCAGGTTCTCGATCATGCAGGCGGCTTCGATGCGGTGCAGGCCAAGCTCGTTCAGACCGAATCCGCAAGCGGCGGAAAGCGCGTCGGTCATCGCCCCTTGGCCGGCATGGCGCGCGCCGATCCAATAGCCGACCGAGGCCGACTGGATCGCGCCGCGCCGGATATTGGACAGCGTCAGCCCGCCCAATAGCGCGTGATCCTTGCGCGAGAACACGAACAGCGCATGCGCCTCGTCGCGCCGCGCCTCGAGCGCGTGATGGCGCAGCCGGGCGCGAAAGGCGCGGCGGTCGAAGGCGTCCTCGGGCCAGGCCGGCTCCCAGGGTTCGAGATGGGCGCGCGAGGCCTGCCGCAGCGCGCGCCAGGAATCGAAGTCCCAGCGCCGCGGCGGCCGCAGATAGACCGCGCGACCGCGGATCAGCGGCCAGGGCTTGCGCGACAGCCAGCGGCCGATGACGTCGGCCAGCCGCTGGCCCGCGGCCGGCGCCGCCAGCGCGGCCGGCTCAGCCGAATCGCGCGGCCACCCGGTCATGGGTTTCCAGCCGGCCGATCGGCCCCAGCGCCGACAGCGTCAGCCGCGCGCCCTTCAGCACGCGCTTGGCCGCGCGCCGGACATGGAAGATGTCGACCGCATCGACTCGCGCCAGCATCTCCTCCTTCGACAGCACCCGGCGATAGAGCAGCATGTGGCGCCCGAGCTGCTCGCAGCGCGCGCTCGAGCTTTCCAGCGCCATCATCATCCCGGCCTTGAGCTGGGCGCGGGCGCGCGCCAGTTCCTCGACCGTGGCGCTTTCCGCCGCCGCCATCGACACTTCGGCCGCCACCGCCACCAGTTCGGCGACTTCGCCCTCGCCGGTCCCGGCGCCGATGCCGAACAGGCCGCAATCGGCATAGCTTTGGGCGAAGCTGTAGACCGAGTAGCACAAGCCGCGATTCTCGCGCACTTCTTGGAACAGGCGCGAGGACATGCCGCCGCCGAGCAGGATCGAGAACAGCTGCACCGCGTCGTAATCGGCATCGCCGATCGGCACGCCCGGGAAGGCCAGCGCCAGATGCACCTGTTCCAGTTCCTTGGCCTGGCGACGGTCGCCGCCGGCATAGCGCGCGATCTCGGTGCGGGTCGCATCGCCGCGCGGCAGGATGTCGAAGGCACGCGACGCCAGCTCGACCACGCGCTCGTGCTCCAGCGCGCCGGCGCCGGCCAGCACCAGCCGCCGCCGGCGATAGTGATGACCGAGGAAACCGCGCAGATCGTCGGCGGCGAATCCCGCGACGGTGTCGCGCGTGCCCAGGATCGGCCGCCCCAGCGGCTGGTCGGGGAAGGCCGCCTCTTGCAGATGGTCGAAGACGATGTCGTCGGGGCTGTCCTCGGCCTCGCCGATTTCCTGGATCACCACCGCGCGCTCCTTGTCGAGCTCGGCGGGATCGAAAGTCGAATGCTGCAGGATGTCGGCCAGCAACTCGATCGCCAGCGGCACGTCGGCCTTGAGCACGCGGGCCAGATAGGCGGTCTGGTCGCGCGAGGTATAGGCGTTGAGATGGCCGCCGACCGCCTCGATGGTCTCGGCGATGTCGCGCGCGCCGCGCGTCGCCGTGCCCTTGAAGGCCATGTGCTCCAGCAGGTGCGCGATGCCGTGCTGGGTCGGGGTCTCGTGCCGCGCGCCGGCATCGACATAGACCCCGAGCGAGGCGGTCTCCAGCCCCGGCATGTCGTCGGTGACGACGGTGAAGCCGCCGTCCAGCGCGCTGCGGCGCACGGTCACGGCGCGCGTCCCTGGGTGTCGCGCATGTACGCCTGCAGCGCGCCGAGATCGTTGGGCAGGTCGACGCAGCGCTCGGGCCGGCCGAGCAGATCGGCCAGGCGCGGCGGCAGTTCGGGTCGCCGGCCGGTGGCGCGCTCGACCGCGTCGGGGAACTTGGCGGGATGGGCGGTGGCCAGCGCCACCACCGGCGCCTCGGTCATGGTCTCGGCCGCGGCGACGCCGACCGCGCTGTGCGGATCCAGCAGCAGCGCGTTTTCCTTCCATACCCGGGCGATGGTCGCCAGCGTGGCGCGCTCGTCGACGGCGCGGGAATCGAACAACCGCCGCGCCTCGGCCAGGCGCTCGCGCGCCACCGCCATGCGCCGTTCGCGCTCGAAGGATCGCATCAGCCGGGCGGTCGCCGCCCCGTCGCGGCGCTGGAGATCGAACAGAAGACGCTCGAAATTGCTCGCCACCTGGATGTCCATCGACGGCGAATGGGTCGGGCTGACCCGGCCGCTGCGGTATTCGCCGGTGGCGAAGAAGCGCGCCAGGATGTCGTTGCGGTTGGTCGCCACCATCAGCCGCGACACCGGCAGGCCCATGCGGCGGGCGACGTAGCCGGCGAAGACGTCGCCGAAATTTCCGGTCGGCACCGAGAAGGCGACGGCGCGGCCGGGCGCGCCCAGCGCCACCGCGGCGACGGCGTAGTAGACCGTCTGCGCCATCACCCGCGCCCAGTTGATCGAATTGACCGCGGAAAGGTTCATCGCGTCGCGGAAGGCCAGGTCGACGAACGCCGCCTTGACCAGCGCCTGGCAGTCGTCGAACGTGCCGGCGATGGCGACGTTGCGCACGTTCGGCGCCAGCACGGTGGTCATCTGGCGGCGCTGGACCTCGGACACCCGTCCCTTGGGGTGCAGCATGACGATCTCGGCCACGGGCGAATCGCGGAAGGCCTCGATCGCCGCCGAGCCGGTGTCGCCCGAGGTGGCGCCGAGGATGGTTACTCGCCGCCGCCGGCGCTTGAGGGCGCGATCGAACAGCCGCCCGAGCAGTTGCAAGGCGTAATCCTTGAAGGCCAGGGTCGGGCCGTGAAACAGCTCCAGCAGCCAGCGCTCGGGCGCCAGTTGGACCAGCGGCGCCACCGCGCGATGGCCGAAGCCGGCATAGGCGGCTTCGATGTCCTGTTCGAGTTCGCGCCGGCTGAAGGCCGCGCCGACGAAGGGCTGCATCACATGCAGCGCGGCCTCGGCATAGGACAGCCCGGCCAGCGCGCGCCATTGCGGCTTGCCGAGGCGCGGCCATTTGGCCGGCACGTAAAGCCCGCCGTCGCGCGCCAGCCCGGCCAAGAGCGCGCCCTCGAAATCCAGCACCGGCGCCGTGCCGCGGGTCGAGACGTAACGCATGTCAGGCAAGATAGCGCGCGGCGAGGTGGGCTTTGAAGGGCTCGACCGAGAGCGGCGCGCCGGTGGTCAGCCGCAGCAGATCGTCGGTATGGTGCAGATGCCCGCGGCCATGGACCTCGCGCCGCAGCCAGGCCAGCAGCGGCTTGAACTCGCCGCGCGCGATGCCGGGCTCGATCGCCGCGTCCTGGCGCTTGGCGGCGGCGAAAAGCTGGGCGGCGGCGATCGCGCCCATGGTGTAGGTCGGGAAATAGCCGAACGCGCCCGACGGCCAGTGGATGTCCTGCAGGCAGCCGTCGCGATCGTCGGGCGGCTCGATGCCGAGCAGGTCGCGCATCCCCGCCCGCCAGGCGCCGGGCAGGTCGGCCAATTTCAGATCGCCCGCCAACAGCGCCTTCTCCAGCCGGTAGCGCAGGATGACATGACAGGGATAGGTCACTTCGTCGGCATCGACCCGGATCAGGCCAGGGGCGACGCGCTGGTAAAGCCGCGCCAGGTTGGCGGGCTCCCATTCCGCACCGATGCCCTCGAACGCCGCCCGCATCGCCGGGGCGGCGAATTCGAGGAAGGCGCGCGAACGGCAGAGCTGCATTTCGATCAGCAGGCTTTGGCTTTCGTGCAGCGCCATGCCGGGCGCCGAACCGACCGGTTGCAGCCGCCAGGCCTTGGGCAGGCCGAGTTCGTAGAGGCCGTGCCCGGTCTCGTGCAGCACGCCCATCAGCGCCTTGGTGAAATCGGCCTCGTCGTAGCGCGTGGTCAGGCGCACGTCGTCGGGCACGCCGCCGGTGAAGGGATGGGCCGAGACGTCGAGCCGGCCGCGCTCGAACTCGAATCCGAGTTCGCGCATCAGGCTTTCGCCCAGCGCTTTTTGGCGCTCGATCGGGAACGGGCCGGCCGGCGGCCGCGCCTGGGGCTGCCGTGCCTGACGCTCGACGGCGCGGGCGAGGAATCCGGGCAGGAACGCGGCCAAGTCGTCGAACAGCAGGTCGATCGCCGCGGAACGCGCGCCCGGCTCGTAGAGATCGAGCAGCGCGTCATAGGGCGCGCGCCCGGTCGCCGCCGCCAGCGCCTTGGCCTTCTCGGCCGTCAGCCGCAACACTTCTTCCAGCAGCGGCAGGAGGCCCTCGAAGTCGTTGTCGGGCCGCGCCTTGCGCCAGCGCAATTCGCAGCGATTGGCGGCGCGGGTCAGCGCCTCGACCAGATCGGGCGGCAGCGCCGTGGCCTGGCGCCATTCCCTGCGCATTTCGCGCAGATTGGCCGCCTGCCAGGCATCGAGCCCGGCACGCTCGGCCTCGGCGCGGTCGAGCAGATCGCCGATCTCGGGCCGGGTCAGATATTCCTGGCGGGTCAGGGCGAGATGCGCCAACTGCTCGATGCGCGCCTCGGCCGCGCCGGCCGGCATCATGGTGGCGGCGTCCCAGTCGAGCATGGCGCCGGCCGCCGCCAGCGCGCCGATGCGCCGGAAGCGGACCTCCAATTCGGGATAGGCCGGGCTCATTCCGGCTTGCGCCGCCACACCCAATAGGCCACGGCCACCGCCGCCGCCATGGCGTACCAGGTCAGGGCGTAAAGCAGATGGTCGTCGGTCAGGCCGTGCGCCGGCGCGCGTCCGCGCGGCAGCCCGCCGGGATTGGGCGCGGGCCCGGCCTCGACCACGACCGGCGCCAAATCGACCCCGGCGATCTTGCCCATCGCCGGCAGGTCGATCCAGAACCAGAAATTGCGGTCGGGCTGGTTGTCGGGCGCGAAGCGGTTGGGCTTGGGCGGAATCCGCGCCAGGCCCTCGATCCGCACCGGGCCCGCGACCTGGCCTTCGGCGCGAGCGGCCGGATCGCGGCTCTTGGCCGGGACATAGCCGCAATCGACCAGCACGGCGGAACCGTCCGCGCGCACCAGCGGCGTCAGGATGCGATAGCCCAATTCGCCGCCACCCGGACGCGAGGCGCCGAGATGGAATTCGAGCTCGTGACGGAAGCGGCCCTCGACCGCGACCCGGCGGAAATCCCAGGCCGCATCGGCGCGCGCCGGCAGCGCTTCGGGCGCCGCCGCCAGCGCCGCCTCGCGCTGGGCGATCAGGCCGCGCTTCCAGAACAGCCGCTGGGTCTGCCACAACCCGAGCCCGAGCATGGTCGCGACCATGCCCAGCGCGACCAAGTTGAATGCGCGGCGGCGGTTCATTGCCAGCTCGAACCTCCTTCGCCCGATCGGTTGCGGTATTGCAGCGCGATCATGATCGCCTTGAACGGCCGCAGCAAGCCGAGACAGAGGGCCAGGATGGCGGGAATCCACAGCACCAGATGCAGCCATACCGGCGGCTCGTACTTGATCTCGACGATCAGCGCCGCCGCCGTCACCGCGAAACCGACCACGAAGATCACGAACACCGCCGGCCCATCGCCCGAATCCTGGGCTTCGAGATCGAGCCCGCAACGCGCGCAGCGCGCCACCACCGTCAGGAAACCGGCGAACAGCCGCCCCTGCCCGCAGCGCGGGCAGCGACAGCCGAACCCGGCGCGAAATGGCGAAACCCGGCCCCAGTAGCCTCCGCCCGGGTCCACGCCCCGCTCAGTAGCGGCCGCCCGAGCCCCAGACGTAGATGCAGAAGAACAGGAAGATCCACACCACGTCGACGAAATGCCAGTACCACGCCGCCGCCTCGAAGCCGAAATGATGGTCGGGCTTGAAGTGGCCGGCATAGCTGCGCACCAGGCAGACGATCAGGAAGATGGTGCCGATGAGGACGTGGGCGCCGTGGAAGCCGGTGGCCATGAAGAAGGTCGAGCCGTAGATGCCGCCGGAGAAGGTGAAGGGGGCGTGCATGTACTCGTAGGCCTGGACCGCGGTGAACAACGCGCCGAGGATCACGGTCAGCCACAACCCGTTGATCAGGCCCTTGCGGTCGCCCTCGCGCAGCGCGTGATGCGCCCAGGTGACGGTGGTGCCCGAGGTCAGCAGGATCAGGGTGTTGACGAACGGCAGGTGCCAGGGGTCGAACACCTCGATGCCCTGCGGCGGCCAGGTCGAACCGACATGCGCCGTCGGCCGCAGCGAGGAATCGAAGAACGCCCAGAACCAGGCGACGAAGAACATCACCTCGGAGGCGATGAACAGCAGCATGCCGTAGCGCAGGCCGAGCTGCACCACCGGGGTGTGATGGCCCTGATGCTCGCCCTCGGCAACGACGTCGCGGAACCAGGCGAACATGGTGTAGAGCACGATCAGCGTGCCGATGACCGCGATCCAGGCGGTGCCGCCGTGCATCCACATCACCATGCCGAAGGTCAGCGCGCCGGCGCCGATCGCGCCGATGATCGGCCAGGGGCTGGGATCGACCAGATGGTAGTCGTGGGGGCGTGCGCCGTGGGTCTGGGCCATGTCTCGGTCCTTGTGCTCGGGTCAGTTGATCCGCGCCGCGCCCGCGGGCGCAAGCTCGCTCAGCCGCGCCTTGGGTTCGGCGCGGAAGAAGGTGTAGGACAGCGTGACGGTCTCGATCCCCGCCAGGTCGCGGTCCTCGAGGATCTTGGGATCGACGAAGAAGCTGACCGGCATGTCGACCGTCTGGCCGGGGGCCAGGGTCTGCTCCTCGAGACAGAAGCAGGCCAGCTTGGCGAAATAGGGTCCGGCCGCTTCGGGCAGGACGTTGAAGGTGGCGGTGCCGGTGACGGCGCTGCCGGTCGGGTTGGTGGCGCGGTAGACGGCGATGCGCTCCTCGCCCAGGCGCACGCTGATCGCGCGCTCGACCGGCGTGAAGCGCCAGGGCATGCCCTGGGCGGTGTCGGCGTTGAAGCGCACGGTGACGACGCGATCCGACGCCGCCTCCGGCGCGCGCGCCGCCATGCGCGGCGTTCCGTCGAATCCGGTGACGCGACAGAACCAGGCGTAGAACGGCGCTGCGGCGAAGCTGAGCCCGATCATGCCGAGCGCGAAGGCGCCCGCCGCCAGTCCGACCCGGCGATTGCGGCGCGCGAGACTCACGACGCCGCCGCCATCAGCTTGGCCAGCGAGCCGAGGAACAGCACCAGCGCCAGCCCGCCCAAGGCCAAGCCGAGCGCGATGTTGCGGCCGCGCAGGCGACGCTGGGCTTCGAGCGCGTTCATGCCGCCGCCCCGAGGCCCAGCAGGCGCTCGCCCAGCAGCACGGCGAACAGCAGGAAAAGATAAAGGATCGAAAATCCGAACATTTGCAACGCACGGCGCTGGTCGCTGCCATCGCCCAATCGCAGCGCCAGCGCGACGAAGGCCGCGCCCAACACCGCCGACACCGCGAGATAGATCGACCCGCCCAGGCCGATCGCGCCCGGCGCCACGCCCAAGGGCGCCAGCACTAGGCTGTAGATCCGGATCTGGCGCGCGGTCTCGGCCGCGCCTGCCACCACCGGCAGCATCGGGATGCCGGCGCGGGCATAGTCCTCGCCGCGGGTCAGCGCCAGCGCCCAGAAATGCGGCGGCGTCCAGACGAAGATCAGCGCCACCAGCAGCGCGGGCTCGATCGCAAGACCGCCGCCCGCCGCCGCCCAGCCGATCGCCGGCGGCAGCGCGCCGGCCAAGCCGCCGATGACGATGTTCTGCGGCGTGCGGCGCTTGAGCCAGACGGTATAGACGCCGACATAGAAAGCGATGGTGAAGGCCAACAGCGCCGCCGGCGCCGGCCCCACCAAGAGACCCATCACCGCCACCGATCCCACCGCCAGGATGGCGCCGAAGGCCAAGGCCGTGTCGGGCTCCATCCGTCCGGCCGGGATCGGACGGTCGCGGGTGCGCTCCATCAACCCATCGCCCGCCGCCTCGTACCACTGATTGAGCGCGCCGGCGGCACCGGCACCGACGGCGATGCACAACAAGGCGACGAATCCCAACACCGGATGCGGCGCCTCGGGCGCCACCGCCATGCCGACCAGCGCCGTGAACACCACCAGCGACATCACCCGCGGCTTCAACAGCGCCCAAAAATCGCCGACCGACGGCGCGGCCTCCAGCGCGCCCACCGACGGCGCAGCCGTCAACACGCCGACCGACGGCGCGGCCGAAAGGGCGGCGACGCCGCCCCGTCGGTCGAAGCCGAGCGCGTTGTCGGTCACGGTCGTGTCCCGCGTCCTACTGGATGCGCGGCAGCTGCTCGTAGGAATGGAACGGCGGCGGGCTGGGCAGCGTCCATTCCAGCGTGGTGGCGCCGGGTCCCCAATAATTGGCCGGCGCCTTCTCGCCCGAGGTGAACATCTTCCAGCAGATGTAGAGGAACAGCAGCAAGCCCGCCCCCGAAACGTAGGAGCCGATCGAGGAAACGTAGTTCCAGCCGGCATAGGCGTCGGGGTAGTCGGGAATGCGCCGCGGCATTCCCGCCAGGCCCAGGAAGTGCTGCGGGAAGAACACCAGGTTGACGCCGACGAAAGTGATCCAGAAATGCGCCTTGGCCAGGGTCTCGTCGTACATCCGCCCGCTGATCTTGCCGATCCAGTAGTAGAAGCCGCAGAAGATGGCGAAGGTCGCGCCCAGCGACATGGTGTAGTGGAAATGCGCCACGACGTAATAGGTGTCGTGGAAGGCCATGTCGACGCCGGCATTGGCCAGCACCACGCCGGTGACGCCGCCGACGGTGAACAGGAAGATGAAGCCCACCGCCCACAGCATCGGCACGCGGTATTCGATCGACCCGCCCCACATGGTGGCGATCCAGGAGAAGATCTTCACCCCCGTCGGCACGGCGATGACCATGGTCGCGGCGACGAAATAGGCCCGTGCCTCGAAGCCGAAGCCGACCGTGTACATGTGATGCGCCCAGACGATGAAGCCGACGAAGCCGATCGCCACCATGGCATAGGCCATGCCGAGATAGCCGAACACCGGCTTGCGCGAGAAGGTCGACACCACCTGGCTGATGATGCCGAAGCCGGGCAGGATCAGAATGTAGACCTCGGGATGGCCGAAGAACCAGAACAGGTGCTGGTAAAGGATCGGATCGCCGCCGCCCGCCGCCTTGAAGAAGGCGGTGCCGAAGTTGCGGTCGGTCAGCAGCATGGTGATGGCGCCGGCCAGCACCGGCAGCGACAGCAGCAGCAAGAATACCGTCACCAGGATCGACCACACGAACAGCGGCATCTTGTGCAGCGTCATGCCGGGCGCGCGCATGTTGAAGATGGTGGTGATGAAGTTGATCGCGCCCAGGATCGAGGAGGCGCCGGCCAGATGCAGGCTGAAGATCGCCATGTCGACCGCCGGGCCAGGATGGCCCTCGCCGGAAGACAGCGGCGGATAGACCGTCCAGCCGCCGCCGAAGCCCAGGCCGCCGGGCGGACCGCCGACGAACACCGAGCCCACCAGCAGCGCGAAGGACGGAACCAGCAGCCAGAAGCTGATGTTGTTCATGCGCGGAAACGCCATGTCCGGCGCGCCGATCATCAGCGGCACGAACCAGTTGCCGAAACCGCCGATCAGCGCCGGCATGATCATGAAGAACACCATGATCAGGCCGTGGGCCGAGATCAGCACGTTGAAGAAGTGGTGGTTGCCGCCCAGGATCTGGTCGCCCGGCGCCTGCAATTCCATCCGCATGATGATCGAGAACAGCGCGCCGATCACCCCCCCCACCACGGCGAAGATCAGGTACATCGAACCGATGTCCTTGTGGTTGGTCGAATAGACGAAGCGCCGCCATCCGGTCGGATGGTGGTCGTGTCCGTGGGCGTCGTGTCCGTTGGCGTGAGCCTGAGCCATGGCTTGTCTCTTTTTCGGGTCGGGCGTTGGTTCAGCGGGTCTCGGTCGGCAGCGCGGCCAGCGCCACCGGCGCTTGGTCGCGGGCGGCGAACTTCTTCTTGGCGTCGGCCACCCAGGCCTCGAATTCGGGCTTGGTCACGGCGCGGACCTGGATCGGCATGAAGCCGTGCAGCACGCCGCACAATTCCGAGCACTGGCCGTAATAGGTGCCCGGCTTCTCGATCCGGAACCAGAGATCGTTGAGCCGGCCCGGCACCGCATCGACCTTGGCGCCGAAGGCGGGGATGGTCCAGGCATGAAGCACGTCGTTGGCGGTGACGATGACGCGGATGTTGGTGTCGACCGGCAGCACCACTTCGTTGTCGGTCGCCAGCAGGCGCGGCTGGCCGGGCTTGCGGTCGGCATCGGCCACCATCACCGCGTCGAAGGTGAAGCCGCCGTGATCGACGTATTCGTAGCCCCAATACCACTGATAGCCGATCGCCTTGATGGTCAACTCGATCTGCGGCGGGCGCATCTGCTTGTTCAGCAGCTTGAAGGACGGCACGGCGATGACGATCAGGATCACGATCGGGATCGCCGTCCACAGCACCTCCAGCAGGGTGTTGTGGGTGGTGCGCGAGGGCACCGGATTGGCCGAGGCGCGGAAGCGCACCATGACGTAGATCAGCAGCCCCAGCACGAACAGCGAGATGACGGTGATCAGCACCAGCAGCAGGTTATGGAAGGAGTTGATGTCGTGCATCACCGGCGAGGCGGCGGGCTGGAATCCCATCTGCCAGGGCTGCGGCTGGGCGGCCTGGGCGCCGAACGCCGTGGCCAGCACGCCGCCGAACAGGGCGGCCGCCGTCGCGATTCGATTGAGCATGGTGAGATCTCGCTCCCGCGCATAAACCGGGGCCTGCGCAAAAGCGCGCTCCCCCCTCGATTCCGGCATTCTTAAAGACTCGGCCTTGACCCGCCAACGCGGCCCTATGCGACGCATTGTCGCACAAATCCGCAAAATCGCTCGGGTTTTGCCGGCAACGCCCCGAAGCTAAAGTGCGATCGGCCCCGAGGAGCATCCCCATGAGCGCGCTGACCGATCCCCAACATTTGTTTTTCGAACGCGCCGGCCTCGATCGCGGCCGGGTCCAGTCCATCGTCGGCGGCAGCCTGGCCGGGATGGACGATGGCGAATTGTTCCTGGAATACGTCCAATCGGAATCGCTGACCTTCGACGATGGCCGGCTCAAGGCCGCCACCGCCAATACCTCGCAAGGCTTCGGGCTCAGGGCGGTGATCGGCGAATCGACCGGCTACGCCCATGCCGGCGAACTGAGCGAAGCCGCCATCAAGCGCGCAGGCGAAGCGGTGCAGGCGGTGCGCAGCGGCCGCTCGGGCAGCGCGGCGGCGGGGCCGGCGCGCACCAACGATCGGCTCTATGCCGAACTCGATCCGTTGGCCGGGCTCGATTTCGGCGCCAAGACCAAGCTGCTGCAGGAGATCGATGCCTATGCCCGCGCCAAGGATCCGCGCGTGCGCCAGGTCTCGGTCACGCTGTCGGGCGAATGCCAGGCGATCGAGATCGTCCGCGCCGACGGCAGCCGCGTCTCGGACGTCCGGCCGCTGGTGCGGCTCAACGTCGCCGTCGTCGCCGGCCAGGGCGATCGCCAGGAATCCGGCAGCCATGGCTGTGGCGGCCGGCTGGCCTACGACGAGTTCGTCGATCCCGCCGCCTGGCGGCGCCAGGCCGACGAGGCGCTGCGCCAGGCGCTGGTCAATCTCGAATCCGCCCCGGCGCCGGCCGGCGAGATGCCGGTGGTGCTGGGTCCGGGCTGGCCGGGCGTGCTGCTGCACGAGGCCATCGGCCACGGCCTCGAGGGCGATTTCAACCGCAAGGGCAGCTCGGCCTTCGCCGGCCTGATGAACCAGCGTGTCGCCGCACCCGGCGTCACCATCGTCGACGACGGCACGATTCGCGACCGCCGCGGCTCGCTGACGGTCGACGACGAAGGCACGCCGACCAGCCGTACGGTGCTGATCGAGGACGGCATCCTGCGCGGCTACATGCAGGACCGACTGAACGCGCGGCTGATGGGCGTGGCGCCGACCGGCAATGGCCGTCGCCAGTCCTATGCCCACATGCCGATGCCGCGCATGACCAACACCGTGATGATGGCCGGCGACCGCGATCCGGCCGCGCTGCTGGCCGGCGTCAAGCGCGGGCTTTACGCCGTCAATTTCGGCGGCGGCCAAGTCGACATCACCTCCGGCAAGTTCGTCTTCACCTGCACCGAGGCCTATCGCATCGAGGACGGCAAGGTCGGCCGCCCGGTCAAGGGCGCGACCCTGATCGGCAACGGCCCCGACGTGCTGACCAAGATCAAGGGCATCGGCAACGACATGAAGCTCGATCCCGGCGTCGGCACTTGCGGCAAGAACGGCCAGGGCGTTCCGGTCGGCGTCGGCCAGCCCAGCATGCTGATCGAGGGCCTGACCGTCGGCGGCACCGAGACGGCGTGAGGCGCGGCCGCGCTCAGCCCGATACCGTCAACCGCGTCTTGGCCTGGGGCAATTTGCCGAGTTCGCGGTAGAAATCGGTCTCGGTGATCTCGGTCGCCCATTGCGGGCGAATCGAAATCATGAACCGCGCCAGTTCCTTCTCGCCTTCCCCGGTCACCCGCACGGCACCGATCGCCGAAAGCCCGTTCAGATCCCGGATGAAGGCCCGGATGGTTTGCCATATTTCATGTCGCGTCAATTTCTTTGAAATGTCAGGCACATGGCACCACTGCTTCGGCCGACCGTGGCACCCCGCCGTCGATCCCGGCAAAGACCGCGGCGGCGATTGCCAGCGGTTTCGGCGCAAGGTAACGTCGTCCTGCCTGGGTCGGCCGATTCGCGGCTGCCTGACGGCAACGAACGGAGGCTCCGATCCGAGGCACCCCCTTCAACCCTGGCATGAAGGAGCCCGGCCCATAGCCCGAAAGACAGCGCCCAAGACGGCGGCGAGCGACCGCCTGCGCGACCTGATCCTGCAATCGCTCGAAGACGACAAGGCGGAGGACGTCGTCACCCTGGACCTCCGCGACCTCTCCACCATCGCCGATTGGATGATCGTCTGCTCGGGCCGTTCGAGCCGGCAGGTATCGTCGATCGCCGACAAGCTGATCGGACGGCTCAAGGCCGAGACGGGCCTGCGTCCCCACGGCGAGGGCCTGGGATTGGGCGAATGGGCACTGGTCGATGCCGGCGACGTGGTGGTGCACGTGTTTAAGCCCGAGCGTCGCGCCTTTTATCAGCTCGAAAAAATGTGGGCGCCCGAGCTGCGCGAGAGACTGGCCGGCAGCGCCGGCTGAAATGCGGCTGGTTATCGCCGCGGTCGGCAGGGCGCGCGGCGATCCGAGCGCGGCGCTGACCGCCGCCTGGCTGGAGCGGCTGCCTTGGCCGGCGACGCTGGTCGAGATCGAGGAGCGCGGCCGTTTCGCCCCGGCCGCGCGCAAGGCGGCCGAAGCCAAGAAATTGCTGGCGGCGATTCCGGCCGGCGCCACGCTGGTGGCGCTCGATCCCGCCGGCCGCACGCTGTCGAGCGAGGCCTTCGCCGCCCAGCTCGGGCGCTGGCGCGACCAAGGCTTGCGCGAGCTGGCTTTCGTCATCGGCGGCGCCGAGGGCCTGGACCAGGCCCTGCTGGCGCGGGCGGCGCTGCGGCTGTCCTTCGGGCCGATGGTGTTCGCGCACCTGCTGGCGCGGGCGATGCTGGCCGAACAGCTTTATCGCGCCTCGACCATCCTGGCCGGACACCCTTATCATCGCGGCTGAGATTCGCATGTCCCGCCCGCCCGCCATCCGACCGGAGGAGATCGAGGAGCGCTTCGTGCGCGCCTCGGGCCCCGGCGGCCAGAACGTCAACAAGATTTCGAGCGCGGTCGAACTGCGCTTCGATGTGCGGCGTTCGCCCAGCCTGGCGCCCGACATCCGCGCCCGGCTGGAACGCCTGGCCGGCAACCGCCTGACCAAGGACGGCGTGCTGGTGATCCAGGCCGACCGCTTCCGTCACCAGGAGCGCAACCGGGCCGATGCGCGGGCGCGGCTGATGGCGCTGGTGCGTGCCGCATCCCAGCCGCCGGTGCCGCGCATCGCCACCCGCCCGGGTCGCGCCGCCAAGGCCCGCCGGCTGGAAGCCAAGACCCGGCGCGGCCGCCTCAAGGCCCAGCGCCGCGAGCGTCCCAGCGCCGACTGACCGCGATGTCCGAAATCGATTCTTCCCGCGCCTGGCTGCGGCTGGGCATCGCCGTCGCCGCCTCGACCGTGGGCGGCGTCGGCATGTGGTCGCTGGCGGTGGCATTGCCCGCGATCCAGACCGAATTCGGCGTCGGCCGGGCCGAAGTGTCTTTCGCCTACACCCTGACCATGCTGGGCTTCGCCAGCGGCGGCATCGTCATGGGCCGGCTGACCGATCGCTTCGGCGTGGCACGGCCGGTGGCGCTGGGCATGACCATGCTGGCGGCGGGATTCTTTCTCGCCGGCCACGCCGAGCGGCTGTGGCAGTTCGCCCTGGTGCAGGGGCTGCTGATCGGTCCCGGCAGCGCCGCCACCTTCTCGCCGCTGGTGGCCGACATCTCGCTCTGGTTCCGCCGCCGGCGCGGCATCGCCGTCGCCCTGGTCGCCTCGGGCAATTATTTGGCCGGCGCGTTCTGGCCGCCGCTGCTGCAGGCCGGGATCGAGCGCCTCGGCTGGCGGCCGACCTTCTGGCTGGTGGCGGCGATCTGCGCTTTGGCGATGGTACCGTTGGCGCTGGCGCTGCGCAGGGGTCCGCCGATCCAGCTGCCCGAAGCCTCGGCGGCCGGCTTGGGCGGCGTCGGGGCGAAAGGGTTTTCGCACAACGGCTTGATGGCGCTGTTGGTGCTGGCGGGGATCGCCTGCTGCGTCGCCATGTCGATGCCGCAGGTGCACTTGGTGGCCTATTGCGTCGACCTCGGCTACGGCAGCGCGCGCGGCGCCGAGATGCTGGCGCTGCTGCTGGGCTTCGGCATCGTCAGCCGCATCGCCTCGGGCCTGATCTCGGATCGCGTCGGCGGCTTCAAGACCCTGATCCTGGGCTCGTTCATGCAGGCGGTGGCGCTGGTGCTCTACGCGCTGTTCGACGGCCTGGCGGCGCTCTACGCCATCGCCATCCTGTTCGGCCTGTTCCAGGGCGGGATCGTGCCGTCCTATGCCATCATCGTGCGCGAATACTTCCCGCCGGCCCAGGCCGGGGCGCGGGTCAGCCTGGTGCTGATGGCGACCGTGGCCGGGATGGCGCTGGGCGGCTGGCTGTCGGGAGCGCTTTTCGACCTGACCGGTTCCTACCTCGCCGCTTTCGCGCACGGCGTGGCTTGGAACCTGCTCAATCTCGCCCTCGCCGTTTGGCTGATGATGCGGCTGCGCCGCCGGCCGGCTTGATACAAATCGGCGTTGACCGTACCCGGTCAACGCGCCCTCAGGGCATGATCGTTTGGTCTTGAACCACAAAGTTCAAGACCAAACGCGAATCATGCCCTCGTATCCTGCTCTGGAGTGCGATTCACGACCTGAAAGGATCGCTCGCGATCCATTCAGGTCGATCGCACTCCCGCCGGGCGGGCGCATCCGCGCCCTTGGCTTACGCGCCATAAGGCGCGCGGCCTCAATGGCCGTTCCAAGCCGCGACGAGTCTGGCTCGTCGCAGCTTGGCTTCAGCGCTACAGCATCTCCAGCGGCCGTTTGCCCTTGGGCGGCGGCAAGGCGCGGTCGATCAGCGCCAGATCCTCGGCCTCCAGCGTCAGATCGCGGGCGGCGCGGTTCTCGCGCAGATGCGCGGGGTTGGTGGCCTTGGGAATCGCGATCACGCCCTCGCGCCGCAACAGCCAGGCCAGCGCCACCTGCAAGGGCTTGACGCCATGGCGCTTGGCCACCGCCTCCAGCGCCGGCTGGCGGGCGAGACGCCCGGGTTCCAGCGGCGTGTAGGCCATCACCGGCAGGCCGCGCTTGGTCAGGGCCGGCAGCAGGTCGTGCTCGATGCCGCGGCGGCCGAGATTGTAAAGCACCTGGTTGGTGGCGCAGGCGCCGCCGGCCTCGAGCCGCCAAAGATCGTCCATCTCGGTCAGATCGAAATTGCTCACCCCCCAATGGCGGATCTTTCCGGCCGCGCGCAAGCGTTCGAAGCCCGCGACGGTTTCCTCGAGCGGATGGCTACCCGGCCAATGCAGCAGGTAAAGATCGATCCGGTCGGTGCCGAGCCGCTTCAGGCTGCGCTCGCAGGCGGCGACGGTGCCGGATCGGCTGGCGTTGTGGGGATAGACCTTGGACACCAGGAAGACGTGCTCGCGCGCGCGCCCGGCGATGGCGGGGGCGATGATGCGCTCGGCCCCGCCCTCGCCGTACATCTCGGCGGTGTCGATCAGGCTCATGCCAAGTTCTATCGCCAGCTTGACTGCGGCGGTTTCGGCCGCGGCCAGGCGCGCATCCTCGCCCATCCGCCACGTGCCGAAACCCAGCTTGGGAATCTTCTCGCCGCCCGGCAAGGCGACGGTCGCGATCGCGCTCATGGCCTCTATTTAAGCGAGGCTTAGGGCAAAATCACAAGATTTGCGGGGGCGGTGCGTTTGGACTAGAAGGAGGCCCGGGGACTCGGAGCATTCATGCGCGTCATCACGCAGTTGGCGGTCATCGCCGTTTTGGCGGGCGGTGGCTACTACGGCTGGCAATACTGGCAGGGCCGCCAGGCCCAGATCGGCGCGCCCGCCGCCGGTCAGGGCGCCGGCCGCCCGGGCCAGCAGGTGCCGCCGGTGGTGGTGGCGCCGGCGCGCCAGGGGCGGGTCACCGATCGGGTCGAATCGGTCGGCACGGCACGCTCCAACGAGGCCGTCACCATCACCGCCAAGCAGACCGGCGTGGTCGCCAAGATCGCCTTCGGCGAAGGCCAGCGCGTGCGTCCGGGCACCATGCTGGTCGAACTCGAATCCAAGGAGCGCGTCGCCGACCTCGAACAGGCGCGGGCCGATCTCGAACAGGCCAAGGCGGCGCGCGACGACGCGCGTCAGCAGCTCGACCGCGCCAAGCAGCTGCGCGTCGCCGGCACCGTGACCGAATCGCGGCTCGAACAGCTCGACGCCGCCCATCGCGTCGCCGAAGCGCGGCTGCGCGCGGCCGAATTCCGCATCGCCGCCGCCCAGGCGCGGCTCGACGACACCCGCATCACCGCGCCCTTCGACGGCAAAGTCGGCCTGCGCCAGGTCAGCATCGGCGCGCTGGTCCAGCCCGGCACGGTCATCACCACGCTCGACGACGTCTCGCGCATCAAGCTCGAATTCTCGGTGCCCGAAAACGTGCTCGGCCAGCTGCGCATCGGCCTGCCGGTGATCGGCCGCGCCCAGGCTTATGGCAGCCGCGAATTCAAGGGCCAGATCGCGGTGATCGACTCGCGGATCGACGTCGTCACCCGCTCGATCAAGGTCAACGCCCTGTTCGACAACGCCGACGAGGCGCTGAAGCCGGGACTGTTCCTGACCGTGGTGCTGGCGCTGACCGACCGCGAAAACGCCATCCTCATCCCCGAGGAGGCGGTGGTGCCCGAGGGCTTCAAGGCCTATGTCTTCGTCGTCGCCAACAATCGCGTCCAGCGCCGCGCCGTCGCGCTCGGCCTGCGCCTTCCGGGCGAGGTCGAGGTGACCGACGGTCTCAAGCCCGGCGAGACGGTGATCGTCGAAGGCGTGCAGAAAGTGCGCGACGGCCAGACGGTGATGCCGCGGCCGGCCAAGCCGGCGCAAAGCTAGGATCGCGGGAGAGACCGTCATGGTGCTGTCCGACATCTCGATCAAGCGACCGGTGTTCGCGACCGTGATCTCGCTGATGCTGGTGGTGATGGGCATCGCCGCGGTGACGCGGCTGGCGGTGCGCGAATATCCGCAGATCGACCCGCCGATCGTGTCGGTGGTGACGGTCTACAAAGGCGCTTCGGGACCGGTGATCGAAAGCCAGATCACCGAGATCATCGAGGGCGCCATCGCCGGCATCGAGGGCATCAAGACCATCACCTCCTCCAGCCGCGACGAGCGCTCGGCGGTGACGATCGAGTTCCACCTCAACCGCGACATCGATTTTGCCGCCAACGACGTGCGCGACAAGGTCGCCCGCAACGCCTCCAAGCTGCCCGAGGCGGCCGATCCGCCGGTGGTGGCCAAGGTCGACGGCGACGCCCGTGCCATCGTCTGGTTCACGCTGATGTCGGACCGCATGAACGCGCTGGACCTGACCGAGGTGGCCTATCGCCAGATGGTCGATCGGCTGTCGATCGTCGCCGGCGTCGCCTCGGTGTTCATCTCGGGCGAACGGCGCTATGCCATGCGGGTCTGGATGGACCGCCAGAAGATGGCGGCGCGCGGGCTGACGGTCGAGGACATCGAGACCGCGATCAAGCGCAACAACGTCGAACTGCCCGGCGGCCGGGTCGAGAGCCGGTCGCGCGAATTCACCGTGCGCACCGATTCCCGCCTGTCGCGCCCCGAGCAGTTCGCCGCCGTCACTGTCGCCACGCGCTCGGGCTACCAGGTGCGGCTGGGCGAGGTGGCCGAGATCGAGCTGGCGCCCGAGGACGAGCGCTCGGCCATGCGCATGAACGGCAAGGCGGCGATCGGCGTCGGCATCCTGCGCCAGAGCCGCGCCAACACCGTCGAGGTGGCCGACGGCGTCAAGGCCGAGATGGAGCGCATCAAGGAGGCCCTGCCCGGCGGCATCGAGGTCCTGGTCGGCTACGACGAATCGGTCTTCATCCGCCAGTCGATCTACGAGGTGCTGCACGCGCTGGCCATCGGCATGTCGCTGGTGGTGGGCGTGATCTTCCTGTTCCTGCGCTCGGTGTCGGCGACGCTGATTCCGGCGGTGGCGGTGCCGGTGTCGATCATCGCCTCGCTGACCGTGATCGCCGCCTTCGGCTTCTCGATCAACGTGCTGACGCTGCTGGCGCTGGTGCTGGCGATCGGCATCGTCGTCGACGACGCCATCGTCGTGCTGGAGAACATCCACCGCCGCATCGAGGAGGGCGAGCCGCCCTTGCTGGCCTCGGTGCGCGGCGCCCGCCAGATCGCCTTCGCCGTCATCGCCACCACGCTGGTGCTGGTATCGGTGTTCGTGCCGATCAGCTTCATGCAGGGCAATACCGGAAGGCTGTTCAGCGAATTCGGCATCGCGCTGGCGACCTCGGTGCTGTTCTCGGGGCTGGTGGCGCTGACGCTGACGCCGATGATGTGCTCGAAGTTCCTGCCCGAGCACGGCCACGAGAACTGGCTGGAGCGCGTCACCCAGGGGTTCTTCGACGGCATGAACAACGGCTTTCGCTGGCTGTTGGACAAGGCGCTGGGCGGTCCCTTGGTGGTGCTGGCGGCGGGCGCCGGCGTCTCGGCGCTGGCCTATCAGCTGTGGATGGCGCTGCCCAAGGAGTTCACTCCGATCGAGGACCGCGGCATCATCTTCGTGCCGATCACGGCGCCCGAGGGCGCCTCGATGGACTACACCGGCCGCCAGGCGCGCGCGGTCGAGGCGCTGATGCAGCCCTGGCTGGATCGCGGCGATGCCTACGCGGTGATGTCGTTCGTCGCCCCCAGCTTCCAGAAGCCGGCCCCGGTCAACGCCGCCAACGTCATCGCCCGGCTGGTGCCCTGGGACAAGCGCCAACGCAAGCAGCAGGACCTGGTGCGCGAGATCTTTCCGCGCGTGCTGGCGCTGCCCGGCGCGCGCGCCTTCGCCCTCAATCCGCCCTCGCTCGGCCAGCGCGGGCTGCAGCAGCCGCTCCAGATCGTGCTGGGCGGCTCGGACTACGAGACCGTCAAAGCCTGGCGCGAAATCCTGTTCGAGAAGGCGCGCGAGAACCCCCGGCTGCTGAACCTCGATTCCAACTACAAGGACACCAAGCCCGAACTGCGGGTCGGCATCGACCGGCCCAAGGCGGCGGATCTCGGCATCTCGACCGAGGTCATCGGCCGCACTCTCGAGGCCATGTTCGGCGCGCGCCAGGTCGGCACCTTCATCGACCGCGGCCAGGAGTACAAGGTGCTGATCCAGGCCCGCGCCGCCGATCGCACCTCGCCGCGCGATCTCGAGAACGTCTTCGTCCGCTCGCCGGTCAGCCAGCAGCTGGTGCCGCTGTCGAATCTGGTGAACCTGGGCGAGAACGCCGGACCCCAGGAACTCAACCGCTACGACCGGCTGCGCTCGATCACGGTCTCGGCCTCGCTGGCGCCGGGCTATCCGCTGGGCGAGGCGCTCGGCTACATGGAGAACCTGATCAAGACCGAACTGCCGCCCGAGGTGCGCGTCGGCTATCAGGGCCTGTCGCGCGAATTCAAGGAATCCTCGGCCAGCCTCTACGTCACCTTCCTTTTGGCGCTGTTGGTGGTGTTCCTGGTGCTGGCGGCGCAGTTCGAAAGCTGGATCCACCCCCTGATCATCATGCTGGCGGTACCGCTGGCGGTGACCGGTGGGTTGGGTGCGTTGTGGATCGCCGGCATCAGCCTCAACATCTACAGCCAGATCGGCATGATCCTGCTGATCGGGCTGATGGCCAAGAACGGCATCCTGATCGTCGAATTCGCCAACCAGCTGCGCGACGAGGGGCTGTCGATCCGCGATGCCGTGCTGCAGGCCACCACGGTGCGGCTGCGGCCGATCCTGATGACCTCGATCGCCACCGTGTTCGGCGCGGTGCCGCTTTATATCGCCACCGGCGCCGGCGCCGAAAGCCGCCAGGCGATCGGCGCGGTGGTGATCGGCGGCGTCTCGCTGGCGACGGTGCTGACGCTGTTCGTGATCCCGGCGCTTTACCTGCTGCTGGCGCATCTGACCAAGCCGGTCGGCGCCATCGCCAAGCGCCTGGCCGAACTCGAGGCCCACCCCACCGCCGCCGAATAGACGCGCGGGTTCGGGCGGGGTCGAAGGTCCGGAAGGCTACCGGACCCGGCAGGCCAATTTGCCTTCGATGAAGCGTTCACGACCGAACCCGGATCGATTCTTCGCACCGCGCAAAGGCGCGCATTGCGGCCGCGATCGGAAGCGAGCGGGATTTCGCGTTCGACCCGCTTCGGGCTCAGCCGCCGAACAGGCCGAGCAGCGATTGCGGGCGCGAGTTGGCGATCGCCAGCGCCTGGGTGCCCAATTGCTGCTTGATCTGCAGCGATTGAATGGTGGCGCTTTCCTTCGGCAGGTCGGCGTCGACGATGTTGCCGATGCCCTCGCGCAGAATGTCGATGTTCTTGGACACGAATTCGTTCTGCAATCGGAGCGACTTCGCGGCCGAACCCAGGGCCGCCAGCCGCGAGGACGCCAGCACGATGGCGGAATTGGTCACAGACAGGGCGATGACCGCGTTGGCCGAACTCAGCAGATCGCAATTGGGGACGCCGTATTGCAGCGCGGCGGCGGAGAGGGGCACCGCCGACACGGTAATCGAACTGCCCTCGACCGTCGACAGCACGGTCATCGATGTCGACGGGGCGTCGATCAGGTTCTTGCCGTTGAAACTGGCCGAGGCGACGATGCGGTCGATCTGGACCAGCAGGGAGGTGAAATCGTTGTTGAGCGCGACCCGCGAGTCCTGATCCAGTCCGGCCTGGTTGGCCTGCACGCATTTGGCTTTGACTTCGATCAGCAGGTCCGAGATCGCCTCGCCCGCCTTGATGGCGGTGTTGACGGTGGCGTCGCCCAGCCCGAGCGCGATCTGGACCGACTCGTAGCCGGCCCGGTCGCCCTTCATGCGGTTGGCGATGGCGTAGGACGAGGGATCGTCG
Source organism: Alphaproteobacteria bacterium (assembly GCA_016869515.1). Classification (GTDB taxonomy): domain Bacteria; phylum Pseudomonadota; class Alphaproteobacteria; order VGDZ01; family VGDZ01; genus VGDZ01. The sequence continues at coordinate 64 of VGDZ01000051.1, read as the reverse complement.
GCTGCGGTCGAGACGCGCAGGCCGGTGTTGACGCGCTGCTGGCTCTGGTCGGGCAGCGTGTGGG
>VGDZ01000050.1 GCA_016869515.1 Alphaproteobacteria bacterium | reverse complement strand
GAGGTCGCGCCGCACGGTCTCGCGCGACACCCCAAGCTCGGCCGCGGCCGCGCCGACCGCGACCGCGCCCTCGCGCGCCAAGCGCTCGACCAGCCAGCGCTGGCGCGAGGCCGCCAGCACGCGGCCGCTTCTAGGCGATGCTGCCATCGACCGCGGCGCGGAAAATGCGGCGGAAGCCCGCGGCGTCGATCGGCTTCGGGTTGCTGGGCGTCGAGGGATCGGGCACCGCCTGGGCGATGACCTCTTCCATGCGCTCGGCGCCGATGCCGATCGCCGGCAAGGTGTGGGGAATGCCGACCGCGCGGCGCAATTCCAACAGCCAGGCGATGACACCGTCGGTCGATTGCCGGCGCAGCGCCAGATGCCGGGCAAGGCGCCGCATCTTGCGCTCGATGGCGTCGCGGTTGAAATCGAGCACATAGGGCATCAGCACGCCGTTGAGCAGGCCGTGATGGGAGTCATAGAGCGCGCCCAGCGGGTGCGACAGCGAATGCACCGCACCCAATCCCTTCTGGAACGCGGTCGCGCCCATGGTGGCGGCCGCCATCATCTTGCCGCGGCCTTCGAGATTGGCCGGCTGCTCGCAGGCCAGCACCAGCGAATCCTTGATCAGCCGCATGCCTTCCAGCGCCACGCCCTCGGCCATGGGATGGAAGCCCGGCGCGCAATAGGCTTCGAGGCAATGCGCCAGCGCGTCCATGCCGGTGGCGGCGGTGATCGACTTGGGTAATCCCACCGTCAGCTCGGGATCCTCGATCACCGCCACCGGCTGGATGCGGGGATGGAAGATCAGCTTCTTCTCGTGGGTCTCCTCGCGCACGATCACGGCGACGCGCCCGACCTCGGAACCGGTGCCCGAAGTGGTCGGCACCGCCACCGTCGGCCGGATCGCGGCCGGATCGGCCCTGGTCCACCAGTCGCCGACATCCTCGAAATCCCACAGCGGCCGGGTCTGATGCGAGACGAAGGCGATCGCCTTGCCGGCGTCGAGCGCCGAGCCGCCGCCGAACGCCACCACGCCGTCGTGCCGGCCGGCCTTGAAGGCGGCGACGCCGTCGGCCACGTTCTTGCCGACCGGATTGGGCTTGAGATCGTGGAACAGCTCGACCGGCAGGCCCTCGGCCTTGAGCAGGTCGAGCGCGGCCCGGATCATCGCCAGCTTGGCCAGGCCGGGATCGGTCACCAGCAGCGGCCGCTGGATGCCGGCCGCCTTGCACACCGCGCCCAGTTCCTTGACGCGCCCGGCGCCGAACTTGACCGCGGTCGGGTAGTTCCAATTGCCGCGCATGGCGCCGCTCCTCAGGTCTCGGTCCGCAGATGGAAGGATTTGGGCCGCGTCAGATAGGCGTAGCCCTCGCTCGACAGCGTGCAGCCATGGCCGGAATCCTTGACCCCGGTCCAGGCCAGCGCCGGGTCGAGATAGTCGCAGCGGTTCATGAACCAGGTGCCGGTGGCGACCCGGTCGCCGATGCGTAAAGCCGCCTCGGCATCGCCGGTCCAGATCGCCGCGGTCAGGCCGTAGGGGCTGTCGTTCATCAGCCGCACCGCCTCGTCGTCGGACGCCACCTTCATGATCCCGACCACCGGCCCGAAGCTTTCCTCGGTCATCACCCGCATCTTATGGTCGACGTCGACCAGGATCTGCGGCGCCATGTAGGGCGTGCCGGCGCGATCGCGCGGGAACGCCTTGGCATCCAGCAGCGCCCGCGCGCCCGCGCGCCTGGCGTCCTCGATCTGGCCGCGGACGAAATCCGCCGCCGAGGCCCGCACCATCGGCCCCAGCGTGGTCTCGGCCTTGGTCGGATCGTCGAGCACGTATTTGCGCGTCAGCTCGACTGCGCCGGCGACGAAATCGTCGAACAGCTTGGCGTGGACGTAGATGCGCTCGATGCCGCAGCAGGACTGGCCGGAATTGAAGAACGCGCCGTCGACCAGGTTCTCGATGGCATGGCCCAGATCGGCGTCGGCCCGGACATAGGCCGGGTCCTTGCCGCCGAGTTCGAGGCCGATGCCGATGAAGCGGCCGACCGCCGCCTCCTCGATCGCGCGCCCGCCCGGCACCGAGCCGGTGAAGGCGACGAAACCGATCTCGGGCCGCTTGATCAGCGCGGCGGTGGCGGCGTGATCGAGATGCAGGAACTGGAACAGGCCCTCGGGCAGGCCGGCTTCGCGCCCGGCCTCGACCATGCGTTCGGCGCAAAGCGGCGTCTGGTGCGAATGCTTGAGGATGACGGCATTGCCCGCCATCAGCGCCGGCACCACCGCGTTGACCGCGGTCAGGTAGGGATAGTTCCAGGGCGCCACCACGAACACGACCCCCAAGGGCTCGCGGCGGATGAAGCGGCGGAAGCCCGGTTTCGGCCCGACATCGATGTCGGCCAGGGCCTTGGGCGCGGCGGCGATCATGTAGCGCGCGCGTTCCTCGAAGCCGCGCACCTCGCCCGGGCTTTGGCGGATCGGCCGGCCCATCTGGCGGGTGATACCCTCGGCGATGGCGTCGCGCTTGGCGACGAAAGCCTCGGTCAGCTTGGTCAGCAGCGCCGCGCGGCGCTCGATCGGCTGACGGCGCCAATCGGCCTGGGCCTGGGCCGCGGCCTTGACCGCGGCCTCGACCTCGGCCGCCTCGGCCAGCTTGCGAGTCAGCAGCACCGATCCGTCGACCGGCGAGACGAGCTTGAGTTCCTTGGGCATGTCAGATGATCTCGAAATAACGGGCCAGTTCCCAATCGGTGATGTGGCGGCGGAACTCGCGTTCCTCCCATTCGCGGCTGGCGGCGAAATGTTCGACGAAGGCATCGCCGAACAGCGCCCGCGCCGGCTTCGATGCCTTGAGGCGCTGCGCCGCTTCCCACAGCGTCGCCGGCAGCGCCAGCGATTTCGGTATCTTGGCGGCGTAGGCGTTGCCGGCCTGGGGCGGCTCGGGCTCGACCTTGTGCTTGATCCCCCACAGCCCCGTGCCCAGCGCCGCCGCCAGCGCGATATAGGGATTGGCGTCGGCCGCGGCGATGCGGTACTCGACCCGCTGGCTCTTGGCCGAACCCGGGATCACCCGCAGCGCGGTGGTGCGGTTGTCGATCGCCCAGAACGCCGCGGTCGGCGCCCAGAAGCCCGGGATCAGCCGCGAGAACGAATTGACCGTGGGCGAGATCATCGCCAGCACCTCGGGCATCAGTTTCTGCTGGCCGCCGACGAACCAACGCTGCAAGTCGGACATGCCGTGCGGCTTCTTGGGGTCGTGGAAGGCCGCCGTGCCGTCCTTCCTCTTCAGCGACATGTGGATGTGGCCGGACTGGCCGGGATAGAGGTTCGACCACTTGGCCATGAAGGTGGCCATCAGCTTCTTGCGCTGGGCCAGCACCTTGACGAAGGTCTTGAACAGCACCGCCTTGTCGGCGGCGCGCAGCGCCTCGTCGTGCTGGATCGCCGCCTCCACCACGCCCGGCCCGGTCTCGGTGTGCAGGCCCTCGAGCGCGAAGTCCATGTCGCGGCACAGCGCCAACAGCTCGTGATAGAACTCGGCCCAGACCGAGCTGCGCAGCACCGAATAGCCGAACATGCCGGGCGTGATCGGCTTGAGATCGCGATAGCCCTTGGCGCGCACCGATTCCGGCGTCTCGTCGAAGACGAAGAATTCGTATTCGAAGGCGGCGTTGGCCGAGAACCCCATCTCGGCCGCCTGGCGCAGCACCCGCCGCAGCAGGCCGCGCGGACAGACCGCCTCGGCCTTGTCGGCCAATTCGCAGAGGAAGATGGGCGTGCCGTTCTCGAACGGAATCGCGCGCGCGGTGTCGGGAACGATGCGCACCGGCGCGTCGGGATAGGCGGTGTGCCAGCCGGTATAGCTGACGTTGTCGTAAAGCTGGTCGGCGGAATCCCAGCCGACGATGACGTCGCAGAAGCCGAAGCCGTCGTCCAGCGCCGACAGCGCCTTGGCGCGATTGATGTACTTGCCGCGCAGGATGCCGTCGACGTCGGTCACGCCCAGCTTGACGTAGTCGAACGGTCCCTTCTCGACCAGGCGCTTGGCCTCGGCCGCGGTCTTGATCGCAAGCTTGCCCATGCCGTCCTCCCCTCGCCCACTCTACAGCGTCATGACCAGAATGCCGAGCGCGACCACGATCGCGGCGGCGATGCGCCGCGCGCCGAACGGCTCGCCCAGGAACACCGAACCGATGATGGCGGCGAACACCACGCTGGTCTCGCGCAGCGCGGCGATGGTGGCGACCGTGCCCAGGCTGTAGGCCCAGATGACGATGCCGTAGCCGGCGATCGACAGCGCCCCGCCCAAAAGCGTGCGGCCGAGATCGCGCCGCAGGATGCCGGCGAGGTCGCGCCCGCGCCTGGCGAAGGCCACCACCAGCAGCGGGATGCCGTCGATGAAAAACAGCCAGGCGATATAGCCCAGCGCGTCGCCCGATTTGCGCACGCCGGTGGCATCGGCCAGGCTGTAAAGCGCGATCGTCACCGCGGTCAGGAACGCCCAGGCCGCGGCGCGGCGGCTGCCTTGGCCGATCGCCAGCGACAGGATTCCGGCCGAGACCAGGCCGACGCCGACCATCTGGGTCGTGCTCAAGGTCTCGCCCATGGCCGGGCCCGAGGCCAACGCCACCATGATCGGCGCGGCGCCGCGGGCGATGGGGTAGACCTGCGACAGATCGCCATGGCGATAGGCCCGGATCAGGCCGACGTAATAGGCCATGTGAATCGCCAGCGAGAGGCCGAGAAACGGCCAGGCTTCCGGCGCCGGCACGGCGAAGAACGGGATCATGCCGAGGCCGATCACCCCGCCCACCCCCATCAGCGCCGCCATCACCGCCAGCCGGTCGCCCGAGATCTTGACCAACCCGTTCCAGGCGGCGTGCATCGCCGCGGCCGAAAGCACCAGCGCGATCACCAGGGTGGTCATGACGATTGCATTGAATCCGGGACTATGGGAAAGCGGAAGGCGTTGGACCTTTACCATAGTCGACGCGAGCCATGACCGTCCAAGCCAATCGCCGCAGCGGCGGCCGCATCCTGATCGACCAATTGGCGCTGCACGGCGTCGACACCGTGTTCTGCGTGCCGGGCGAAAGCTACCTGGCGGCGCTCGACGCCTTCGCCGACCACCCCGCGATCAAGCTGATCGTCTGCCGCCAGGAAGGCGGCGCCGCGATCATGGCCGACGCCTACGGCAAGCTGACCGGCAAGCCCGGCATCTGCTTCGTCACCCGCGGTCCGGGGGCGACCAACGCCTCCTCGGGCGTGCATATCGCGTTTCAGGATTCGACGCCGATGATCCTGTTCGTCGGCCAGGTCGGGCGCGAGATGCGCGACCGCGAGGCGTTCCAGGAGGTCGACTTCACCCGCATGTTCGCGCCGCTGGCCAAGTGGGTGGCCGAGATCCAGCACCCCGGACGCATCCCCGAGCTGGTGTCGCGCGCTTTCTATACGGCGGCCGGCGGGCGGCCGGGGCCGGTGGTGCTGTCGCTGCCCGAGGACATGCTGACCGAGCTGAGCGAGGTCGGCGACGCCAGGCCCTATGCCCGCACCGAGATCCAGCCCGGCAAGGCCGATCTCGATGCGCTGGCGGCGCGCCTGGCCAAGGCCGAGCGGCCGGTGGCGATCCTCGGCGGCGGCGATTGGGACCGCCAGGCGTCCGAGAATTTCGCCGCCTTCGCCCGCGCCCAGGGCATTCCGGTCGGCACCACCTTCCGCGCCCATGACCTGATCGACAATCTCGATCCCTGCTATGGCGGCCATATCGGCATCGGCATCAATCCGAAATGGTCGGCGCGGATCAAGGGTTCGGATCTGCTGCTGGTGGCGGGTTCGCGGCTGGGCGAGCAATCGACCGGCGGCTACAGCCTGATCGACGTGCCGACGCCGGCCCAGCCCATGATCCATGTCTATCCCGATCCCGAGGAGATCGGCCGCGTCTACCAGCCGGTGCAGGGCATCGTCGCCTCGATGCGGCCATTTGCCGCGGCGCTGAAGGCGCTGCCGGCCAACGCCATGCCGGCGCGGCAGGCGACCATGCGCGCCGCGCACGAGGACTATCTGGCCTTCACCAAGCCGCTGCCGGGGCCGGGCCAGGTGCAGATGTCGGAAATCGTCGCCTCGCTGGCCAAGCTCCTGCCGGCCGACGCCATCCTCTCCAACGGCGCCGGCAATTACAGCGTCTGGGTGCATCGCTTCCACCGCTATCGCGGCTTTCGCACCCAGTTGGCGCCGACCTCGGGCTCGATGGGCTACGGCATGCCGGCGGCGATCGCCGCCAAGCTGGTCCATCCCAAGCGCGCGGTGGTGGCCTTCGCCGGCGACGGCTGTTTCATGATGACCAGCCAGGAACTCGCCACCGCGGTGCAGTACCGGCTGCCGATCGTGACGGTGGTGGTCAACAACGGCATGTACGGCACCATCCGCATGCACCAGGAACGCGAACATCCCGGGCGCTATCCCGGCACGGCGCTGGTCAATCCCGATTTCGCCGCCTATGCCCGCGCCTTCGGCGCCCATGGCGCCACGGTCGAGAAGACCGCCGATTTCGCGCCGGCCTTGGCCGCGGCGCTGGAGGCCGAACTGCCGACGGTGATCGAGCTGCGGGTCGATCCCGAGGCCATCACCCCGACCGCGACGCTTTCCGGCCTGCGCGCCGCCGCCTTGGCGAAGCGGTAGAAGGGTCAACGATAGGTCAGCAAACGCTCGACTTTGTCGGGCAGTTTATTTCCTGCGAACGGATTCAAAATCGTGACCGCACCGAATTTTCGTCCATCCGCCATGTCTTCGCTCAAAAGAACCCGGCATCCCGCGCGCTCGACGGTCGCCAGCAACAGGCCGTCGAAAAGCCCGTAGCGCCCCGAAGCGAAAGCTTCGAGCCCTCTTTGCAACGCCATGGAATCATGCCCGACGATAGGAAACACGGCTGCCCAGTCGCGCGCTTGACGGACCGCATCGGCGCGGCTTAGACCGCGATCGGTTCATAGGGAATCACGGCCGCGATTCCCTATGAACCGTGAATCGCGGTCCAGAGCAGGATACGAGGGCATGATTCACGATCTGTCTTGAACTCTATGGTTCAAGACAGATCGATCATGCCCTAGCAGACCCTTCCGCGTCGTCGCACGAACGAACTCCGCCAGCGCCTGCACGGCCAGCAGGCATGGCCCACGCGCCGCGCGATCGATCACGTCGCAGGCCCGCCGATGCCGTTCGCCCGACAGGCTATCGGCCGCGTAAACCAGGATATTGGTGTCGAGACTGAAAAACTCAGTCGCGCTCATAGAGCGAATCGCGATCCACCGGACCCAGTCCCAGCGGCCAACCCTTGCGAATGCGGCGCATGCTGCGACGATGAATCCGCAACTGGGCCGCGGTCAATATCCGCCTTCCGCCACGCGAGGCGGGCACCAAACGCGCCACCGGCCGCCCGCGACGGGTCACGGTCATGGCCGCGCCGTTTTCGACCTCGCGCAGGATGCGCTCGAATTCGCGGCCGGCGTCGCGCGCGCTGATGTTGCGTTCCATGACCGTCAGCATACAGCAGCCCGGGATCGCGCAATAGCCTACGCCTTCGCTTTGAAAGCGGCCGGCCCCTTGCCTTCGGCCAGCTTGACGATCCGCTGCAACAGGCGCTTGGCGCCTTGCAGCCGCGCCGGCGCGTCGGGCCAGTCGCCCGCCGCCACCAGCTTGTGGTCGGGGCGCAGCTTCATCCGTTCGGGTTCGGCCGCGATCAGCCGCACCAGCCCGGCCGGATCGGCGAAGCGGTTGCCGCGAAATCCCAGCACCGCGCCCTTGGGACCGGCCTCCAGCTTGTCGATCCCGGCGCGCCGGCACAACAGCTTGACCTGCAACACCGCCAGCAGGTCCTTGACCTCGGCCGGCAGCGGCCCGAAGCGGTCGATCAGCTCGGCGGCGAAGGCCTCGATCTCGGCCTCGCTTTCCAGCCGCGCCAACCGCCGATAAAGCCCCATCCGCACCGACAGGTCGGCGACATAGGCCTCGGGAATCAGCACCGCTAGGCCAAGGCCGATCTGGGGCGACCATTGCTCGCCGCCATCGCCCGCGCCGCCGCCTCCGCCGCGCTCGGCCGCCTTGGCCTCGGCCACGGCCTGCTGCAGCATGTCCTGGTAAAGCTCGAAGCCGACCTCGCGGATATGACCCGACTGCTCGTCGCCCAGCAGGTTGCCGGCGCCGCGGATGTCCATGTCGTGGCTGGCGAGCGCGAATCCCGCGCCGAGCTGGTCGAGCGATTGCAGCACCGCCAGGCGCTTTTCCGCCGTCTCGCCCAGCGCCCGCCCGGGCGGCAGGGTGAAATAGGCGTAGGCGCGGCGCTTGGAGCGGCCGACCCGGCCGCGCAACTGATAAAGCTGCGCCAGGCCGAACAGGTCGGAGCGGTGCACGATCAGGGTGTTGGCGCGCGGGATGTCGAGGCCGCTTTCGACGATGTTGGTCGACACCAGCACGTCGTAGCGGCCGTCGTAGAACGCGGTCATGGCCGCTTCCAAGGCGCCCGCCGCCATGCGGCCATGCGCCATCACCAGCTTGAGTTCCGGCGTCAGCGCCCGCAGCCGCTCGGTCAGCTCGGTCAGGTCCTCGATCCGCGGCGCGACGACGAAGCTCTGCCCGCCGCGATAATGCTCGCGCAGCAGCGCCTCGCGCATCACCACCGGGTCCCACGGCATGACGTAGCTGCGCACCGCCAGGCGATCGACCGGCGGCGTGGCGATCATCGACAGCTCGCGGATGCCGGTCAGCGCCTGCTGCAACGTGCGCGGAATCGGCGTCGCCGTCAGCGTCAGGACATGGACATCGGCGCGCAGTTCCTTGAGGCGTTCCTTGTGGACCACGCCGAAATGCTGCTCCTCGTCCACCACCAGCAGCGCTAGGTCCTTGAAGCGGATCGACTTCGACAGCAGCGCATGCGTGCCGACGACGATATCGACCTGGCCCTCGGCCAGCGCCGCCTTGGCGGCGGCCTGGTCCTTGGCCGAGACCAGGCGCGAAAGCTGGGCGATGCGCACCGGCAGGCCCTGGAAGCGCTCGCGGAAGACGCGGAAATGCTGGCGCGCCAGCAGCGTGGTCGGCACCACCACGGCAACCTGGCGGCCGGCCATGACGGCGATGAAGGCGGCGCGCAGCGCCACCTCGGTCTTGCCGAAGCCGACATCGCCGCACACCAGCCGGTCCATCGGCCGCCCGGCGGCGAGGTCGCCCAGCACCTCGTCGATGGCGCGCTTCTGGTCCTCGGTCTCCTCGTAGGCGAAGCGGGCGCGGAACTCGTCGTAGAGTCCGGCCGGCGGCGCCAGCGCCTCGGCCGGACGCAGCAGCCGCTTGGCCGCCAGCTTGAGCAGCTGGTCGGCGATCTCGCGAATGCGCTGCTTGAGTCGGGCCTTGCGGTTCTGCCAGCCGATGCCGCCCAGCTTGTCCAGCGCCGCCGTGCCCTCGGCGCCGCCATAGCGCGACAGCATCTCCAGGTTCTCGACCGGCAGCAGCAGCTTGTCGCCGCCGTCGTAGATCAAGGTCAGGCAGTCGTGCGGCGCGCCGCCGATCTCGACCGTGCGCAGGCCCTCGTAGCGGCCGATGCCGTGATCGATATGCACCACCAGGTCGCCTTGCGACAGCGTGGTCAGTTCGCTGATGAAGTTCTCGGCGCGGCGGGCGCGGCGCCCGGGCCGCGACAGCCGGTCGCCCAGCACGTCGGCTTCGGCGATCACGGCCGCGCTTTCGGTGACGAAGCCGTGCTCGAGTTCCAGCACGGCATGGCCCATGACCGCTGGCGGCAGGCGCTCGGCCTCGACCCAGTTCGCGACCGGCGCCAGGCCGGCAAGGCCATGCTCGCCCAGCACCTCGGCCAGCCGCTCGCGCGAACCGGCCGAGGGACTGGCCAGCACCACGCGCTTGCCCGCGCCCTGCAACGCCTTGGCGTGGCCGATCAGCAGATCGAACAGGTTGACCCCAGGCTCGGCGCGCTCGGCGGCGAAGCCGCGGCCGGGCCGGGCGCCGGCATCGCGCGCGCCGGGCTGATCGAAGGCGCTGAACGCCAGCACCGGACGCAGGGTCAGCGCCGCCGCGAAGCCCGCGCTGCCGACATAAAGCCGCTCGGGCGCCAGCGGCCGATAGGCGGTCCCGGCGACCTGACGTTCCAGCTTGGGCGCGTCGAGCCGTGCCTGGTAGTAGTCGGCCACGGTCTTGAAGCGCTCCTCGGCCGCCTGCTCGGCCAGGTGGTCGAGGCCGATCGCCGCCTTGGGCAAATAGTCGAACACGCTTTCCAGCCGCTCGTGGAACAGCGGCAGCCAATGCTCCATGCCGATATGCCGCCGCCCGGCGCTGATCGCGGCATAAAGCGGATCGTCGTCGGTGACGGCGCCGAAAGCGGCGCGATAACCGGCGCGGAAGCGGGCGATGCTGTCGGCGTCGAGCCACAGCTCGCCCGCTGGCCGCAATTCGAACTCGCGCAGCTTGCCGGTGGTGCGCTGGGTCAGCGGATCGAAGCGCCGGATCGAATCCAGGGTTTCGCCGAACAGGTCCAGCCGCAACGGCTCCTCGGCCCCGGGCGGGAACAGGTCGATCAGCCCGCCGCGCAGCGCGAACTCGCCGCGCTCGGTGACGGTGTCCGAACGGGCATAGCCGTTGCGGGCCAGAAACGCCTTCAGCGCCTCGGCGTCGATCGGCGCGCCCACCTTGGCGGCGAAGCGCGTCCCCGCCATGGCGGAGGCCGGCGGCACGCGCTGCAACACGGCGTTGACCGTGGCGATCACCAGCCGCGTCCCGCCCGCCGCAAGCCGGCCCAGCGCCTGGGCGCGTCTGGCGGCGATTTCGGGATTGGGACCGATGCGGTCATAGGGCAGGCAGTCCCAGGCCGGGAGCAGAACCGGGTCGAGATCGGGCGCGAAGAACGCCAGCGCCTCGGCCAGCGCGGCCATGCGCGCGTCGTCGCGCACGATCTGGAGAAATCCGTCGGGCGCGCGCCGCGCCAGATCGGCCAGCACCGCGGCGTCGTAGCCTTCCGGCGCGCCGGTCAGCGTCGTCCGACCGGGCTTATGCCAATCGAGTTCGATCATCTCAGGGCTTGAACGCGCTCAGCAGCGACCACAACGGTCCTCGCACCCGCTCGGGCGGCGGCATCTGGCCGCTGATCCAGGCATAAAGGTCGGCGTCGGTCTCCTCCAGCAGCGCCTCGAACCGCTCCAGCGTCGCGGCATCGAAGCCGGCGAGATGGCGGTCGGCGAACGGCCCCAGGATCAGGTCGGCCTCGCGGGTGCCGCGATGCCAGGCGCGGAATCGCAGACGCTTGCGGCGGATGTCGAGGCTTTCGGTCATGGCGCGGATGCGGATATAGGACAGGCGGCGCGGCTTGGCGAGCGCGCTTCAAGCTCGCCGCGGATTGCCCTAGACCGCGATCGGTTCATAGGGAATCACGGCCGCGATTCCCTATGAACCGTGAATCGCGGTCCAGAGCAGGATACGAGGGCATGATTCACGATATGTCTTGAACTGTATGGTTCAAGACAGATCGATCATGCCCTAGGGTTCATGACCATGCGGCCCGAGATTCTCAATCCGCTGTTCGCCCCGGTCACCGCTTTGCCCGGGATCGGCCCCAAGCTGGCCAAGCCGCTGGGCAAGCTGGTCGGGCCGGCGGTGGTCGACCTTTTGTGGCACCTGCCCAGCGGCCTGATCGACCGGCGCTTTTCGCCCAAGCTGGACGCGGCGCCGCCCGGCCGCGTCGTCACCGTCACCGTCACCGTCGCCAAGCACGAGCCGCCGCGCCGCCCGCGCCTGCCCTATCGCGTGCGCTGCCACGACGATTCGGGCGAGCTGACGCTGGTCTTCTTCCATGCCGAGGCGCCCTTTCTCAAGCGCATGCTGCCCGAGGGCCAACCGCGCGTCGTCAGCGGCAAGCTCGAGGACTATCAGGGCACGCTGCAAATGACCCATCCCGACGTCATCGCCGAGCCCAAGGACTTCGAGCGCGTCTGCACCATCGAGCCGGTTTACCCGCTGACCGCGGGCATCACGCCCAAGGTGCTGGCCAAGGCGGTCCACAACGCGCTTGCCCGCGCACCGGAATTGCCCGACTGGCTCGATCCCGCTTTCGGCCGCCAGCGCCAATGGCCAAGCTGGCGGGCCGCGCTGGGCTCGGCCCACGCGCCGCAGGCCGAGGCCGATCTGGCGCCCACCACGCAGGCGCGCCAGCGCCTGGCCTATGACGAGCTGCTGGCCAACCAGCTGGCGCTGTCGCTGATCCGCGCCCAGCAAAAGCGCAAATCCGGCCGCGCCTTGGTCGGCGACGGCCGCTTGCGCCGGACGCTGACCGAAAGCCTGCCCTTCCGCCTGACCCGCGCCCAGGAGGCGGCGATCGCCGAGATCGTCGCCGATCTGGCCAAGCCCAAGCGCATGGTCCGGCTGCTGCAAGGCGATGTCGGCAGCGGCAAGACGGTGGTGGCACTGATGGCGATGCTGGCGGCGGTCGAGGCCGGCGCGCAGGCGGCGCTGATGGCGCCGACCGAGATCCTGGCCCGCCAGCATCTCAAGACCGTGGCGCCCCTGGCGCAGGCGGCGGGCACGCGGGTCGAGCTGCTGACCGGCCGCACCACGGGTGCCGCGCGCGCCAAGCTGCTCGAGCGCATCGCCTCCGGCGAGACCGCACTTCTGATCGGCACGCATGCGCTGCTCGAGGATGACGTCGCCTTCAAGGACCTCGGCCTGGTGGTGATCGACGAGCAGCACCGTTTCGGCGTCCATCAGCGCCTCGCCCTGTCGGTCAAGGGCCAGGCCGCCGACGTGTTGGTGATGACGGCGACGCCGATCCCGCGCACGCTGGTGATGACCGCTTATGGCGACATGGACGTCTCGCGGCTGACCGAAAAGCCGCCCGGCCGCAAGCCGATCGACACCCGCGCCGTGCCGCTCGACCGCCTGGCCGAGGCGGTCGAGGGCATCGGCCGCGCGCTCGACCGCGGCCAGCAGGTCTATTGGATCTGCCCTTTGGTCGCCGAAAGCGAACTGGTCGACCTGGCCGCGGCCGAGCAGCGGCACGCGGCGCTGGCGGCGCGCTTCGGCGAGGACCGGGTCGGGCTGGTGCACGGCCAGCAGAAGGGACCCGAGCGCGAGCGCGCCATGCAGGCATTCGTCGACGGCGAGACCCGGCTCTTGGTCGCCACCACCGTGATCGAGGTCGGGGTCGACGTACCCGGCGCCAGCGTGATGGTGATCGAACAGGCCGAGCGCTTCGGCCTCGCCCAGCTGCACCAGTTGCGCGGCCGGGTCGGCCGCGGCGCCGAACGCTCGACCTGCCTGCTGCTTTACGCCAAGCCCTTGACCGAGACCGCGGCCGAGCGGCTGAAGACCGTCCGCGAGACCGAGGACGGCTTCGTCATCGCCGAGGCCGATCTGCGCTTGCGCGGCGCGGGCGAGGTGCTGGGCACGCGGCAGTCGGGCTTTCCCGAATTCCGCCTGGCCGAGATCGGCGCCCATGGCGAGCTGCTGACCGTGGCGCGCGACGATGCGCGGCTGGTGATCGAGCGCGATCCCGGCCTGGCCGGGACTCGCGGCCAGGCGCTGCGCGTGCTGTTGTACCTGTTCGAGCGCGACGCCGCGGTGCGCCTGCTCGGCGGATGAGCCTCAGGGCGGCGGCGGCTCGTCGCTGAAAATGTTGAAGATGCGGCGCAGGAAGCCGGGCGTCAGGACCGACAAGGGATTCACCGCGACGCTGGGTTCGGCCGCCGGTCCCTTGATGGCGTAGTTGAGACCGACCAGGCCCTCGCCCGGCCGCGCCGCGAACAGCCGGCCGATCACCGGGATGTTGCCCAGCGCGGCGTTGAGGGTATAGGCCGGCGACAGCGTGCCGCGCAGGTCCAGCGTCCCGGCCTCGCGGTTGACCGTGCCCTCGACGGTCACGCCCAGCGCCGGTCCGGCGGCGGCGGTGTTGCGCAACGCCACCTGCTTCGAGGTCGCGGTGAATTCGGACTCGAAGCGCTTGAAGAAAATGCCGTCGCCGCGCAGCGTGTCGGCCAACCCGGTCAGCGACGCCACCGACAGAAGCTGCGCCGCCACCGGCAGGTCGATCAGGTAGAAGTCCTCGATCACCGCCTTGCCCTGGCTGGGCGCGTCGGGGGCGCGGTCGTCGATCGTCACCTCGATCGCCATGTGCCCGCCCCGGATCTGACCCGAGATGTCGAGCGCCTTGTAGAGCGCGCCGGCATCGGCCGAAGCCACCGACAGAACCCGGGTCTGCGGCCGATCGCCCGCGCGCAGCGAGATGCGCAACGGCGCCGTGCCGAGGCCGGCCTCGGCCGCCAGCATGGTCAACCGTTCGCCGCGGTAGTGCGCGGTCATTTCGACATGCCGCACCGGATCGCCCGGTCCCAGCAGCACCCGCCCGATCGAGAGGTCGATGTCCAGTTCCGGCAGCGGCGGCTGTCCACTCTCGGACGGCGTCAGCAAGGCCGCCAGATGCGGCCGCAGATCCAGCGCCGTGCCCTTGATGCCGACGGCGTAGCCACCCGACTCGGTGGCCTCGATCATGGCTTGGACGTCGGTCTCGCCCTGGCGGAATCGTGCCACCTTGAGAAACCGCAGCTTCTCCAACCCCTGCAGCTCGCCCACCGCATGGACCGAAACGCCCGGACTGTCGATCTCGATCCGCGTCAGCCGCAGGACGCCGTTTTCGCCGACGACCGCGACGGTGGCCCCGGCGCTCTCGCCCGCGGCCTTGCGCCAGGTCGGCAGCCGCAGATCGAGATTGGTCGCGGTCAGATCGAGCGCCAGTTCGGCATCGACCAGCGCATCGCCATTCATCCGCGCGCTGGCCCGCGCCATGATCGGTCCGCGCACCTGATCGCCGAAATCGATGCCCAGCGCGCGGCGCTGGCGATCGTCGGTGCGCATCGCCAGCCGATAGCGGCTGGTGATGCCGTCGATCGGCTCGAACACCTCGCTCCAATGAACCTCGGCCGGGACGCCGTTGATCGCGGCGCGGCCGTCGACCTCGAGTCCGTAATTGTCGGCGCGCAGCACGATGTCGGCGCGGGTGACGTCCATGTTGGCGAAGGCCTTGGGCACGCTGGCGCCTTCGACCCGGCTTTCGACCTGGGCATGGACGTCCTCGTGGCCGAGCGTCGCGCGCAGCGGGAAGTCGAGCTGGACGCGGGTGGCGGCGCGGCCGCCGATCCGAGTCGGATCGAGGCCGAGGCTGCGCGGCAGTTCCAGCGGCGGATGGTCGATCACCCAAAGCTGGCGGGCGATCGCGCCCTCGACCGTGACCCCGATCACGGCCTGCGGCTCGTCCCGGTCGAGGCCGACGATGCGGACATGGCCCTGATGGGCCTGCAGCTCGTCGACCCGACCCTCGACCAGAGTCAGCTCGAACGCGGTTTCGGTGATGCGGGCGTGGCCGCGGCCCTCGACGATCGGCGGCAGCGGGCGCAGGTAATGCGCGCGCGCTCCGGAAAAGTCGAAATCCAGCCGCACCGCGCCTTCGGGCAATCGGCTGGCCTTGAGGTCGCCCGGGTCGAGATGCAGCGCGAAGTGCCCGCGATCGACCATGCCCTGCGGCACGTTCTCCAGCACCCAGTCGCGCGCCTCGTTGGCGAACCCGGCCGGCCAATAGACGGACAATGCGTCCAGCCGCAATCCTCCGAAGCGCGCATCGACGGCCATGGCCGGACTTCCAGGCGCATCCGCCACGAAAGCGCGTCCCTCGATCGACGGACCCTGGGTGTCGAGCCGGAAGCGGCTCAAGTCCAAGATCGGCGGCGAAACGTGATAGCGCCCCTCGGCGACCAGATCGCGGATCGCCAGCGGCTTGGGCGCCAGTTGAGCGTGCCGGAAGCTGCCCGAAGCCGCGCGCAGGCCGAACCCGATCGGCGCCAGCGCGCCGTCCTCGCCCAGGCCGATCTCGATCCTGCCGTCCAGCCTGGTGTCGAGCGCGGCCAGATCGGCCAACAAAGGCACGCGATCGGCCAAGGCCGCGGTCGACAGGCCCTCGAACTCCAGCGCCACCGCCGCCGTCTTGCCGCCCGAACGGTAGCTGCCCTGGCCGCGCACCGGCACGCGCTGGTTGCCGAATTCCAGCGCCAGCGCCAATCCGAACTCGATGCCGTCGTCGCGGCGGGTCAGGGTCAAATCGCTCTCGCGCGCTACCCAGCGCGCCCCGCTCGGCCGATCCAGCAGCGTCAGGGTGGAACCGCCGAAGCGGACCTCGCGCAGCCAGCCGGTCGGCCGCGCGCGATCCGGCGCCGCCCGAAAATCGGCCAGGATGGCCGCGATGCCGGCCCCGTCCTCTTCCTCGGCCACCTCGTCGCGAGCGATGCCGGCGAGGCCGATGCGCCCGTCGAAGCCGTGTTCGAGCGTGATGGTCAGCCCGCCGACCGCGATCCGGGTCGGCGCGATCATCCCGCCGACCAGGGCATCGATCGACAGGTCGACATCGGCCTCGGGCAGTTCGACCAGCATGCGGCCGGACTGCTCGCGCACCTCGAGATCGCGCACGCGGATGAAGAACTGCCGCGGCTCGCCGCCCCAATGGAAGGACAGGCCGCCGAGATGGATCCGCCACGGCGTCGCGCTCCAGGCGACCGCCTCGGGCAGATAGGGCAAGAGCGGGTCCAGCACCAGGCTGCCCGCCGCCAGCAGCCACGCCGCCAGCAGCGCCGGCACGACCAGCACGGTCGAAGCCAGCGCCAACAGCGCCCGCAGCATCGCCTTCAGTTCCCGCGGCAGCATGCCTCGATCCTTCGGCCGTCGCGGGCCTTCCCGCGACTTGACCCGGCCGACTCCGCCGCGCAGTGTGCCGCATTGCCATGGCCCTCGGAAAGCCTCGCGCGCCCGCCTCTCGGGCGGCAACCGCCCTGCCCGCGCCGCTGGACCGCAAGGCGGTCGAACTGGGCTTCGAGCGCTGGGCCGAACTGGCCGCCGCGGCGCCGCGTCCCGCCCGCACCCGCGCCCAGGCCTTTGCCAAGGGCGCTGCCGGGCGGGCGCTGCTGACCGACCTGTTCGGCCACAGCCCGTTTCTCGGCCAATGCGCGCTCGACGAATCGCAATTCCTGATCGAGCGCGCCGCCGACGATCCCGACCGGGCGATGGCCGCGATTCTCCAGCACGTCGCCGAACTCGGCCTCGACGCCGAGGAGGGCACCGCGCCGCTGGCGCGCGATCTGCGCATCGCCCGCCGGCGCACCGCGCTGACCGTGGCCATCGCCGACCTTACCGGGCGCTGGCCGCTCGAACGTGTCACCCAAGCGCTGAGCGACTTCGCCGAGGCCGCGCTGCAGGCGGCGCTGGGCGCGCTGCTGAGCGAGGGCGCGGCCGAAGGCCAGATCGCGATCCCCGATCCCGAGTATCCCGGCCGCGGCTCGGGCTTGGCGGTGATCGGCATGGGCAAGCTGGGGGCGCGCGAGCTGAACTATTCCAGCGACATCGACCTGATGCTGTTCTTCGACCAGGACGCGGTGCGCTACCGCGGCTCGCGCACGCCCGAGGAATACTTCATCCGCCTGACCCAGCGCCTGGTGCGGCTGCTGCAGGACCGCACCGAGCACGGCTACGTCTTCCGGGTCGATCTGCGGCTGCGGCCCGATCCCGGCTCGACGCCCGTGGTGATGCCGATGGCCGCGGCCGAGCAGTACTACGAGACCTTCGGCCAGAACTGGGAGCGGGCGGCGATGATCAAGGCCCGCGCCGTGGCCGGCGACATCGCCGCCGGCGAGGCCTTCCTCAAGCGCCTGGTGCCCTATGTCTGGCGGCGCCACCTCGACTTCGCCGCCATCGCCGACATCCATTCCCTCAAGCGCCAGATCCACCAGCACAAGGGCCACGGCACCGTCGCCGTCGCCGGCCACAACATCAAGCTGGGCCGCGGCGGCATCCGCGAGATCGAGTTCTTCGCTCAGACCCAGCAGTTGATCGCCGGCGGCCGCGATCCGCGGCTGCGCGCCGCCACCACGCTGGGCGCGCTCGACGCCCTGGTCGCGACCGGACGGCTGGAGGCGGCGGTGCGCGACGAATTGGTCGCGGCCTATCGCTATCTGCGCACGCTCGAACATCGCTTGCAGATGCTCAACGACGAGCAGACCCAGCTCATTCCCGAGGCGGCCGAGGCGCTCGACCATCTCGCCCGCTTCATGGGCTTCGCCGAGCGGGCCCAGTTCGAGGCCGAGACCCGCGCCGTGCTGATGCGGGTCGAGAGCCATTACGCCCGGCTGTTCGAGGCCGCGCCGGCGCTGTCCGAGGGCGGCAATCTGGTCTTCACCGGGGTCGAGGACGATCCCGAGACGTTGCGCACCCTGGCCGGCCTCGGCTACGGCCAGCCGCCGGCGGTGGCCGCCACCATCCGCGGCTGGCATCACGGCCGCTACCGCGCCATGCGCTCCGAGCGCGCGCGCGAGGCGCTGACCGCGCTGATGCCGGCGCTGCTCAAGGTCCTGGCCGAGACCGGCAACCCCGACTATGCCTTCGCCCGCTTCGACGAGTTCCTCAAGAACTTGCCGGCGGGGGTGCAGGTCTTCGCGTTGTTCGCGGCGCGGCCGCAGCTTCTGGCGCTGACCGCGGAGATTCTCGGCACCGCGCCGCGGCTGTCCGAGATCCTGAGCCGCGGCGCCTCGCTGCTGGATGCGGTGCTGGGCGACGACTTCTTCGCCGAGCTGCCGGCGCGCGCCGCCATCGCCCGTCAGATCGACGACGCCCTGGCCGGCAGCCGCGATCTGCAGGACGCGCTCGATGCGCTGCGGCGGGTGGTGGCGGAGCGGCGCTTTCAGATCGGCCTGCATCTGCTGCAAGGCAAGGCCGACGGCGCCCGCGCCGGCCGCGCCTATGCCGCGCTGGCCGAGGCGGCACTGGAGCGGCTGGCGCCGGTGGTCGAGGCCGACTTCGCCCAGCGCCACGGCAGGATCAAGGGCGGCGCCATGGCCGTGGTCGGACTGGGCAAGCTGGGCGGCGGCGAGATGACCGCGGCCTCGGATCTCGACCTGATTTTCGTCTACCATCACCCGCCCGAGGCGCAGTCGGACGGCGCGCGGTCCCTGCCCGCCAGCCACTATTACCAGCGCCTGTCCCAGGCCTATATCAACGCCATCACCGCGCCCACCGCCGAGGGCAAGCTTTACGATGTCGACATGCGCCTTAGGCCCTCGGGCAATGCCGGACCGATCGCGGTGCCGCTCGAAGGATTCCTCGCCTACCAAATGAAGGATGCCTGGACTTGGGAGCACATGGCGCTGACCCGGGCGCGGGTGGTGTCGGGTTCGCCGGCTTTGGTGGCGCGGGTGCGCGAAGCGATCGCCAGCGTGCTGCGCCGGCGGCGCGACCCCGCCAAGCTGGTGGCCGACGTGATCGAGATGCGGGCGCGCATCGAGCACCAGCATGGCGGACGCGATCCCTGGGATCTCAAGCACGTCGCCGGCGGCCAGGTCGATGTCGAGTTCGTCGCTCAGACTCTGCTGCTGCGCCACGGCGCCGGCCGGCCCGAGGTGCTGCAAACCAACACCCGAGAGGCCTTGCAGGCCCTGGCCGAGGCGGATGCGCTGGGCCAGGTCGAGGCCGAATCCCTGATCGCCGCCTATCGCCTTTATGGCGATCTGATGGCGCTGCTCAGGCTGGCGATCGAGGGCCGGTTCGATCCCGCCGCGGCTCCGCCGGCCCTGCTCAAGGGCCTGGCGCGGATCGGCGACGCCAAGGATTTCGCCGCGCTGGAAGCCAAGCTGAAGGACACCCAGGCCCGTCTGGCGGTACTGTGTCCCAAGCTGATCGCCGCGGCGATGGCATCCCCTACCGAACGGAGTCCCGACATGACCACGACGCTCGACCTGGGCGCCGAAGCGCCGGCCTTCGATCTGCCGGCCGATGGCGGCGGACGCGCTAGCCTAACTTCGTTCAAGGGCAAGCCGCTGGTGCTCTATTTCTACCCCAAGGACGACACCTCGGGCTGCACCAGCGAGGCGTTGGATTTCACCGCCCAGGCCAAGGCCTTCGCCAAGCTGGGGGCGGCGGTGGTGGGGGTGTCGCGGGATTCGGTCAAACGCCACGATGCCTTCAAGGCCAAGCACAAGCTGAAGGTGACGCTGGCCGCCGACGAGGACGGCAAGACTTGCGAGGCCTATGGCACCTGGGTGGAAAAAAGCATGTACGGCCGTAAGTACATGGGAATCGAGCGCGCCACTTTCCTGATCGATGGTCGGGGCCGCATTCGGGGGCTGTGGCGCAAGGTCAAAATTCCTGGCCACGTGGCCGAAGTCCTGGCCGCGCTCAAGGCCTTGTCGAAGCCCGTCAAGTAGGGAATTTGCGAATCGAATCTAGGGGTTGCCAAGATCCGGCTGATCGGGTGGAATGCCGCCATCAGGGTAGTCAGGCATAACGCGCCGGGGTCAACCGACGGAATGACCGACAGCTTTAGCCATAAGGTTCGGGGGGCGATCGATCGCTTCTTTCCGGAACGGCAGGTGATCCACCGCAGCCGGGGCCAGGTGCGTTTCGTCACCCTGAGTTCGGGCAGCCAGATCGCCATGACCATGGCCGCGCTGGCGGCGCTGGGTTGGGTGGCGTTCGTCAGCGCCAGCTATGTCGACCGCAAGCTGACCATCGCCGCCAAGGACGACCGCATCGCCCAGGTCGAGCGCGATTACAGCCGCCTGGCCGAGGCGCTGGAATCCCAGCAGGACCGCATGCTGGCGATCACCCGCGAACTCGAGGCCAATCATCGCCAGATCATCGGCCTGATCGACTACAAGCTGACCTTGGAACGGCGCCTGTCCTCGCTCACTCACGAACTCGACCGCGCCACCGAGGCCCGCGACGGCGCCGAGCAGTCGCGCCAGTCGCTGGGGCGGCGCGTCACCCAGCTCGAAGGCTCGCTCAAGGGCTCGACCGGCCGCAACGAGGCGCTGGAAAGCCGGCTGTCCTCGGTCACGGCCGATCTGGCGGCGGTGATCGCCGAGCGCGACGCGGTGCGCGAATCGGCCCAAGCCGTGTCCAAGCGGCTTGCCGGCCTCGAGACCGAATTGAAGAGCACCGCCGGCGAGCGCGACAAGATCGACCGCCGCCTGGCCGCCGCCACCGCCAAGCTCGACCAGGTCGCGGCCGAGCGCGACAGCGCCATCAAGGCCACGCGCGAACTGGCCGGGCGGGTCGAAAAGACCGAGAATCGCCTGGCGCTGGCGCAGCGCAATCTGGGCGAAAGCCAGGGCGAGCGCGAGCGCAGCCGCAGCGAGAACAAGGAACTGTCGGCGCAGGTGGCGACGCTGGAACGGCGCGTGGCCGAGATGCGCATCTCCCAGGCCGGGCTGGTCGCGGGCACCACCAGCCGCGCGCGCGAATCCGTCCAGACGATCGAACAGATCATCGCCATGACCGGCATCAAGGTCGACGAGATGGCGCGCGTCGCCAGGGGCGAGCTAGGCGAGGCCGCGCTGCCGGTGGCCAGCGGCGGCGTCGGCCTGGGCGGCCCGTTGATCGGACTGCCGGCCGACATTGACACCACCATGTCGCGCCAGGCGCGCCCGCTCGAGGCGGCGCTCGGCCGCTATTCCGGCCTCAGCGCCGTGGTCGGCCGCATGCCGCTCGGCTTCCCGATGCGCGAAGGCTCCATCGCCAGCGGCTTCGGCCGGCGGATCGATCCCTTCACCGGCAGCTGGTCGATGCACCAGGGCATCGACATCCGGCCATCCAACCGCGCCGGCGCCCGCCCCGACATCCATGTCACCGCGCCCGGCACCGTCACTTTCGCCGGGTTCTCGGGACCCTATGGCCGGCTGATCGAGGTCGATCACGGCCTCGAACTGACCACGCGCTATGCCCATCTTTCGACCATCAAGGTCAAGGTCGGCCAGCGCCTTTTGGCCGGCGACGTGATCGGCGTGATGGGCAGCTCCGGCCGCAGTTCGGGTGCGCATCTGCACTACGAAGTGCTGTTCCGCGGCCATCCGATGGATCCGGCGCGCTTCGTTGCCGCCGGCTCGCATCTTGGGGTACATTGAGACCATGTTCGGACGCAGCGAAAAGAAGAAGCCCGACCGCCCCGAGCTCCGCTCGGCGCCGTCGCTGATTTCCAACGGCCTGCACATCGTCGGCAACCTGACCTCGGACGGCGAGGTCCAGATCGACGGCGTGGTCGAGGGCGACATCAATGCGCGTTCGCTGACGGTGGGCGAGACGGCGTCGGTCATCGGCGAGATCTCGGCCGACCTGCTGTCGGTCCGCGGCAAGGTCCAGGGCACCATCCACGCCCGCGAAGTTCGCATCTTCCGCACCGCAGTGGTCCATGGCGACGTGCTGCACGAGACCATCGCCATCGAATCCGGCGCCTTCTTCGAGGGCCATTGCCGGCGCGCCGAGCGGCCCAACGAGAAGACCGAACCCAAGCTGACGGTGATCGGCAAGGAACCGCCGGTGGCGCTTGCGCCGCCGGTCAAGCCCGCGATCGCGGGCTAAGTCCCCATTCTCCGCTGGTCGATCCTGGCCGCGCTGTCCACGGCGCGGGCGGTCATGGGATTCCAGTTCCAGGCCGCGGCCTCGGCGGGCGAAATCTTGGCGGCGCGATTTGCGGTCGATTATGCCGTTCCGGGACCCAGAACCAACCAAGGCTGCCACGCGCTTCCGGCGCGGCGATGTCGGCGATATCCCGGAGCTTGTCTCCGCCAGTACCACCTGGACGAAGGCCGGCGCCGTCCCGGAGGCCTTAGACGCTTCGCGGCGCCACGAATACAGCAAACTGCGGCTCATCCCATGCCGATGCGCGATCCCCGAGCCCATCGCCCCGGGCTGTCGCGTCTCCGCGACGATCCGGGCTCGTTCCTCCCCGTTCCAACGTCAGCGGCGTTCCGGCCCAGTCAAAATCTCGGCGCGCATCTCGTGGACATCCTTCAGCACGTGCTTAAGGACGTCCTATCCCGCCCAACCCGTCTGATCGACGAGGGTTCCAAGACGACGCTTATGGAGTTTCGACTGGGCCGCGAGGAAAGCGCAATCCGCACCTCCGCAAATCTCAATTTCTTAATCGTCTCGGGCTCCTTCGTCCGAATCGTTAAAACCCTGTGAGCGGTTGGGCGCCGTTAAAAGTACTCACATAGCCGCTGAAGTGGCCGCTTGAGGCGGGCGACGGAAGCTGATCGCGATGCGATTGAGCGAGTTCATCAGACCGATCCCGATTGTCAGGTCCACGATTTCCTTCTCGCCGAACACAGCGGAGACCGCTTGAAATTCGTCGTCGGGAATTGACGTCTCCGCGACGCGGGTGACAGTCTCGGCCCAACGCAATGCAGCACGCTCGCGATCGTCAAACATGCGACCGGCCTCAGGCCAGACCTGGACTAGCGCCAGCTTTTCCGGCGCGACACCCTTATTGATAAGGTTGCGGGTGTGAAAATCGAGACAATAGGCACAGCCGTTGATTTGCGAAACCCGCAGATAGACCAACTCCACCAGCACGCCATCGAGACCAGACTGCGCGACGTAAAGGTAGACGCCGCCCAATGCCTTGTAACCGGAGGGAGCGACCTTCTCATAGTCGATACGTATGGTCACAAAAAAACTCCTTACTTGTCGGCGGCGGTTGATTCTTTGTCGTCACTTTCAGAGACGAAGACGGCTAGCAGCTTGGCGGGTTCAGTTGCGTTGGATTTTTCGACGGCCAAACAAAGAGCAATGGGCCATCGACAGCAGAATAGGAGGAGGCGACGGTCGCCACAACTGGCCTGCCTAATTTTTTGTACCAAGCGAAATGGGAGTTTACTGCATAGCGGGCTGTTGATCGAGTGATGCCGGGGTTGGGCTATAGGCCGCCGGCGCCATGGTCCTGACGGCCCTGGCCTATCAGGCCTTCACTGCGGTTCAGAGGAAGTGGTCGAGCGCGGCGTAGAGCGCCACCGCCAGCGCCAGGCCGAAGCAGGCGATGGCCGCGACCTTGAAACGCGCCGGCCAGGGCTCGGGCAGACGCAGCGCCAGCGGCACGACGTAAAGGATCAGGACCAGGCTGGTCAGCGCCGATAGAACGGTGTCGAGCGGCAGGCCCTGGCTCACGGCTCGGCGATGAACTTGCGATAGTCCTCGACCAGCTCGGCCACCGCCCGGTCGAACACGCGCTTGCCGGCGGCGGGGCTGGCCAGGCTCGGATCGGAGCCGATGCGGCCGTCGGGGAAGCGGCGGCGATAGTCGGCGGCGTCGTGAAAGCCGCCCTTGGGCGCGACCGTCATCGGCCCGACCGGCTTGATGGTCTCGGGATGCAGGAACTGCGTCACCGAGACTTCGCTCGGCGTGGCGTGGCTGCCTTCCTTGTCGCCGAACAATTCCTTCGACAGCTTCGGAATCCCATCGCCCTGCCACCAATTGGCCAGCTTGCAGCGCACGTCCGGCCGGTTGGCGCCGGGTTCGGCCAGCGACAGCCGGGCATAGATCTCGTTGAAGGCGGCGCCGACGGTGGCGATGTTGCCGCCGTGGCCGTTGACGAAATAGAAGCGGCGGAAGCCATGCCGCGCCAGCGAAGTCACGTAATCGTCGATCACCGCGATCAGGGTCGAGGGCCGCAGCGTCATCGAGCCGGTGAAGGCCATGTGATGCTGGGCCATGCCGACGCCGATGGTCGGGCCGACCATCGCCCCCACCGCCTCGCCGACGGCGCGGCCGATGGCCTCGGCGGTGATGGCGTCGGTGCCGATCAGGCCGTTGGGGCCGTGCTGTTCGGTCGAGCCGATCGGCATGACGATGCCGCTGGCGCCGCCGAGATAGCGTTCGACTTCGCCCCAGGTCTGGTGATGCAGCAACATCGGATCGGCCTCGCGGGTTGAGGGTTCAGGCGGCGGCGAAGCCTACCCCGCCGCGGCCGTCGAACTCCAGCCGCTTGTCGTGGAAGGCGCGCAGGCTGGCGCGATGGCCGATGCTGACCAGCGTCGTCCCGGGCAGGCGCCGGCGCAGCATGGCGAACAGCTTTTCTTCGTTGGCCGGGTCCAAGGCCGAGGTCGCCTCGTCGAGGAACAGCCAGTCCGGCTTGCGGATCAGCGCCCGGATCAGCGCCAGGCGCTGCTGCTCGCCGGTCGACAGCACCTGCTGCCAGTTCTCGCCCTCGTCCAATTTTTCGGCCAGGTGTTCGAGACCGACGTCGGCCAGCAGCCGCCTGAGCTCGGCATCGCCCGGCGAACCGTCTTCCGTGCCGCCGGGATAAAGCATCGCCTGGCGCAGCGTGCCGAGCGGCAGGTAGGGCCGTTGCGGCACGAACATGATCCGCCCCCGCGGCCGGGCGACGCGGCCCTGGCCGAAGGGCCACAGCCCGGCGATGGTGCGGAACAGGGCGCTCTTGCCGCAGCCCGAAGGCCCGTTGACCAGCGTGCGCGTGCCCGGCGCCAGATCCAGATCGATGTCGCCGACCAGGGTCTTGCCGTCGGGCAGCACGATCGAGACGTCGTCCAGCCGCAAATGCCCGTCGGCGCTGTCGGCATGGACCACGCGCCGTTCCTGGTGCTGGCGGCGCAGCTCGGCCAGCTTGGCCGAGAAACCGATCAGCCGCTCGACCACGCTGCGCCACAGCGCGATCTCGGGATAGGCCGAGATCAGGAAGGACAGCGCCGACTGCACCTGGTTGAAGGCCGAGGCGGTCTGGATCAGGCCGCCCAACTGGATCTCCTTGGCGAAATAGCGCGGCGCCGCCACCAGCACCGGGAAGATCACCGCCAGCTGGCCATAGCCGGCGGTGAAGAAAGTCAGGCGCTTCTGGCGCTCCATGATGGCGCGGAAATTGGTCACCACCTGATGGAAGCGGCGGGCGAAGCCGCGCGCCTCGGCCGCCTCGCCGCCGTAAAGCGCGACCTGCTCGGTGTTCTCGCGCAGGCGCACCAGGCTGAAGCGGAAATCGGCCTCGTAGCGCTGCTGCAGGAAGTTGAGCCCGATCAGCGGTCGGCCGACGCGGTTGGCGATCCAGGTCCCGGCGACGGCGTAGGCCAGCGCCGCCCACACCATGTAGCCCGGCACGCTCACGCCCAGCACCTCGATCGAGCCCGACAGCCCCCACAGGATGACGACGAAGGAAAGCAGCGTCACCACCGCGTTCATCAGCCCGAGGCCCAGCGTCAGGGTCTTGGCGACGAACAGCTCGAGGTCCTCGGCGATGCGCTGGTCGGGGTTGTCGGTGGTCGCGGCCAACAGCCCCATGCGGTAATAGCCGCGATCCGCCAGCCAGGATTCGAGATAGCGCTCGGTCAGCCAGCGCCGCCAGCGGATCTGCAGCATCTGATTGAGATAGAGCTGATAGACCGCGATCACGATGTAGATCGCCGCCAGCACGCCGAAGCGCGCCAGCTGCTCGAAAAAGCCGTCGGCATCGAAATTCTGCAGCGTGTTGTAGAAATCGTTGCTCCACTGGTTGATCAAGACGTTGACGTAGACCAGTCCGATGTTCAGGCTCACCACCACCGCCAGTAGAATCCATGCCATGCGCCTCTCTTCCGATCGCCAATAGGGCGTGGCCAAGGCCCAAGCCTCGCGGAAAAAGCGGCGGTCGAAGGCCGGTCCGGTCTCGTTCATGTGCGGATTTCCTTGCGTCGCGATTCGTCCATGGTTAGCATGCGTCAACTTCGGATTCGACCCGCCATCGCCACGAGCCCTCCCGTTTGACCCACCTCAGAGCCCAACCGGAAACTTCTTGAATCTAGGGAATCGGATGTGATTCGTTACGAGGCACCCGAATCGGAGAGGGAGGGTGCCCGATGTGGAAACCGGAACATCGCCG
>VGDZ01000049.1 GCA_016869515.1 Alphaproteobacteria bacterium | reverse complement strand
CTGTGATAGACCCGGCCGAACCGACGAGCAGGTCTCCCCACTCCGCTGTCTACCATGTCAAGGGCTGGTAAGGTTCTTCGCGTTGCGTCGAATTAAACCACATGCTCCACCGCTTGTGCGGGCCCCCGTCAATTCCTTTGAGTTTTAACCTTGCGGCCGTACTCCCCAGGCGGCGCGCTTATCGCGTTAGCTCCGACACTGAAGGGCTAACCCTCCAACGTCTAGCGCGCATCGTTTACAGCGTGGACTACCAGGGTATCTAATCCTGTTTGCTCCCCACGCTTTCGCACTTAAGCGTCAGAACCGGGCCAGATGGCCGCCTTCGCCACCGGTGTTCTTCCCAATATCTACGAATTTCACCTCTACACTGGGAATTCCACCATCCTCTCCCGGCCTCGAGTCATGCAGTCCCGAACGCAACTCCGGGGTTGAGCCCCGGGCTTTCACGTCCGACTTGCATGACCGCCGTCATGCGCTTTACGCCCAGTGATTCCGAGCAACGCTAGCCTCCTCCGTCTTACCGCGGCTGCTGGCACGGAGTTAGCCGAGGCTTCTTCTCCGGGTACCGTCATTATCGTCCCCGGCGAAAGGACTTTACAACCCTAAGGCCTTCATCGTCCACGCGGCATCGCTGGATCAGGGTTTCCCCCATTGTCCAATATTCCCCACTGCTGCCTCCCGTAGGAGTCTGGGCCGTGTCTCAGTCCCAGTGTGGCTGGCCGTCCTCTCAGACCAGCTACCGATCCCAGGCTTGGTGGGCCGTTACCCCACCAACTACCTAATCGGACGCGGGCCCCTCCCTCGGCGATAAATCTTTCGCCCTCAGGCCTTATCCGGTATCAGCCCTCGTTTCCAAGGGTTGTTCCGAACCAAGGGGCAGGTTCCCACGCGTTACTCACCCGTCCGCCACTCCTGTCTTGCGACAGGCGTTCGACTTGCATGTGTTAGGCGTGCCGCCAGCGTTCGCTCTGAGCCAGGATCAAACTCTCAAGTTCATTGCCATCGTCCGCACCCTCTCGTGCTTTCGACGGCGATGGACCCCGCTCTACTCTCACTGACCTACAAATTCCCGATCCGGTTCGAGCCCTCGCCCGCTCCGACCGGGAACCCCCATCCCGATTCAAGCCGAGCTTGCGCCCGACTTGGCACGAAATGAAGTCAGCCTTGAGCAGAGCTGGTCCCATGGCACGTGTTTCCACGCACCTAGGCACCGCCGCCCAGGCTTCCCTTCCCTTCCTTTACTTGTCCATCAGCGGCCGGCCAGAGGCGACAAAACCCCGCCCGAGTGACCTCGGGTCAGGTCCTTACTGCCTTCAACCGGCGGAGGGCGGTCAATTAGGCCTAGTCAGCCAAGGAGTCAAGCGGAAATCGCCGAAATTTTTTCGGGTCCCGAAGTCAACCGATGCGCGGCTTGCCGCGCGGCCCTTCGGCCGGCCCCAAGCTGTTGAGAATTTTGGTGGATTCCCGCGACAGTTCGCTCGCGCGGCCAAGCAACGACAGGATCTCGAAATTGTTCTGCAGCACTTGACGCGATTCGGGCCTGCGATCGTCGCAAATCTTTTCGCAGCGTCGAATGACGTCGTTTTGGATTTCGGTCAGCAGATCTTCGAGCGTCCAGCCATCCGGATTCTCGCGCGACATGAGGAATTTCGACATGCGTGCCCCCTGGAATCGGTTGCCGAATCTTTTGTAGCCCGATGTCCGGCACGAAGCCAGCGCCGCGCGCGGCGAACTTACCCGCGCCGCAATACCGCTACGGTCTCGAGATGGGGGGTAAAGCGGAACTGATCGTACGGCACGACCCGTTCGATGCGATAACCGCCGGCGACGAGATAGCCGAGATCGCGCGCCAGCGTCGCCGGATTGCAGCTGACGGCGACGACGCAGGCGACGCGGCTTTGCGCCAGCGCCTTGGCCTGGGCGGGCGCGCCCGCGCGCGGCGGATCGAAGATCGCGGTATCGAACGGCTTGAGTTCGTCGCGCGCCAGCGGCCGGCGAAACAGATCGCGCTTCTCCTGCGACAGCCTCACCAGCCCCGCCTTGCGTCCTGCCCGATCCAGCGCCGCCAGCGCCGCGGCATCCATGTCGACGGCATGGACCTGGCGATCGCGCGCCAAGGGCAAGGCGAAAGTGCCGCAACCGGCGAACAAGTCGACCACGCGCCTCGCCCCGGAGACGCCCTCGAGCACCGCCGCGCGCAGCGCGATCTCGCCCTCGCGCGTCGGCTGGACGAAGCCGCCCGGCGGCGGCACGACGGCGACGCCGCCGAAATCGAGCCACGGCTCGCGACGCTCGACGATGACCTCGGCCGAATCCTGCCCGCGCAAGGACAGTCGCACCAGATCGAGTTCCTCGGCCAGCGCCGCCTGGCGGCGTCGCCAACCCGGATTTGACGACTCGCCCCGGCTCAGCTTCAGATCGATGCCGCCCTCGGTCTCGAGCAGCTCGAACTCGCCTTCCGGAAACGCTTTTCGTTTGCGCAACGCTCGCAAAGTCTCGTGCAGCGCCGGCCGCAGGATCGTGCAATCGGGGATGTCGACGATGGCGTGGCTGAAGCGACGGCGGAATCCGATTGCGCCGGCGGCGACGCCGAAGCGCGCGCGCCTGCGGCTGGCGATCGGCGCCGATGCCATCCCCTCGATCGCGCAAACGATGCCATGGGCGGCAAGCGCTTCGGTCAAGCGCGCGGCCTTCCACCGCGCATAGAACGCATCGGACAGATGCTGCAGGGCGCATCCGCCGCAATCGCCGAAATGCCGGCAGGGCGGTTCGACCCGGTCGGGTCCCGGCGCGATCAGGCGTTCGATTCGGGCCTCGGTGCCTTCGCGCCGCTCGGCGCCGGCGACCACGTGCACGCGATCGCCCGGCGCCGCCAGCGGCACGAAATAATCGCGGCCTTGGTGATGGGCGATACCGTCGCCTTTCGCGCCCAGCGCGGCGATGGTCAGTTCGATCACGTCAGGAATCGGAAAATCAGCGCCGCGCGGAATCGATTTGCATGCGGCGCTGCAGTTCGGTCGGCAATTCGACTTGGCGCGGATCCCACAGCCAATTCAGGAATGCCGGGATCGCGCCCGCCACCAGCGCCAACACGATCAGCCCGCGCCAGTGCATTTCGTCCATGCGCGGCCAATGACCGATGGCGATACGCCGATAGACGATCGCCAAGCCGAGAAATGCGGCCGCGCTTACCAACCATGTCAACAGACTCTCACCCATGCGGCAAGGTTAGCATGCATGGCGCGATGGGGGCGAATCGGCCCGGCTTGATCGGCGCTTCGCGGCCGCGACCATCGACCGGCGCGACTTTGCGCGCGGCGATACGATGCATCGAAGCCACAGCGGTTTTTCGGCCGCGCGATTCCGTCGGCCGACTCGACGGCTCGACGTCGAATCGCACCATGCGCGATTTCTCCAGTATTTGCGCGGCTTGGCGACGATTCGGAACGAAGCGGCAGGAATTCCTGCATCGATTGCTCCAGTTTGGATGCACGCCATCATGTCCGCGAGCCCTTGGGGCTGATCTTGCCTCTAGCCACAAGGGCTATGGACTTCCGGCCGAGGCCTGGGTAGATACCGAATCCAGTGTGACCCAATCGGGTACGCCGGATCGCGAATCGATCCGCGCAAAAGCCGGATCGCGAATCGATCCGCGCAAAACAGGAGGGAGAACTCCCTGTCATGAAAGAAGACGCGCTCGTCGTCGCTAAGACCGAGCCTTCAAGTACCACCACCGCCGTCCCGGTCAGACAGAAGTCGACACCCAAGCCCGAACCCGGCTCCAACGTCCTTCCGTTCTTCGATCCGCTCGGCGGTGCCGCCAAGACCTCTCGCTACTATCACCGCTTCCCGCTCAGTCCCCGCACCAACGCCTTTCGCAAGCGCTTCTATCCCGACGCCACCTTGGCGGAGTGGAACGATTGGCGCTGGCAGGCGCGCGCGCGCTTCAAGTCGCTGGCCGATCTCGACCGCGTGCTGAAGCTGTCGGAGGAAGAGCGCGCGGCGATCGGCCGCCACACCGGCGCGCTGCCGCTGGGCATCACGCCCTACTACACCAGCCTGCTCGACGAAACCGACCCCACCGATGCGCTGCGCAAGACGGTGGTGCCGGTCGAGGGCGAATATCTGCGCTCGCCGGGCGAGGCCGACGATCCCCTGGGCGAAGATCACGACGCCAAGGTCCCCGGCCTGGTGCACCGCTATCCCGACCGGGTGCTGTTCCTGACCACCGGTTTCTGCTCGACCTATTGCCGCTACTGCACGCGTTCGCGCATGGTCGGCAATGCCGGCGGCGAATATCACTTCAGCGTGCCGCAATGGGAAAAGGCGCTGGACTATATCGAGGCCACGCCCACCATCCGCGACGTGCTGCTGTCGGGCGGCGATCCGCTGACCCTGGCCGACGAGAAGCTCGACTACCTGCTGGGCCGGCTGCGCAGGATCAAGCATGTCGAGTTCGTGCGCATCGGCACCAAGCAGCCGGTGGTGCTGCCCCAGCGCATCACCCCGGCCTTCACCCGCATGCTGAAGAAGCATCATCCGCTGTGGATGAGCCTGCATTTCCTCCATCCCGGCGAGCTGACGCCGGAAGTCACCGAGGCCTGCGACCGCCTGGCCGATGCCGGCGTGCCGTTGGGCAGCCAGACCGTGCTGCTGAAGGGCGTCAACGATTCGGTGGCGACGATGAAGGCGCTGATGCACGGCCTGCTGATGCGCCGGGTCAAGCCCTACTACATCTTCCAATGCGATCCGATCACGGGCTCGGCCCATTTCCGCACCCCGATCGAGAAGGGGCTGGAGATCGTCGAGGGCCTGCGCGGCCACACCACCGGCTATGCCGTGCCGCACTACGTCATCGACCTGCCGGGCGGCGGCGGCAAGGTGACGCTGGCGCCCGATTACGTGCAGGGGCGCGACGGCGATTTCCTGGTGCTGCGCAACTTCGAGGGCGGGACCTACCGCTATCCCGATCCCGACGGGCGCGTCGGCGCCGCGCTCAAGGCCGGGGCCGCGCCGGCGCGGGTCTGATCCCGCGCGGTGCGGATCGGCCTGACCTACAACCTGCGCGCCGCCTATCGGGCGCGCGGGTTCAGCGAGGAAGAGACCGCCGAGTTCGATCGCCCCGACACCATCGCTGCGATCGAAGCTGCCTTGCGGCGGCTGGGCCATGCGACCCAGCGCATCGGCGCGATCGAGGACTTGGCCAAGCGCCTGACCCGCGGCCAGCGCTGGGATCTGGTGTTCAACATCGCCGAGGGACTGGGCGGCTTCGCCCGCGAAGCGCAGGTGCCGGCGCTGCTGGAAGCCTACGGCATCGCCTGCACCTTCTCCGATCCGATGGTGATGGCGCTGACCCTGCACAAGGGCCTGACCAAGCGCGTGGTGCGCGACGCCGGCGTGCCGACCGCCGACTTCGCGGCGATCGAAAGCCCGGCCGACCTGGCCGCTTGCCGCCTGCCCTTCCCGGTCTTCGCCAAGCCGATCGCCGAAGGCACCGGACGCGGCATTTCCACCGCCTCGCGCATCCGCGATCGGCGCGAACTCGGCGCCGTGGTCGGCGGCTTGCTGCGGCGCTATCGCCAGCCGGTGCTGGTCGAACGCTATCTGCCGGGACGCGAATTCACCGTCGGCCTGGTCGGCGCGGGAGCGCGGGCGCGCGCCATCGGCGTGCTCGAGGTCGGGCTCAAGGATCCCGGGCGCGAATACGGCTATGCCGAGAAAGAGGACTGCGAAAGCTTGGTGCGCTACGGCCTGGTCGAAGATCGCGAGGCCAAGGCGGCGGCGCGGGTGGCGCTGGCGGCTTGGCGGGCGCTGGGTTGCCGCGATGCCGGCCGCATCGATCTGCGCTCCGATGCGAACCGCCGGCCGCACTTCCTCGAAGTCAATCCGCTGCCCGGGCTTCACCCCGAGCATTCCGATCTGCCGATCCTCTGCACCCAGGCCGGCTTCGGTTACGACCGGCTGATCGCCGCCATCGTTTCGGGTGCCGCTTCGCGCCGTCGCTCGGATCGGGCGCGCGTGGTCCCGCGCAAGCGCCGATGAAAGTCGTCGTCCTGCACGACGCCATCCCGGCGGACGCTCCGCCGGATGCGATCGACACGCTCGACATGGTCGAGGCGGTCGAAGGCGCTTTGGTCGATCTGGGCCATGCGGTCGAGCGGCTTGCGCTCGATGCCGATCTCGGCGCCGGCAAGCAAGCGCTCGGGCGCTTGGCTCCGGACTTGGTGTTCAATTTGGTCGAGGCCGTAGCGGGCGATGGCCGCTTCATCGCCGCCGGCGCGCAGCTATGCGAAAGCCTCGGCCTGCCCTTTACCGGCTGCAATGCGGACGCGCTCTATCTGACTTCGAACAAGCCCTTGTCCAAGGCGATGCTGCGTCGCGCAGGGATTCCGACGCCCGACTGGTCCGAGCCGGGCGCGGTTCCCGCCGCCGAAAGTTCGGGACCCTGGATCGTCAAATCGGTGTGGGAGCCGGGCTCGGTCGGGTTGGGTCCCGACGCCATTGTCGACGATCCCGCCCGGATCGCGCCGATCCTGGCCGAGCGCCGGCGCCGCCATGGCGGGCAGTGGTATGTCGAACGCGCCATCGCCGGTCGCGAGTTCAACCAACTTCTGGTCGAAGGGCCCGCGGGGCCTGAGGCCTATCCGCTGGGCGAAGTGCTGTTCCTCGGCTGGCCGGCGGATCGGCCGCAGATTCTCGATTACGACGCCAAATGGGATGACAGCCGCGGCGGATTCTTCACCACGCCGCGCAGCCTCGCCGCTTGCCCAGGCGAGGCCGGCCTCCGCGGCGAGATGGAAAGCCTGGCGCGTGCCTGCTGGGGCCTGTTCGGCCTGACGGGCTGCGCGCGGGTGGATTTCCGGGTCGATGCGGCGGGCCGCCCCTTCGTGCTGGACGTCAATTCCAATCCCTGCCTGACGCCCGAAGTCGGGCTGATCGCAGCGCTGGGCGCGCGCGGCGAGACTTATCAGCGCTATATCGGCCGGCTGGTCGAAGCCGCCACCCGTCCCGCCCGCCCGGCGCGCGCCAAGCCGGCCGCGTCGCCCGCCCCGGAACCGGTTTGGCGCGATGGCTCGCAGCCCGAGGACGTCGCCGCCGTGCGCGCGATCTGCGCCTCGACCGGATTCTTCAGCGCCGAAGAAATCGCCATGGTCGGCGCCATGGTCGAGGACAAGCTGGCCGAGGGCGAGGATTGCGAGTGGACTTTCCTCTACGCCATGGAGGGCGGCGAGACCGTGGCCTTCGCCTGCTACGGACGGGTGCCGCTGACCTTGGCGAGCTGGGATCTGTTCTGGATCGCGGCGCGCGCCGATCGTCGCGGCGGCGGTCTCGGCCGCGCCGTGCTGGATCGGGTCGAGTCCCTGATCGCTGCGGCCGGCGGCCGGCAAGTGATCGTCGAGACCGCCTCGCGCAAGCAGTACGATCCGACCCGTGCCTTCTATCGCGCCGCGGGCTACGCCGAGAAGGCGCGCTTGGCCGATTTCTATGCGCCCGATGACGACAAGGTGGTATTCGTCAAGCGCTTGAACCAAGGATAACCAGCCCCGATGACGTCGTTAGCCGACATGTCGGCGATCGAAATGGTCGCGCGCTTTCGCGCCAAGAGCCTGTCGCCGGTCGAGGCGACCAAGGCGGTGATCGAGCGCATCGCGCGGGCCGAACCCAAGCTGTGCGCGCTGTGGGCCTACGATGCCGAAGCCGCGCTGGCCCAGGCGCGGGAATCCGAAGCGCGCTGGATCAAGGGCCGGCCGGCGGGACCGGTCGACGGCGTTCCCACCACCATCAAGGAAAACATCGCCACCAAGGGCGTGCCGGTGCCGCTGGGCTGCGCCGCGGTGACGCTGGTTCCGGCCGAGGCCGATGCGCCGCCGGCTGCGCGCCTGCGCGAATCCGGCGCCGTGATCCTGGCCAAGACCACCATGCCGGATTTCGGCATGCTGTCTTCGGGCCTGTCGAGCTTCCATAAGCTGGCGCGCAATCCCTGGGACCTTACGCGCAATCCCGGCGGCTCGAGCGCCGGCGCCGGTTCGGCCGCCGCCGCCGGCTACGGACCGCTGCATCTCGGCACCGATATCGGCGGCTCGGTCCGCTTGCCGGCGGGCTGGTGCGGCCTGGTCGGACACAAACCCAGCCTGGGCCGGATTCCGATCGACCCGCCCTATGTCGGCCGCGTCGCCGGTCCGATGACGCGCACGGTCGAGGACACGGCGCTGATGATGTCCGTGCTGGCGCGCCCCGATGCGCGCGACGGCATGAGCTTGCCGCCGGCGGAAATTCCCTGGCTCGATCTGTCGATCGTGCCGCGCGGCCTGACCATCGGCCTGCAAATGGAGATCGGCGCCGGCACGGCGCTGGCGCCGGCGACTCGTGACGCGGTCCTGGCCGCGGCCAAGGTGTTCGAACAGGCCGGCGCCCGCATCCAGCCGGTCGCGCCGATCTTGACCCGCGCCATCCTCGACGGGCTGGACGATTTTTGGCGGGCGCGCGCCCATGACGATGTTGCCAATCTGAGCGCCGAGCAGCGCGCCAAGATCCTGCCCTATATCCGCGCCTGGGCCGAGTCCGGCGCGCAGCGCTCGGGCCGGCAGGTGATAGCGGGCTTCAATCGGACGATGGAACTGCGCAAGGCGGCGGCGATCCAGTTCCAGGGCATCGACTATCTGCTGTCGCCGACCGCGCCTGACGTATCCTATGCCGCCGACTGGGCCTCGCCGCTCAACGATCCCGAGCGGCCGTTCGAGCATATCGGCTTTACCGTGCCCTGGAACATGGCCGAGAATCCGGCGGTGTCGATCAATTGCGGCTACGGTGCCGGCGGCCTGCCGATCGGATTGCAGATCGTCGGCCGGCGGTTCGACGACATCGGCGTGCTGCGCCTGGCCAAGTTCTACCAAGAACGCCGCCCCGCCCAACGCCCCTGGCCGGAAATCAGCTAGACCGCGATCGGTTCATAGGGAATCGCCGACGCTATTCCATGCAAATCGCGGATCGCGGTCCAGAGCGGGATACGAGGGCATGATTCACGACCTGTCTTGAACCCTATGGTTCAAGACAGGTCGATCATGCCCTAGCCCGGTAGGGTTCCAGCGCCGCGCTCAGGGCCGCAAGCGCGGCATCCAACCGCGCCACGTCCTCGGCCGCCATCCGGTCGGTCTTGGCAGCGGCCTCGATCCGGGCCGCCAACTGACCCAGGCCCCTGCCGCCCAGCAATCGCGCGGTCGATTTGAGATCGTGCGCCGTCCGCGCCAGCACGCCCCAATCCTGGCGCGCGCCGGCGGCGCGGACGGTCTCGACCCAGCCGGGAGCGTCGGCCAGGAATTTCGCGATTACCCGCTCGGCCCCGTCCGGGCTGCGCGCCATCGCCCGTTTGAGGGATTCGATCGCGCCCGGATCGAAACTTCCGTCCTCGAGCGTCGTCATGCCGCCTGCTTTCGTACCGGCACGGCTTTCGCCCGCGCCCGGGTCTCAACCCTTGGCGCGGGCCAGGATGAACTGCAGGGTTTTCATCAGCTCGCGACCGATGGCGCCGCCATCGCCCTGGATGTTGCCGGCCACCACCGCCTTGAAGGTGTCGACATGGGCCTTGAGAATCTTGACCTGGGCGTCGCCCATGGTCGGGCTGGCGTCGATGTATTTGCAGGCCGAATCGCCGACTTCGCTGATCAGCGGATAGCCGAAGGTCCCGCCCTGGCCGCGCAGTTCGTGAAAGACTTTTTTCAGCATCTGGATATGCGCATCGCGGTTGGGCAGATCGACTTCGGCCTGCTTGATCAGCTCGGCCAAACGATCGACGTCCTTCTTGATGATGGTGGTGAAGTCGCCTTTGAGCGTGTCCAGCCGCGCCTCGGCGGTCTTCAGCATGTCGTCGGCCGTGCGGCCGACCATGACCCGCGCCTTCTTGGCGATCGGATTGGGGTTGCTGAGGAATTCGGGCTTGTCGTCGTCGCTCATAGTCGGAATTACCCCCTGTCGTCGGCCCGGCGGCGCGGACCGTCATAACTGTCGTCGCTCTTGCGGCGGCGATCTGGACCGAAATACTTCTTGGTCTTGACGAACTGCCGCGGCCGTTCGATCACGTCGACGATGCGGACGTAAAGCGACTGCGCGGTCAGCGGCTTGGCGATGAACTCGGTGACGCCGGCATCGCGTGCCGATTCGACATACTTGCGGGTGGCGTTGCCGGTCACCATGACGATCGGCAGCATCCGCATCTCCGGTCGGTCGGACTGGCGGATGGCCTTGATCAGGTCGAGGCCGGATTTCGCCCCCATGTCGAGATCGCTGAGAATGAAATCGGTCGGCGAATCCGTCATCACTTCCAGGGCGGAATCGACGTTGTGCGCCTGGGCGACCTGCCGGATGCCCAAGCCGTGCAATATCTGGAACACGATCTGGCGCATGAACTTGTTGTCGTCGACCACAAGCACCGCCAGCTTCGACAGATCGTATAGTTTCGCCATTGGCCCTGACGGGCGCCCCCGTTCGCGCAATCTAGCCTCGACCCCCGAGGCAGGCAATCGTTTCGGCGGCTTGGCCCATCATGCTAGTCTCTCATCGACGCTCTAGGGGGAAACGCGTGAATCTCTCGTCCATGTTGGCGCGCCGCTCGGCCGAGGGCCGACCGGTGCGGATCGGCGTCATCGGCGCGGGCAAGTTTGCCGGCATGTTCCTGGCCCAGGCCGTGCGCACCCAAGGATTCCATGTCGCCGCCATCGCCGACCTGGCGCCCGAGCGGGCGCGCGCCACGCTTGCCCGCATCGGCTGGGAAGCGGATCGTGCATCGGCGCCCTCGGTCGAGGCCGGGCTCAAGGACGGCCGCACCCACCTGACCGACAATGCCGTCGCCATGATCGCCCATCCCGCGATCGAGGTGGTGGTCGAAGCCACCGGCGATCCGCCGGCCGGGATCCGGCATGCCCTGGCCGCGATCCGCGCCGGCAAGCATATCGTCATGGTCAATGTCGAAGCCGATGTCGTCGCCGGACCGCTCTTGGCCCGCCGGGCCGCCCAGGCCGGGGTGGTCTACAGCCTGGCCTATGGCGACCAGCCGGCCTTGATCTGCGAGCTGGTGGATTGGGCACGCACCGCGGGATTCAAAGTCACCGCCGCCGGCAAAGGCACGCGCTATCACCCCAGCTATCACCGCTCGACCCCCGACACGGTGTGGGAGATCCTGGACCGGTACCTCAAGATCGACGATCGGGCGTCGATCAATCCCAAGATGTTCAACAGCTTCGTCGACGGCTCGAAATCCGGCATCGAAATGACGGCGGTGTGCAATGCCACCGGCCTCTTGCCGCAGCCCGAGGGGCTGGGATTTCCGCCGGCGACGCGGTTCGAACTGGCCGAGATCTGCAAGCCGCGCGCGGCCGGAGGCACGCTGGCCCATGCCGGCACCACCGAGGTCACCTCCTCGGTCTATCGCGACGGGCGCGATGTGCCGCATCACCTGGCGCTGGGGGTCTATGTCGTGGTCGAGGGCGAAACCGAGTATGTCCGCCGCTGCTTCCGCGAATATCACATGCTGCCGGATTCGAGCGCGCGCTATTCGGCGCTGTACCGGCCGACCCATCTGATCGGATTGGAACTGGGCATATCGGTGGCCTCGGCCGCCTGCCGGCGCGAGCCGACCGGCTGTCCGACCGGATTCCGCTCCGATGTCGTCGCTTGCGCCAAGCGGCCGCTCAAGGCCGGCGAGATTCTGGACGGCGAGGGCGGCTTCACGGTCTGGGGCAAGCAGCAGCCGGCGGCCGGCTCGCTGGCGATCGGCGGCCTGCCGCTGGGCCTGGCCCATGGCGTCCGGCTGACCCGCGACATCGCCGAGGGCGCCTTGCTGCGCTGGGACGATGTCGCCATCGACCCGGCGCTGGACGCGGTCAAGGTTCGGCGCGAAATGGAGGCCGTGTTCCGCCAGGAGGGCTTGCCGGCGGCGGCGGAATAAGCAAGGGGGCTGCGCGTGATCGGTCATGGACCTAACGGCGGTTTCATCGTAAACACGCGCTTCCTCAGCCCCACTACCAGAACATTCGTTCCGTTTCAGCCTAGGGATTCGAAATGAGCGCCTCGGGGAACAATCGCACCGCCAACAAGGCCCTGTTGGCTTGGGTCGAGGAAATGGCGGCCCTGTGCAAACCCGAGCGGATCCATTGGTGTGACGGCTCGCAAGAGGAATACGACCGGCTTTGCGCCGAGATGGTGCAAGGCGGCACCCTGATCAAACTCGATCCGGTCAAGCGCCCGGGCTGCTATTTGGCGCGCTCGGATGCGGGCGACGTGGCCCGGGTCGAGGAGCGCACCTTCGTCTGTTCGCGGCGTCAGGACGATGCCGGCCCCAACAACAACTGGGTCGATCCGGCCGAAATGAAGCGCACTTTGCGCGGCCTGTTCGAGGGCTGCATGCG
Source organism: Alphaproteobacteria bacterium (assembly GCA_016869515.1). Taxonomy (GTDB): domain Bacteria; phylum Pseudomonadota; class Alphaproteobacteria; order VGDZ01; family VGDZ01; genus VGDZ01. The sequence goes on along the minus strand of VGDZ01000049.1, from coordinate 14,752 downwards.
CGGGCGGACGATGTACGTCGTGCCCTTCAGCATGGGGCCGATCGGCTCGCCGATCGCCCAGTACGGCGTGCAGCTGACCGATTCCGCCTATGCCGTCGCCAACATGCGGATCATGACCCGCATGGGCGACGCGGCCCTGGCGGCGATCGGCGACAACGGCTTCGTGCCTTGCCTGCACTCGGTCGGCGCGCCCTTGGCGCCGGGCCAGAAGGACAGCCCCTGGCCCTGCAACAAGACCAAGTACATCGTCCATTTCCCCGAGGAGCGTGCGATCTGGTCCTTCGGCTCGGGCTATGGCGGCAACGCGCTGTTGGGCAAGAAGTGCTTCGCGCTGCGCATCGCCTCGGCCATGGCACATGACGAGGGCTGGCTGGCCGAGCATATGCTGATCCTGGGGGTCGAAAACCCGGCGGGCGAGAAGACCTACGTCGCCGCCGCCTTCCCTTCGGCCTGCGGCAAGACCAATTTCGCCATGCTGATCCCGCCCAAGGGGTTCGATGGCTGGAAGGTCACCACCGTCGGCGACGACATCGCCTGGATCAAGCCGGGGCCGGACGGGCGGCTGCGGGCAATCAATCCGGAATCGGGTTATTTCGGCGTGGTGCCGGGGACCTCGATGCGCTCGAACCCCAACGCCATCCGCATGCTCGAGCGCGACTGCATCTTCACCAACGTGGCCCTGACCGACGACGGCGACGTGTGGTGGGAGGGCAAGGACGGCGCACCGCCCGCGCACCTGATCGACTGGCAGGGCCAGGACTGGACACCCGATTGCGACCGCGTGGCGGCGCACCCCAATGCCCGCTTTACCGTGCCGGCGTCGCGCTGCCCCTCGATCGATTCGGCCTGGCAGGATCCCGCCGGCGTGCCGATCTCGGCCTTCGTCTTCGGCGGCCGGCTCAGCCGCACCTTCCCCCTGGTGTTCCAGGCCTTCGACTGGCAGCACGGCGTCTATCTGGCCGCGACCATGGGCTCGGAGGCCACCGCCGCCGCCGACGGCCAGGCGGCGATCCGCCGCGATCCGATGGCGATGCTGCCGTTCTGCGGCTACAACATGGCGGATTACTGGTCGCACTGGCTGGCGATGGGCAAGTCGGTCGCGGCACCGCCGCCGATTTTCCGCGTCAACTGGTTCCGCAAGGACGACTCCGGCAAGTTCATGTGGCCGGGCTTCGGCGAGAACATGCGCGTGCTGAAGTGGATCGTCGAACGCGTGCGCGGCCGCGCCGGCGCGGCCGAAGCCCCGTTCGGCCACATGCCGCGGCACCAGGACCTGATGTGGCAGGGCTTGGCCTTCGATCGCGGCCAGTTCGACGCCATCATGGCGATCGACCGCGCCGAAGGCCTGGCCGAGGCGGCGGACCAAAGGGAATTGTTCGGACGCTTCGGCACCCGGCTCGCGCCCGAACTCGAGGATCAGCGCCGGGCGCTGACCCGCCGGCTCGAAAGCGCGCCCGAAATCTGGCGGGTCCCGAACTAGGGCACGATCGACCTGTCTTGAACTCTATGGTTCAAGACAGATCGCGGATCATGCCCTAGGCCTTCGGCATGGTCGCCTGCATCGACGGCCGGGCGACGAAAGTCTCGTACCAGGATTTGAGCTTGGGCCGGCCGGCGAAGGGTGTCGGCACGATGTCGCGGAAGATCAAGTATCCGACCGCGCAGCCGAGGCCGATCTGGGCGATGTCGACCGGGCCGGTGAGCGCGCCGGGATCGCCCTCGGCCGCGTCCAGCACCTGGTAGATCTTGGTCTGCTGGCCGGCCAGCCAGTCGGCATGGCGTTGGCCCTCGGCGCGGATCGTGCCCTCGTAGCGGCAGAGAATGGCGGCATCGAGCGCGCCTTCGCAAGCCGCGGCCCGGGTCAAGGCACGCCAGCGCGCCGGTCCCGGCACCGGGATCAGCTTGTTGCCGCCCAGCGCGTCCAGGTACTCGCAAATCACCCGCGAATCGAACAGCGTCATGCCGTCGTCGGTCACCAGCGCCGGCACCTTCATCAGCGGATTGGTGCGGGCATAGTCGGCATTGGGCTTGATCGGAACCACCGCGGTCGGCGCGAACTCGATGCGGCCGGCGAGGCCCAGCTCGTGGGCACAGACCATGACCTTGCGCACATAGGGCGAGGCTCCGGAATAGAACAGCTTCATCGTCGTCTCCTGGTTCAGGTCTTGGTCGGTTCGCGAATCTGCGGCGGGCGCACCGCGCCCCGCACCGCCTCGCGATGCAGGATATAGAGCCCGGAGGCGATCACCAATCCGACCCCGGACCAGCCCAGCGCCGTCGGCCACTCGCTCCAAATGAAATGGCCCAGCAGCACCGCCCACAAGATCTGGCTGTAGTCGAACGGCGCCACGATCGAAGCCGGCGCCAGCCGAAAGGCCTGGGTCATCAGGATCTGGCCGATACCGCCGAACACGCCGAGGCCGATCAGGATCGCCCATTCGCGCCAATCCGCCGGCGTCACCCAGACCAACGGCAGGGCCAAGCCGAGACCGACAGTCGCCGTCGCCGAGAAATAGAACACGATGGTGACGCTGGCCTCGGTCGAACCCAGTTGCCGCAGCATCACCATCACCAGCGCGTAAAGCACCGTGCCGCCGAGCAATATCGGGCCGGCATAGCCGGCGCCGCTCAGATAGTCGCCACCGCCTTGCCCGGGCTGAAGCAGCAGCAGGACTCCGGCGAAGCCGACCGCGACCGCGCTCCAGCGCCGCCAGCCGACCGACTCGCCCAGCAGGAAGGGCGCCAGCGCAGTCAGGAACAAGGGCGCGGCAAAGCCGGTCGCGACGACATCGGCCAGCGGCAGATGGGCAAAAGCGTAAAAAAAGCAGAACTGCGACACCAAACCGATGCCGGCGCGCTTGCCGTGATCGCCCAATCGACGGGTGCGCAGCTGCGCCATGCCGCCGGTGGCGATCAGCACCACCAGGATCGGCAGGAAAGCGCCGGCATTGCGGAAGAACATCTGCTGCAGCACCGGGATCGTGCTGCCGGTGAGCTTGATGCCGGCATTGAGCAGCGAAAACACCGTCACCGCCGCAACCATGCAGGCGATGGCGGGAAGCGGTCGGTTCTGGGCGACGGCGACGGACGTGGTCATGCGGGCGGGGGCGAGCGGGCGCCTTGTATAGCAGAGCCCATGCCGCTATACAGCCGCCCGCCATGCAGCTGCGCAACATCGCCATCATCGCCCATGTCGACCACGGCAAGACCACGCTGGTCGACGCGCTGCTGCGCCAATCCGGCGCCTTTCGCGCCAACCAGCAGGTCGCCGAGCGGGTGATGGATTCCAACGCGCTCGAGCGCGAGCGCGGCATCACCATCCTCGCCAAATGCACCTCGGTCGAATGGCGCGGCCATCGCATCAACATCGTCGACACCCCCGGCCATGCCGATTTCGGCGGCGAGGTCGAGCGGATTCTCGGCATGGTCGACGGCGTGGTGCTGCTGGTCGATGCCGCCGAGGGCCCACTGCCGCAGACCAAGTTCGTCACCCTCAAGGCGCTGCGGCGCGGCCTGCGCCCGATCGTGGTGATCAACAAGGTCGACCGCCACGACGCCCGCCCGATCGAGACCCAGAACGCGGTGTTCGACCTGTTCGCGGCGCTAGAGGCCAGCGACCGGCAGCTCGATTTCCCGACCCTGTTCGCCTCCTCGCGCCAGGGCTGGGCGGCCGAGGCGCCCGACGGCCCCAAGACCGACCTGGCGCCGCTGTTCGAACTGATCCTCCGCCACGTACCCGAACCCGCCGCCGACCCCGCGGCGCCGTTCTCGATGCTGGTTTCCATCCTGGAGGCCGATCCCTATCTCGGCCGGATTCTTACCGGTCGCGTCCTCAGCGGCGCGATCCGCGCCAACGCGCCAGTCAAAGTGCTGACCCGCGACGGGGTCCAGCGCGAACTCGGCCGGCCCAACAAACTGTTGGCGTTCCGCGGCATCGAGCGCCAGGCGGTCGAGCAGGTCGAGGCCGGCGACATCGTCGCCCTGGCCGGGCTCGAGCAGGCCACGGTCTCGGACACGATCTGCGATCTCGCCGTCACCGCTCAGATCCCGGCGCCGCCGATCGACCCGCCGACCATCGCCATGACCTTCATGGTCAACGATTCGCCGGTCGCCGGCACCGAGGGCGACAAGGTCACCAGCCGCCAGATCCGCGCCCGCCTGGAGCGCGAGACCGAAGGCAACGTCGCCATCGAGATGCGCGAGACCGTGGCCACCGAGGCGTTCGAGGTGGCGGGGCGGGGCGAGCTGCAACTCGGCGTGCTGATCGAGACCATGCGCCGCGAGGGCTACGAGCTGGCGGTGGGGCGGCCGCGCGTCCTGTTCCGGCACGACGAACAGGGCCGCAGACTCGAACCCTACGAAGAGGTGCTGGTCGACGTCGACGAGGCCTTCACCGGCATCGTCGTCGAGAAGCTGTCGGCGCGGAAAGCCGAGATGATGGAGATGCGGCCCTCGGGCGGCGGCAAGACCCGCATCACTTTTCATGGCCCGGCGCGCGGGTTGATCGGCTATCACGGCGAATTCCTGACCGACACCCGCGGCACCGGGGTGATGTTCCGCAATTTCCTCGACTGGCGGCCCTATCGCGGCCCGATTCCGGGGCGGCGCAACGGCGTGCTGGTCGCCAACGACAAAGGCACGGCGGTGGCCTATGCGCTTTGGTATCTCGAGGAGCGCGGACCCCTGTTCATCGATCCCGGCACGCTGGTCTACGAGGGCATGATCATCGGCGAGCACAGCCGCGGCAACGATCTCGACGTCAATCCGCTCAAGACCAAGAAGCTGACCAACATCCGCGCCGCCGGCAAGGACGACGCCGTGCGCCTGACCCCGCCGCGGCGGATGAGCCTGGAACAGGCCATCGCCTACATCGACGACGACGAACTGGTCGAAGTCACGCCCAAATCCTTCCGCCTGCGCAAGAAGCTGCTCGACCCCAACGACCGCAAGCGGGCCGAGAAGCGCGCCGAGGCCGGCGACTGAAATCAGCTCCCGGCGATGCGGTCCATCGCCTTGGCCAGGTCGATGTCCTTGCGCGTCAGCCCGCCGGCATCGTGGGTCGAAAGCGTGACCTCGACCCGGTTGTAGACGTTGCTCCATTCGGGATGGTGGTCCATGCGCTCGGCCACCAGCGCCACCCGCGACATGAAGCCGAAGGCGGCGCTGAAATCGGCGAAACGGTATTGCCGGGCGATGGCGTCGCGGCCCTCGACCGCGCGCCACATCGGCAGCTCGGCCATGGCCGCGGCGCGCTCGGCGGCATCGAGTTTCCCGGCCATCGCATTCTCCCCGGCCGCCATCTGAGACCGCTTGGCGCCGGGGTCAAGCCGTATTAGCTATGGCCGATGGAGCGCGAGGACCGCACCGCCCCCAGCCTGGCCGAGATCGAGGAACTGGCGCTACGCGCGCTGGCCGACGTGCCCGAACGCCTGCGCCGTCATGCCCAGCATGTCGTCATTCGGGTCGAAGAATTTCCCGACGAGGAGACCGAGCGCGAGATGGAGTTGGAGAGTCCGTTCGATCTGCTCGGGCTCTATCGCGGCATCGATCTGACGCGCAAGAGCGTCGCCGACGCGCCGCAGGACGTCGACACCGTGCTGCTGTTTCGCCGGCCGCTGTTGGACTATTGGTGCGAGACCGGCTGCGGCCTCTACGAGCTGGTGCGCAACACGCTGATCCACGAGATCGGCCACCATTTCGGGCTCAGCGACGACGACATGGATCGGCTGGAAAGCCAGGATTGACTATTTCCCCAGGCGGTGGGGATGGGCCTTGTAGACCCCGAGGATGCGCAGGAAGGTCGAGAAGAAGCGGAGTTCGTCCAGGGCGCGGCCTAGCGCCACGGACTCGGGATGCCCTTCGACGTCGAGATAGAACTGCGCCGATGAGAAGCCCGGGCCGATATAGCTTTCCAGCCGAGTGACGTTGATGGCGTTGGTGGCAAATCCGCCCAGCGCCTTGTAGAGCGCGGCCGGGACGTTCTTGACCTGGAAGATCAGGCTGGTGATCAGGTGCGGCTCGCTGGCCGGAGCGTGCTTGCCGTCCTTGGCCAGGATGATGAAGCGGGTGGTGTTGTCGTGCTGGTCCTCGATGTCGCCGGCGACAATGGCCAGGTCGTAGGTCTCGGCCGCCAGCTTGGAGGCGATCGCGGCCTCGGTCAGGTCGTTGCGCATGGCGCAGTCGCGCGCCGCGCCCGCGGTGTCGGCATGGACCACCGGGTTCAGCTTGTGCTTGCGGATGAATTCGCGGCATTGCGCCAGGCCCTGGACGTGGCTGCGCACGGTCTTGAGGCCCGCAAGCGTCGCGCCATGCGGCGCCAGCAGCTGATGATGCACGCGCAGGAAATGCTCGCCGACGATGCCGAGTTCGCTGCGCGGCAGCAGGTGATGCACGTCGGCGACCCGGCCGGCCATGCTGTTCTCGATCGGGATCATGGCGCACGCGGCGCGGCCCTCGGTCACGGCGGCGAAGGCGTCCTCGAAGCCGACGCAGGGCAAGGGCGTCAGCTCGGGAAACACCTCGCGGCAGGCGAGGTGCGAATAGGCGCCGGGGGCGCCTTGGAAGGCGATGGTCTTGTCGGGCATGGGATCAGCGGGGCGTAAGCAGGGCGCGCGCACGCGCCAGATCGGCCGGAGTATCGACACCGAACGGACCCGAGTCAACGAGCCGCACGTCGATGCGCATGCCGGCCTCGAGCGCCCGCAACTGTTCGAGCTTTTCGCGCCGCTCGAGCGCGCCGGGCGGAAGCTTGACGAAACGGGTCAAGGCCGCGCGGCGATAGGCGTAGATGCCGATGTGGTGATAGAGCGGACCCTCGCCCGCCGGCACCGCATGGCGCGAGAAGTAGAGCGCGCGGCCGCGGCGGGTGGCGGGATCGATCGCCGTCACCGCCTTGACCACGTTGGGGTTGTTGGCCTCGGCCGCATCGTGGATCGGCGTCGCCAGCGTGCCGATGTCCACCGCCGGCTCGGCCAAAGGCTCGATGCAGGCCGCCAGCGTCGCCGGATCGATGGTCGGGAAGTCGCCCTGCAGGTTGACCACCGGATCGTGGCGGCCTTCGGGATCGATCTTGTTCATGGCCTCGTGGATGCGATCCGAGCCCGAGGGATGCGCGGGATCGGTCAGCACCGCCCGGCCGCCGGCGCGTTCGACCGCCTGGGCGATCTCGGCCTCGGCCGCCGCCACCACCACCGGCCCGATCCCCGCCGCCATCGCCCGGCGCCAGACATGGACGATCATCGGCAGGCCATGGATGTCGGCCAGCGGCTTGCCGGGCAGGCGGCTGGCGGCCATGCGGGCGGGTACGATCACCAAGGGCTGCACGCGGACCAGGCTCCTCGCATCTGCGGCGTTTTGTCGCAGGCCGGATCGGCGAAAACCGGGGCTTGCGCAAGCCCCCGCTTATAGGGCATCAACAGGCGCGGACGAAGCGCGGAATGCGATTCGGCCGTTGATTCCGGTGCGACGAGAGATCCCATGGACAGCTTCGAATTCAACAAGATCGCCGGTGCGGTGCTGGGCACGATGCTGAGCATCATGGTGATCAGCGAAATCGGCAATTTCCTGGTCAAGTCGAAGAAGCTGGAAAAGAACGCCGTGGTCATCGTCGCGGTCGAGGACGAGCCCAAGGCCGGCGCCGCCGCCGCCGCCAGCAAGGAACCCGACAAGCCCATCGCCCAGCTGTTGGCTTCGGCCAACGCGGCCAATGGCGAGAAAGAGGCCAAGAAGTGCGCCGCCTGCCATACTTTCGACAAGGGCGGCGCCAACCGGGTCGGACCCAATCTTTACGACTCGGTCGGCGCCAAGAAGGGCAAGGCAGCGGGCTTCGCCTATTCCGACGGCCTGCTCAAGACCGGCGGCGAGTGGAACTACGAGTCGCTCGACAAGTTCCTCAAGGATCCCAAGGGCTACGCGCCGGGCACCAAGATGGCCTTCGCCGGCGTGCGCAAGGCCGAGGATCGCGCCTCGCTGATCCTTTACATGCGTTCGCTCAGCGACGCGCCCAAGCCGCTGCCCAACTGAGCGGCGATCTCCGCGAATTCGAGGCCTTCGCCCATCGCCTGGCCGACGCGGCCGGGGCGATCGCGCGACGCTATTTCCGCACTCCGGTCGCGGTCGATGCCAAGCGCGACCGCAGCCCGGTCACGGCGGCCGATCGCGAGATCGAAGCGCGGCTGGGCGAACTGATCCGAACCCAACATCCCAGCCACGGCCTGATCGGCGAGGAATACGGCCGCGAACGCGACGATGCCGAATTCGTCTGGGTGATCGACCCGATCGACGGCACCCGCCAATTCATCACCGGCCGCCCGACCTTCGGCACGGTCATCGGGCTGTGCCGGGCGGGCCAGCCGGTGCTGGGCATCGTCGATCAGCCGATCATCGCCGAGCGCTGGTTCGGTGCCCGCGGTCAGCCAAGCACGTTCAACGGCAAGCCGATCCGGACCCGTGCCTGTCCCCACGCGGCCGATGCCATGCTCTACGCCATTTCTTTCGAGCTCTATCACGGCGCCGATGCCGAGGCCTATCGCCGCCTGCGCGCGGCCGTGCGCGACATCCAATTCTCGGGCGATTGCTACGCCCACGCCCTCTTGGCGATGGGCTTTGTCGACGTGGTGCTGGAATGCGGACTCAAGCCCTGGGATTGGGTCGGGCTGGTGCCGATCGTCGAGGGCGCGGGCGGCAAGCTGGTCGACTGGCGCGGCCGGGCGCCCGACCTCGCCGGCGACGGCCGCCTGGTGACGCTGGGCGATCCGGCGCTGGTGCCCGAAGTCACGCGGCTTTTGGCGGGCTGATCCGCCACACCCGTTCGGCGAAGCGCGGATAGACTTCGGCGATGTCGCGGCCGACCGCGCCGCGCAGCAGGGTTAGCGTCTCGGCATCGGGCGCGGGAGTGGTCGCGACCCGCTCCGGGCAATCGAAATCGAAACCGGTCAGGTCGCGCACCTCTTCCAGCGTCACGCCGGGATGCAGGCTTTCGAGCCGGAAGCGCCGGCGCTCGCGATCGAACAGGAACAGGCATTTGCCGGTGATCAACGCCGCCGGCCCGCCGCGGCGTTCGACCTCGGGCGGGCTGACTCCGGGCGTGCTGACGAATTCGACCCGCGGCACGAACACGCGGCGCGAATGCTCCTCGCGGAACAGGAAGACCCGCGGCACCACGAAATAGAGATAGGCCGAGCCGAAGGCGCCCGGGAACCGCACCTCGGATGCGGGATAACCGCCGGTGGCGTTGAGATTGACGTTGCCCTGGCCGTCGATCTGGCCGCCGCCGAGAAAGAACACGTCGAGGCGGCCTTGGCCCGCGCAATCGAACAGCTCGACCCCGCCATTGGTGAAGAAGGTGTGGCGACGGCTGCCCAAGACGCTCACCGTCATCCCGGGACCGGCGCGATGCCTGGCCAGCAGCGCCGCCGCGCCCGGAATCGGCGACGACGCGCCGGTCGCCACGTGCCGCACCCGGCCGATCAGTCGCGCCAGGGTGACGATCAGCAGTTCCTCGATCGCGGTCTCGGTCATGCCGCCGCGCGCCGCGCCAGCACGTTCTCGTCCAGCCAGGCGGCGAAGCCATCGGCGGTGCGGGCGCGCCGGGCATAGTCCGCCAGCGCTGCGCCGTCCTCGGCGTAGCGATCGAGGAAGCCAAGCGGTGCGGCGCCGCGCTCGGCCCGGGCCACGCCGGCGACGTAAAGCGCCGGCAGCGTGCCCGCGGCCATGGTCTCGTCCGCCAGCAGATCGCGATCGACGATCTCCTCGGCGGTGACCAGGGTCCTGCGCGCGGCATGGGCCATGGTCAGCAATTCGCGCTCGCGGCCGATCCAGGCATTGCCGTGGCGGTCGGCCAGGGCGACGTGGATCACGGCGACATCGGGCCGCAGCGCCGGCAGCAGCACGATCGGGTCCTTGCCGGCGGCGAAGGGATTGTCGATCGTCTTCCAATCCGGACGGTGCTTGACCAGGTCCGATCCGATCAGGCCGCGCAAGGGAATGAAGGGAATCCCCTTCTGTCCGGCCTGCAGCGCGGCGTGGATCGCGGGGCAGGTCGCGTCCTTGAGCGCGATCGTGCCCGCGCGCAGCGCCGCCGCGAAACGCGGCGCGGTGCCATATTCGCCCAGCGTGCCGCCGGCGGCCTCGATCGTCGCCACGCAGCCGGCGCCGATCAGCATGTCGCCGGCCATCCCAAACGACGGCACTCCGACATAATGCAGCTTCCGCGCGCCGCGCCGCACCAGGGCCTTGGCGAAGGCCATCGGCGCGCCGCAAGGATCGCGCGGAAACGCCACCATCGCGCCGTCGGGCACTTGGGCGGCGAGGGATTCGAGATCGGCAACGACGCTCATGGCATCAGCCTACCATGACGGCCGCCGGCATTGCATCGCGACCGAGCCTCGGGCAAGACAGCGCCATGCTCGAACAGGCTCGCGCCCATCACCGCGCCGGTCGCTTGGATCGGGCCGAGCGCGGCTATCGCCAAGCATTGAAAAAGCGCCCCGGCGAACCCGCGGCGATGCACGGCCTCGGCCTGATCGCGTTGCAAAGAGGCGATGCCGCGGCTGCCGCGCGGGCCATCGGTCAAGCCCTGGCAGCGACCGATCGGCCGGAATGGCGCTCCGACCTCGGGTTGGCCTTGCAGGCGCAAGGGAAGATTCGAGAGGCAATCGAGCAATTCGGTCTTGCCGGCGATGCCGGACTGTTCAATCTCGGCAATGCGCTCTTGGCCGAGGGGCGCGTCGATGAAGCGGTCACGGCCTACCGCGCCGCCATAGCGGCCCAGCCCGACAACCTCGCCGCCCGCAACAATCTGGCCAATGCGCTCAAGCTGCTCGACCGCTTGGCCGAGGCGGATGCGGTCCTGGCCGAGGCCCTGGCGCGAGCGCCGGATTCGCCCGAACTGCTGTTCAATCGCGCCGGCGTATTGTCGAATCTGGAACGCGACGGCGAATCCGCCCTGCTGCTGCAACGTGCCCTGGTCTTGCAGCCCGGCTACGCCGCCGCCGCGCGGGCGCTGGGCGCGGTCGACGAATCGCTCGGCCGCCTCGCCGAGGCCGAGGCGGCCTATCGCCGCGCCGTGGAGGCCGCGCCCGCGCATGTCGAGACCTGGCGTCGGCTGGGCGATCTGCTCAATCGCTTGCAGCGTCCGGCCGAGGCCGAGCCATGCTTTCGCGAAGCCACCGCGCGCGACGCCGATTTCGGGCCGGCGCATAACGGCCTCGGCATCGCCTTGCATGCACAAGCTCGGGCCGAGGAGGCGATCGCTTGCTTCCGCCGCGCGCTGGAGATCGATCCCGGACATGGCGATGCCCTCAACAACCTGGCCAATGCCCTGCTCGAGCGCGGCGAGGTCGCCGAGTCGGTCGCGACCTATCGCCGCGCGCTCGCGCTCGACCCCGATCACGCCATCGCTCATGGCGGATTGATTTTCGCGCTCGATCACGATCCCGGCGCGACCATGGCCGAACGCCAAGCCTTGCGACGCGCCTGGTACGAACGCTTCGGCCGGAGATTGGTGTCGAAGGAACCCTTCGCGCTCGATCGCGATCCGGATCGGCGGCTGCGGGTCGGCTATGTCTCGGCCGATTTCCGCCAGCATTCGGCCGCTAGCTTGTTCGGTCCGGTGGTCCGCGGCCACGATCCCGCGCAAGCCGAGATCATTTGCTATTCCGACGTCGCGCGCGAGGATGCGGTAACCGGAGATTTCAAGCGCGCGGCCTCGCAGTGGCGCTCGACCGCGGGCCTGTCCGACCAGGCCTTGGCGGAGACGATTCGCCGCGATCGCATCGACATTCTGGTCGATCTGGCGGGATTCAGCGCCGGAAACCGGCTGGGCGTATTTTGCCGCCGCCCAGCCCCGGTCCAGGTCTCGGCCTGGGGTCACATCGCCGGCACCGGCATCGCCGTCGTCGACGCGCTGCTGGCCGACGCCAGTTTCTTGCCTACCGACGTCAGGCCTCTATTTGCCGAGGCCGTGATCGACCTGCCTTGCGCCTTTGCTTGGAAAGCGCCCGGCTACGCCCCGCCGGTTACGATGCGCGATGCCAGCGATCCGCCGACGCTCGGCTATTTCAATCGCCTGTCGAAGCTGTCGGCGCCCATGATCGAGGTCATCGGCGACATCATGCGGCATCGGCCGCAGGCGCGGCTGGTGATCAAGGACAAGCCGCTGTCCGATCCCGCCATCCGCGCCCGGCTGCTGGCGAAGTGCGAGGCCGCCGGCATTCCGGTCGAGCGCGTGATTTTGTTGGGCGCCAGCGGACATCGCGAGCATTTGGCGGCCTTCGCCGAGATCGACATTGCGCTCGACCCTTTCCCGCAAGGCGGCGGGGTGTCGACTCTTGAGGCGCTGTGGATGGGCGTGCCGGTCGCAACCCTGCCGGGCGAGAACGTGACCAGCCGCGGTTCGCTGTCGATCCTGGGCGCACTTGGACTGCGGGAATGGGTGGCGGACTCGCCCGCGACCTTCGTCGATCTGGCGGTCGACCGGCTGAGCCGGCGCGAGGACCTGGCGCGACTGCGCCGGGAGCTGCGGCCGCGTCTCGCCGCCTCGCCGATTTGCGACATGCGGATCTACCTGCCGGCGGTCGAGGCCGCCTATCGCCGGCTCTGGCGCAAATGGTGCGAATCGCCTTAACTCCGCGCCATGTCGCTTGCCGTCGCCACTTGGAACATCAACTCGGTCCGCCTGCGGCTGGATCTGGTGCGCTGCTTCCTGAAGGAGGTCGCGCCCGACGTGCTGTGCCTGCAGGAGATCAAGGCCGAGGAACATCAATTCCCCTTTCTCGAGCTGCGCGCCGCGGGATATCCGCACATCGCCGTCGCCGGCTTCAAGGGCTATAACGGCGTGGCGCTGATCTCGAAACTGCCGCTGAAGAAGGTCGAGCGCCGGGCGATGTGCGGCCAGAACGACGGCCGCCACATCGCCGCCGACCTGCCCGGCGGCATCCGGCTGCACAATTTCTACGTTCCCGCCGGCGGCGACGAGCCCGATCCCAAGGCCAATCCCAAGTTCGATCACAAGCTGCGCTTCGTCGCCGACATGACCGCCTGGCTGAACGCCGCCCACAGCCGGCGGCAGAAGCTGATCCTGGTCGGCGATCTCAACATCGCGCCCGAGGAGCACGATGTCTGGTCGCACACGCAATTGCTCGACGTCGTCAGCCACACCCCGGTCGAGGTCGAGGGGCTCGGGCGGTTGCGCGCCGGCCTGGATTGGATCGACGTCGGCCGGCACTTCACGCCCGCCGATCGAAAGCTCTATTCGTGGTGGAGCTATCGCGCCCGCGATTGGGAAGCGACCGACCGTGGCCGGCGACTCGACCATGTCTGGGTGACGCCGCCCTTGGGCGCGCGCCTGGCCGGGATCGAGCATCTCAAGGCCTGGCGCGGCCGCGAGCAACCCTCGGACCACGTGCCGGTGGTGGCGCGGCTCGGCACGCCGCGTTAGGTTCGGTTCATGTCCGATCTCTCCCGCGTCAAGGCGCTGCTGTTCGACGTCTTCGGATCGGTGGTCGATTGGCGCGGCAGCCTGATCCGCGACCTGACCGATTACGGCCGCAAGATCGGCGTCGCCGCCGATTGGGCGCTGCTGGTCGACGAGTGGCGCGCCAATTACCAGCCGTCGATGGAGCAGGTGCGCGCCGGCAAGCGGCCCTGGACCAAGCTCGACGATCTGCATCGCGAGACGCTCGACATGCTGATCGCCAGGCTGAAGATCGAGGGCCTGGACGAAGCCGCGCGGCGGCACGTCAATCTCGGCTGGCACCGGCTCGATCCCTGGCCGGACGCGGTCGCCGGCCTGACCCGGCTCAAGCGCAAATACGTCATCGGCACGCTGTCCAACGGCAATCTCGGGCTTCTGGCCGCCATGGCCAAGCGCGCCGGCCTGCCCTGGGACGTGATCCTGTCGGCCGAGCTGGTGCGGGCCTACAAGCCGCAGCCGCAAAGCTATCTCGGCGCGGCCGAGCTGCTGAGCATGGCGCCCGACGAGGTGATGCTGTGCGCGGCCCACAACGGCGATCTGGCCGCAGCGCGCAAATGCGGGCTTAGGACCGCGTTCTGGCCGCGACCGACGGAATACGGCCCGCGCCAGACTCCGCGCGATCTGGCGGCCGATTCCGATTGGGACGTAGTCGCGGCCGACATGGTCGATCTGGCCGCCAGGCTGGGCTGCTGAACGTGGCCGCAAGGGAGTGCCCATGCAATTCATGATCGTCGAGCGGTTCAAGAACCGCGACCCTTTGCCGATCTATCGCCGCTTGCGCGACAAGGGGCGACAGATGCCCGACGGGCTGAGCTACGTCGCCAGTTGGATCGAACCCAATTTCGATCGCTGCTTCCAGGTGATGGAATGCGAGATCGTGCCGGTGGTGCCATCGCAAGAGGTGCGGGCGACGATCGAGCCGCTGCTCTGACGCTTTCGGCTTTACGCCGCGCGTCGGCCCCGCTATGTCAGGGGCGCGCGGAGGGGTGGCCGAGTGGCTGAAGGCGGCGGTTTGCTAAACCGTTATAGGGCCCTAAAGCCCTATCGTGGGTTCGAATCCCATCCTCTCCGCCACATTTCTGTCGTAATCTCTTGAATCAAATCATATTATTCGATGGTCTCTTTCTCCAGCCCATCCGCCAGCCCATCCACCTGAGGCAGATAGGCGACGCCCGCGGCGAGCTCGGCGGGCTCGGCCAGTTGCATCGCGCGACGGCGCCGCTCTTCGTTGACCAGTGCCAAGATCGCGGCAAAGCCAAGCGTGCCATCCATGCCCTC
>VGDZ01000048.1 GCA_016869515.1 Alphaproteobacteria bacterium | reverse complement strand
GCGGCCGCGATTCGGTGGCGCGGCTCCTGCGCTCGGCCCATGCCGACGAGCCCGAGCGCCCGCAAGCCTGCCGCATCGATCTCCGGCTGCGCGAGCTGATGCCGATGCTGGCGCCGATGCTGCGTGCCGACATCGAGCCCCGCCTCGAAATCGAGCCTGGGCTGTGGCCGGTGCTGGCGATCGGCACGGCGTTCGACGACGTCGTGCTCAATCTCGCCGCCAATGCCCGCGATGCCCTGCCCCAGAGCGGGCACCTGCTGATCCGCGCCGCCAATCGCCCCGGCGTTCCCGACCAGGTGGCGGTCGAGGTGATCGACGACGGCACCGGCATGGACGAGGCCACGCTGGCGCGCGCGGTCGAGCCGTTCTTCACCACCAAGCCGCTCGGCAGCGGTACCGGCCTCGGCCTGACCGGCGCGCATGCCTTCGCCCAGCGTTCGGGCGGTTCGCTGACGATCGAATCCCGACCCGGCGCCGGCACCACCGTGCGCCTGCTGCTGCCGCGCGCGGTCTAAGAATCCCCGCGGCAACCTCAGCAGAGCGGCGAGCCCGGCAGCGGCCGGAAGATGAAATTGCGCATCCGCGTCGGCGGCTGGCCGGGATAGGCGTTGGGCGGCCAGGCACCGCCGGCCAGCGCCTTGTCCCGCGCCTGGGTGCGCGCATCCATGCTGGGATAGGGCCAGATATGGGTGAAACGCGGCACGCCTTCGAGCGAGATCATCGCCGTCAGCAGGGGCGAGATCGCCGCTCGCCCCGGCAACCGGTCGCGCCAGGCGGCGCGCAGCTTTTCCAGCCCGCCGATGCGCAGATCGTAAGTGCGGACTTCGTAGAACGGCCCGCGCTTGCCGGTCTCGATCGGCGGCAGGTCGATGAACGGCCCATAGGCGGTCAGCGACCAATCCATCAGCCAGCCGCCGCAGCCGAACGGGTCGGTCGATTCCGCCAGGCGACGGCGCTCGGCCGCCTGGATCTCGGCCGCGGCGTAGCGCCGGAACACGGCAATGCGGTTGAGATCGCCGACGTCGGCCGCCCATAGGCCCAAAAGCTCGCCACGCGCGGCATCGGCCTTGCAATAGGACAGGATCGCCGCCGCCGCCTCGCCATGAAAGCGATTGGCTACGCCCAGATAGGCCAGTTCGTAACACGTCATTCGCGCATTCCTCCCCGGCGACCACGCCGATTGCGATGTTGCGGCGCCTGTGCATGCTTGTCCATGTCCAGATTCGGACGAGGTCTCCGATGTCTTCCCTGGCCGGCGGCGATGCCGCCATGCCGCGCAATCCCGCCTTGACGGTCCTGCCCACGGTGCTGCTGGCGATGGGCATAGCGGTCTCGGACCAGGCGATGGTCGCGACCGCTTTGCCCGGGCTGATCGGCGAGCTGGGCGGGGTCGAACTGATATCGTGGGTGTTCGTCGCCACGCTGATGACCAGCACGCTGGCGGCGCCGGTCTATGGCCGGCTGGGCGACATGCTCGGCCGGCGGCGGATGCTGGTGCTGGCGCTGTGCCTGTTCGTCTGCGGCGCCGCGCTGTGCGCGCTGGCCTGGCGGATCGAGGCGCTGATCGCCGCCCGCGCCTTTCAAGGCATCGGCGCCGGCGGGCTGATGACGCTTTCGCAGGCCCTGATCGGCCAGACCGTGCCGCCGCGCGAGCGCGGCCGTTTCCAGGGTTACATCGCGGCGATGCAGCTTTGCGCCACCACTGCCGGTCCGATCCTGGGCGGGCTGGTGGCGCATTTCCTCGGCTGGCGGCTGGTGTTCGTCATCAGCCTGCCGGCGGTGGTGTTGGCGCTGGGCTTGTCGGTGCTGCTGCCCAAGGGCCAGCCCGCCGACAAGCGCGAGCCGTTCGACCTGCCGGGCTTGGTCTTCTTCGCCGCCAGCGTCGTGCCGGTGCTGCTGTCGATCCATTTTCTCAAGCGCTTCGATGCCGCCAGCCTGCCCCTGGCGCTGACGCTGTTCGGCGGCGCCGCCTGCGCGCTCGCGCTGCTGGTACGGCGCGAGCGGATTGCGCCGGCGCCCTTGTTCCCGGTCGAACTGATGCGCCAGGCGGCGATCTGGCGTTGCGATCTGATTGCCGCCTGCCATGGCGCCTCGATGATAGCGCTGGTGGCGTTCGTGCCGATCTATCTGCGCGCCGCCAAGGGCATGGGTGCGGCCGAGATCGGACTGATGCTGCTGGCGCTAACCGGCGGCGCCGGCATCGGCACCATGGCCACCGGCCGCATGGTGACGCGCACCGGCCGGACCATGCTGTTTCCTTCGCTCGGCTTGTCGCTGGGCGGGGCAACAGTGCTGATGCTGGGCCTGGCTTCGCCGCATCTCGGCGCGCTGCATTTGCCCTGGGTGCTGGCCTGGTTCTCGATCTGCGGCGGCACGGTGATGGGGGTGTTGCAGATCGTGGTCCAACACACGGCTGGGCCCAAGCACATCGGCGCCGCCGCCGGCACGGTGCAGTTCTCGCGCTCGCTGGGCGGCGCGATCGGCACCTCGATCGTCGGCGCGGCGTTGTTCGCGGCGCTGTCGGCCAGCGATCCCGAGGCAGCGCGCGTCTTCGTCGACATGCTGACAAGCGGCCCGGGCGTGCTGGACGAGCTTGCCGAGACCCAGCGCGCCCGCGTCCAGGCCGGCGTCGCTGACGCTTTTCTGGCCGCTTTCTTGGTGGTGGTGGGATTTCAGTGGATTGGCGCCGCGCTCGCCTGGTCGGTGCCGTCGCGCAGAATCTAGTCCAGCGTCTGCATCAGCCTGAGCAAGAGGTGGGCGCGCTGCGCCAGGGTCGAGATGCGCAGTTTTTCGTGGTGGCTGTGGCTGCTGCCCATGCCGTCGACTCCGAGCCCGTCCAGCACCGGCGCGAACGGCGCCGCCAGATTGCCGTCGCTGTTGCCGCCGGTCTTGGTGTCCTTGAGATCGAGGCCCGATTCCGCCGCCAGCGCGCGGGCGCGTTCGAACAGCGCGGCGATGGCGGGCGACTTGTCGTAGGGCGCGCGGCTGAGGCCGCCGCTCACCTCCAGCGTGATGTCGGCGCCGATCGGCTTCAGGTTCATCACCTTGGCCAGGGCGATCTCGGCCACGGCCGGCGTCGGCACCCGCATGTCGATCTCGGCCACCGCCTCGTAGGGCACGACATTGGCCCGCGTGCCGCCCTGCACCACGCCGACATTGACCGTCAGCCCGCTGTCGTAGTCGGTCATGGCCTCGAGCTCGAGCACCTGGCGGCAGAGCTCGCGGATGGCGCTGCGACCCTCCTGATGGCGCGAGCCGGCATGGGCGGCGCGCCCTCGTACCCGCAGCGTGAAACGGGCCGAACCCTTGCGCGCGGTGACGCAGCGTCCGCCGTCGCGGGCCGGCTCGGTCACCAGCACGTAGCGCGCCCGCCTGGCCTCGCCTTCGATCAGCTGGCGCGAGGTCGGGCTGCCGACTTCCTCGTCGGACAGGATCAAATGCCGCACCGGCAGCTTCGAGCGTCCGTCGATCCCGATCAGATGCCGCATCGCCGCCAGCGCCAGATAGGTTCCGCCCTTCATGTCGGAAATGCCGGGACCGAAGGCGAAATCGTCCTCGATGCGGAAGGGCAGCACGTCCTTGAGCATGCCGTGGGGATGGACGGTGTCGAGATGGCTCAGCACCAAGATGCCCGGCGCCTCGCCGCCCCAGGGCGTCGAGAAGCGGATGTGATCGCCAAAACCGTCGCGCCCCGGCCAGCGTTCGACCAGGGCGCCGGCGGCGCGGTACTCGCGCTCGACGGCGTCGGTCATGCGGTTGACCGCGGCGGCATCGGTGGTCGGGCTTTCGATCTCGACCCAGGCGCGGATGCCTTCCAACAGCGCGCGATCGTCGAACGGCAGCGAATTGCGGGTCATGCGCGGTCCTCGTCCGATATCAGGCGCCGCCGTCGACCGGCAACACCTGGCCGGTGATCTGGCGCGCCATGTCGGAGGCCAGGAACAGCACGCCGTCGGCGATGTCCTCGTTGCTGCCCAGCCGCCGCAGCGCGATCTGGCTCATGCGCGCGCTGCGTTTTTCCTCGCTATAGCCGTCCCAGCGCCGCTGCTTGGCGGCGTCGTTGAGCACCAACCCCGGTGCCACGCTGTTGACGCGGATGCCGAACGGGCCCAGCTCCTCGGCCAGCTGCCGGGTCAGCCCGACCAAGGCGTGCTTGGAGGCGCAATAGGCCTGGATGCCGGTCAGCGACGGCTTGAGGCCTGCGCCCGAACTGATGTTGACGATGGCGCCGGACTTGGCCGCCTTCATCGCGCGCGCGGCGGCGCGGATCGTCGCCATGGCGGCATGGACGTTGACCGCGAACAGATAGTCCCAATCGGCGTCGCGGACGTCCTCGATCGGGTTGAATGGCTTGCCCAGCGTGCCGCCGGCATTGTTGACCAGCACGTCGATCGCCTTGCCGGCCGCGGCCTCGACCTCGCCGATCCAGCGCCCGGCCGCAGCCCGATCGGACAAATCGACCGCGGCGGTGGCGATTCCCGGCAGCGAGGCGATTTCGGCCAGGCCTTCGCGGGCGATGTCGCAGCCGAACACCCGCGCCCCCAGGCCGGCGAAACCGCGGGCGATGGCGCGGCCGAAGCCCGAGGCGGCGCCGGTCACGGCGACGATGCGTCTGTCGAATCTCATGGCGGCCTCCGGTTCAGCGCCGCGATTTGGGGTCGAGCATGTCGCGCAGGCCGTCGCCCAAAAGGTTGAACGACAGCACGGTGACGAACACGAACAGCCCCGGAAACAGGGACAGGTAGGCGGCGGTGGTCAGGTACTTCTGGGCTTCGTAGAGCAGCGCGCCCCATTCCGGCGTCGGCGGCTGGGCGCCGAGGCCGAGGAAGCTCAGCACCGCCGCCGCCAGGATGGCGTCGCCCAGGCTGAGCGTGCCGTAGACGATCAGCGGACCCAGGATGTTGGGCAGGATCTCCTTGGCGATGATGCGCGGATGCGAGGCGCCGATGCAGCGCGCCGCCTCGACATAGGGCAGCTCGACCGTCGCCAGCGTGGCGGCGCGGGCGACGCGGGCGAAGCGCGGAATGCGGACGATGCCGATGGCGATGATGCCGTTCTCCAGCGAAGGCCCCAGCGCGGTCGCGATCAGCACCGCCAGCAGCACATAGGGCAGCGCCATCACCACGTCCATCACCCGCATAATGGCGGCGTCGACCCAACCGCCGAAATAGCCCGCCAGCACGCCCAGCGTGACTCCGAACGCCAGCGAGATGCCGACCGCCAGCAGGCCGATGCGCAGCGAGATGCGCGTGCCGAGAATGACGCGGCTGAACAGGTCGCGGCCGATCTGGTCGATGCCGAAAAGATGCGCCCAGCTCGGCGGCTCGAGCACGCCTTCGGTGAAGTCGTCAGCGGCGTAGGGCGCGATCCAGGGCGCCAGCAGCGCCACCACCACCAAGCTGGCGATCACCGCCAAGCCGAACATCGCGCTCGGCCGCTCGGCCAAGAGCTTGAGCGCGCCCAGCACCGAGCCGGCCGGCGGCAGGGTGGCGGCGCTCATGACCGCACCCGCGGATCGATCGCGCTGTAGGACAGGTCGACCACCAGATTCACCACCACGATGATCGCGGCATAAAGGATGATCGCTCCCTGCACCACCGGATAGTCGTTGGCCATGATGCCTTGCATCATGTAGCGGCCGAGGCCGGGATAGGAGAACACCGACTCGGTGACGATCGAGCCGCCGAGATAGACCCCGATCTCGAGGCCGATGATGGTCACCACCGGGATCAGCGCGTTGCGCATGACGTGGCGCGCCACCACGCCGGCAAAGGACAGCCCGCGCGCCAGGCCGGCGTTGACGTAATCCTCGTTGATCACCTCCAGCACGCTGGCGCGGGTGGTGCGCGCCACCAGCGCCGCCGGCGCGAAGGCCAGCGTCACCGTCGGCAGCACCATATGCTTGAGGATGTCGACGGTGGCGGCGCGCTGGCCGGTGATCAGGCTGTCGAGCAGCGGAAATCCCGTCACCGCCACCAATCGCGTGTTGTGGCTAACCAGGCCGCCGGTCGGGAAGATGTCCAGCTTCACGCTGAACCCCACGATCAGGATGATGCCCAGCCAGAACACCGGCATCGACACGCCCGACAGGGCGCCGATCATGCTGGCCGAATCGAAAATGGTGTTGCGCCGGACCGCCGACACCACGCCGATCAGGATGCCGAGGCTCGAGCCGAGAATGGTGGCGGCCACCGCCAGCTCGGCGGTGACCTTGAGCCGCTCGAGCAGCATCGGCAGCACCGGCTCGTTGTTCTGGATGCTGCGGCCGAAATCGCCCTGCAGCACGTGCCAAGCCCAGGACAGGTACTGAACGTAAAGCGGGCGATCGAGGCCAAGCTCCTTCTTGACCTCGGCCAGTTTGGCGTCGGTGATGCCCTCGGTGCCCATCAACGCCAGGATCGGGTCGCCCGGGATCATGCGCATGAATCCGAACACCACCACCGACAGCACGGCGATGACCAGCGCGCTGTTGAACAGCCGGATCCAGAGCGTGCGCAGCACTCGTCTCACGGCGCGCCTCCGCTTTCGGCCGGCGGTCCGTCGTAGAGATGGCAGCGCACCGCGCGCCCTTCATGCCAGCGCAGCTCCGGCAGCCGGCTGTCGCAGATCGGGCCGATGCGCTTGCGGCAGCGGGTGTGGAACGGACAGCCCGGCGGCGGATTGACGTTGGACGGGATCTCGCCCTCGATCGGCTGGCGCGGCTCGCGCCCTTCTTCGTAGGGGCTGGGCGTGGCCGCGATCAGTTCGACGGTATAGGGATGGGCCGGCGCGGCGAAGATCTCCTTGGTCGGGCCCATCTCGACGATGCGGCCGAGATACATCACCGCCAGCCGGTCGGTGAGGAAGCCGAGCAGGTTGAGATCGTGCGAGATGAAGATGCAGCCGAGATCGAGATCGCGCCGCAGTTGGCGGATCAGCTCCAGCACCATGGCCTGGACCGAGACGTCCAAGGCCGAAGTCGGCTCGTCCAGCACCAGGAATTGCGGCTCGAGGATCAAGGCGCGGGCGATGGCGATGCGCTGGCGCTGGCCGCCCGAGAACTCGTGCGGAAAGCGTTCCAGGTGCTGGGCGCCCAGCCCGACCTTTTCCAGCATGGTCAAGGTCCGGTGGGCGCGCTCGCGGTCGTCGAACCGGCCATGCACCACCAGCGACTCGGCAACGATGTCGCCGACCCGCCGGCGCGGATTGAGCGAATTGTAGGGATCCTGGAACACCATCTGGATCGAGGACCGCAATTCGAGCGCCGGCATGCCGGCGACAGCCCGGCCGTCGATCCGTACTTCGCCCGCGCTGGGCGCCACCAGGTTCAACAGCGCGCGCGCCAGCGTGCTCTTGCCGCAGCCGGATTCGCCGGCGACGCCGAACATCTCGCCGCGCGGCACCGCGATCGAGACGTTCTCGACCGCCTTGACCTCGCCGGCCTTGGACCACGGCCACGCCGCCTCGCCGCGGGCACGGAAGCGCACCGAGAGATTGCGGGCTTCGACCGTCGGCCGTGACGTGGCGGCGCTCATGTCGGCCGCACCGGCCGATAACAGGCGACGAAATGGCGGCGGCCGATCTCGGACATGGCCGGGGTCGCGGCGCAGTCGGGCCCGGCGCGTTCGCAGCGATTGGCGAAACGGCAGCCGGGCGCGGGGTCGATCAGATCGGGCACCGTGCCCGGGATCGGGCTGAG
This sequence comes from Alphaproteobacteria bacterium, assembly GCA_016869515.1. Taxonomy (GTDB): domain Bacteria; phylum Pseudomonadota; class Alphaproteobacteria; order VGDZ01; family VGDZ01; genus VGDZ01. The sequence continues at coordinate 19,954 of VGDZ01000048.1, read as the reverse complement.
CGCGTCCCGCCCTGGTCGCGGCAGCGAACGCAACAGCCGCTCGGTATAGGGGTGCGCCGGCGCCCGGAACAGTTCGCGCGCCGGGGCCTGTTCGACGATCTGGCCGGCATACATGACGACGATGCGATCGCAGTTCTCGGCGGCGACGCCGAGATCGTGGGTGATCAGGATCAGCGCCGAGCCCAGCCGCCGCCGCAGATCCTGCAGCAGCCGCAGGATCTGCGCCTGGATCGAGACGTCGAGCGAGGAGGTCGGCTCGTCGGCGATGATCAGCCGCGAGCCGCCGACCACGGCGATGGCGATCATCGCCCGCTGCGCCATGCCGCCCGACAGCTCGAAGGCATAGGTGCGCATGATGCGCTCGGGATCGGCCAGGCCGACCTGGCGCAGCGTGTCGAGGGCCAGGCGCTTGGCCTCGGCGCGATCAATCCGCCGCGCCAGCATCGCCGCCTCGACGATCTGGCTGCCGACGGTGGCGGTCGGGTCCAGCGCGCGCTTGGGCTCCTGGAAGATCATCGCCACCTGGCTGCCGCGCACCGCCCGCCATTCCTCGGCCGGCAACGCCATCAGGTCGCGGCCGTCGAGCCGGATCTCGCCGCCCTCGATCCGACCCGGCGCCGGCACCAAGCCCATCACCGCGCGGGCAGTGATGCTCTTGCCGCAGCCGGTCTCGCCGACCAGGCCGACGCATTCGCCGGGTGCGACCTCGAACGAAACGCCGTCCAGCGCCCGTACCACGCCGCGTCGCGTGTCGAAACGCAGCTTGAGCCCGCGCACCGCCAGCAACGGCGCCGCCGGCGCGGGACGCGCAGCCACCGGCGCGGCCGACACGCGCGCTTGCGCCCCGTCGCGCCGCGCCCCTGCCCCGGCTAGCGCAACGACACCTGGTGCAGCCAAACCTGGTTGGCCGGGTTGCGGAAAGCCCCTTCGACCTCGCGCCGCATGCCGAGCGAATAGAGCGGATTGGCCAGGAACACCACCGCCGACAAATCGGCGATGCGGCTCGCGGCCTGCTGGTAGAGCCGGTCGCGTTCCTTCAAGTCGAGGCTCTGGCGGGCGTCGACCAGCAGCTTGTCGACCGTCGGATCAGCCATGCGCGCGGTGTTGTCGTTGCCGATGCTGTGGCTGTGGAACAGCGGATAGAGCACGCCGTCGGGATCGAGCGTGCTGGCGGTCCAGCCGCCCAGGCACATGTCGAACTCGCCCACCCGCCGCTTGGCGATCCAATCGGCCCAGGTCGCCATGTTGACGTTGAGGTCGATCCCGACCCGCGCCAGATCGGCCTTGACCATGGCGACGGCGTCGGTCGGCGAAGGGAAGAACGGCCGCGGATTGGCGAAGGCCAGCAGGTTGACCTTGGTGCCGGCGGCGACGCCGGCGTCGTTCAGCAGCTTCTTGGCCTTGTCGGGGTCGTAGGCATAGGCCGGGATGTTCTTGACGTAACCCATCGAGCCGGCCGGCAGCGCCTGATCGGCCGATACGCCCTGCTTGAAGAAAGTGACGTTGAAGATGCGCCCGCGGTTGATGGCGTGGTTGATGGCCTGGCGCACGCGCACGTCGCCCACCGTCTTGCTTTGCAGGTTGAAATAGATGCCCGAGAAGCCATAGGCCGGCACGGTGTGCACCGCCATGGTCGAGGACGCCGCCACTTCGGCCAGGCGGTTGAACGGCAGGTCGTCGGTGAGATGGATCTCGCCCTTCTGCAGCGCCAGGAGGCGCACGTCGTTCTCGGGGATCACCCGCACCACCACCCGCTCGACCTTGGCGGGACCGCCCCAATAGGCGTCGTTGCGCGCCAGTTCGATCAGGTTGTTCTTCTCCCAGCGCACGAACTTGTAGGGCCCGGTGCCGGAGGGATTGGTGCTGAAGCCCTGCGGGTTGGCGCTGGCCGCCGCCTGCGAGACGACATAGCCGACATAGATGGCGAGGTTCTGCAGCAACGCCGGCTGGGCGACGGTGAAGTTCAGCCGCACCGTCATGTCGTCGATCGCGTCGGCCCCGGTCATGTCGCCGAATTTGGACGCCCAGCGCGCGAAACGCGCGGAATAGTGGGGATGGTCCTTCTTGAACTGGCGTTCGAAGGAGTACTTGACCGCGGCGGCATTGAGCGGCGAGCCGTCGTGGAACTTGACCCCCGGCCGCAGCTTGAAGGTCCACACCTTGCCGTCGGGCGTCACTTCCCAGGACTGCGCCAAGGCCGGTTCGATGTCGGTCGATTCGCCCTTGAAGCGCACCAGGCCCTCGAACATCCAATCGGTGACCTTGAAGTCCTCGCTGGAGAGCGCTAGCCCCGGATCGAGGTTGAGCGAGTCGGTGCCGCGGCCGTAGACGATGGTCTTGCCCTGGGCCATCGCCCAGGCCGGCGCCAAGCCCAATGCCAGGACCGCTACCGCGAGACGAACGATTCTCATGACGCTTCTCCTTCTCGCTTCGATGTCGGATTGCACCGCGCCCTCCGGCGTCGAGTCAAGCCGCAATCTCATGGCGGCAGCACCGGCAGGCGCAGATGGCTCGGCCGGCCGCGGTCGACGAACACCGTATTGATGGCGACGCGGCGGCGACGCGCTTCGCCCTCGGGTTCGCCGGTGTTGGTGTTGACGTCGTATTTCGGGAAGTTGCTCGACGAAACGTCGAGCCGAATGCGATGCCCGGGCAGGAACAGGTTCGCCGTCGGCTGCATCACGACCTTGATGCGCGCGATTTCGCCCGGCCGGCGCAGCCGCGGCGCGCTCGGATCTTCGGCATAGCGCAGCCGCATGATGCCGTCGGTCAGGATCACGGCATAGCCGCGCGGATAGTCGGTGCTGGCGGGGTGGACATCGATCAGCTTGGCGGTGAAATCGGTGTCGGGCCCGTCGGTCGAGACCCACAGTTCGGCCTCGATCGGGCCGACCACGCGCATCGCCTTCGCCAGCGGCGAGGTCTGGAACACGACCACGTCGGGCCGCGCCGCCAGCGGCAGATAAGGCGGCGTGCAGCCGAGGAATTGCGGACCCTCGACCTGGTCGAACAGGCCGCCGGGCACGGTCGGCTCGCGATGCAGGCCGTGGCCGATGGTCGGCACCGGATGCGCCGGATCGAAATCGTAGGCGATGGGCTCCGAATCCGCCGCCGGCGTCGCCGGGTCCAGCCGTCCGTCGCGATGGCAATGGTAGGCGACGAAATCGACCTTCGGCGGCGGCCAGTCGGGCAGGCTGAGCCATTCGCCGCCGTGATCGAGCTTGCCGGCGGCGGTGCGCTTGCCGCTGCCGCCGCCCATGACGAACACCCGCACCGCCGGCTCGCCGTCCGGCTTGCCCTTGGTCGCCTGGTCGAAGAACCGCAGGCGATAGCGCCGCCAATCGCCGGCCCAGGAATCGATCGTCGCCTTGGGTCCGAAATCGACGTCGCCGAAGGCGGTCAGGCTGCGATCGCCATGGGTCCACGGCCCCAGGATCAGCCGCTGCGGTCCCTTGCCCGCGCGCTTGAGGCCGAGATAGTTCTCGGCCGCCGACCAGGGATAGATGTCAAACCAGGACGACATCTGCACGCAGGCGGCGCGGCTGTAGCGATCGTGGAATCCGATCTCCCAGATGCCGGCCTGCTTCCAGTAGTCGTCGAAAGCGCCGTGGCGCCACTGTTCGAACAGATAGGCCTCGTAGTCGGGATGATGGCGCAGCGGCGAATGCCCCGGCTTCCACGGCATGCGCGCGAACCAGTCGCGCAGGTTCTCGGCCTCGAGCGCGGCCTTCATCACCGGATCGGCCTGGGCCTCGGGCGAGAGGATGGCCTGGGCATGGGCCCAGGTGACCTGCTTGAGTTCGAAGGCGCCGTAGCTGCGGATGCCGTTGCGCCAGGCGTCGGCGAAGCCGCCGGAATCGATCGCCTGCGCCACCAGCCCGGGCGGATCGAGCGAGCCCAACGCCGCCTGGGTGTGGCCGGCATAGGACAGGCCCATGGTGCAAATGTGGCCATCGCACCAGGGCTGCTTGGTCATCCAGGCGCAGCTGTCATAGCCGTCGACGCCTTCGGCCAAGTATTTCGAGAAGCGGCCTTCCGAGCCCCAGCGGCCGCGCACGTCCTGATAGACCACGGCATAGCCCTGGGCCATGAAATAGGCCGCCAGCGCGGCGCGATCCAAGGGCTGCGGGTCGATCGCGGTGCGCTCGCTGCGGCTGACGATGTGGCGCCCATAGGGCGTGCGCTCGAACACCACCGGAAACGGGCCGGCGCCGTCGGGCAAATGAACGTCGGTCGCCAGCCGCGTACCGTCGCGCACCGCCACCATCTCGGTCCTGAGCGCCATGCCCGGCTAGCTCCGCCCGCCGCGCAACAGCCTTGTGTCGACCTTGATGCCGAGACCGGGCGTGGGCGCGACATCCGCCCGACCCTTGACCAGGCTGAAGCCGGTGCCGACATCGGATGCCAGCCGCGCCGGCCAATTGACCTCGGCGAATTTCATGATCGGCCGGGCGTGAACCAGATGGATCGCCGCCGCCGTGCCGATCGAGGTCGAGAGCGATCCGATCTGGCAGGCGACGCCGCCGGCGGCGCAGACCGTCGCGACTTCCTGCGCCGGAAACAGGCCGCCGGCCTTGAGCAGCTTGATGTTGATGTAGTCGCAGGCCCCGGCCTCGATCGCCCGCAAGGCATCGCCCGGGCCGTGGATGCTTTCGTCCAGCATCACCGGGATGGCGATGCGCCGGCGCAGTTCGGCATGGCCCTTGAGATCGGCCGCCGCCAGCGGCTGTTCGACCATTTGGATGTCGAATTGCCGGGCGCGGTCGAGAAAGCGCAGCGCCTCGGGCAGCGTCCAGCCCTGGTTGGCATCGAGCTTGATGTTGAGCCCGGGACCGCCGGCGGCGCGGATCGCCTTGACCGCCGCCAATTCGGCCGTGGAATCGGCGCCGGTCTTGATCTTCACGGTGCCGAAGCCGGCGGCGATCTGGCGCCGGGCCGAGGCCACCATTTCCTTCAACGGTCCGGTGCCGATCGCCTTCGAGGACGCGATCGGTCCGCGCGGCGCGCCGCCCAGGACCCGGCTGACCGGCTGGCCGAGATGCTTGCCGAGCGCGTCGTAGATCGCCAGGTCGACCGCCGATTTGGCGGCGCTGTTGCCGGCCGCCAGCGCCCGGTCCATGGCGAGGTGCGCGCCGGCCAGGTCGAAGGGATCGCGGCCGACGACGGCCGGCGCCAGATGGCGCTCGATCGCCTCGATCATCGAGCTTGCGGTCTCGCCGGTGATGAAGGTGGCCTCGGGCGCCTCGCCGAACCCCTCGCTGCCGTCGCTCAGCTTGAGCCGCGTCAGCACGTATTCCTGTTCGGTGATGACGTCGTGGATCGAGGTCTTGAGGCCTTCCGCCGTCCGCAGGCGGACGAGGTGGACACCGATCGAACGGATGGCAAGCGGCACTGGCTCTGGCCTCCCCGGCGGCAACAATCCCGCGAACGCAGCATCGACCCGCTTGATCTACTAGGGCAGCGGTCGAATTATGTGTCAAGGGAACGCCGTTTCGCAGGCCGAACCGCGACCTTTTGTCCGCCCCAATCTTGGAGAACCGCCGTGACGCGCCAATCGAACCGACCGCTCAGCGCCCTCGTCGACGGCGAGGCGCTGATGGGCCATGTCCGCGCCCTGGCGCGCTGGGTCAAGCTGTCGGGAACGGCCGAGGAACGCGAGAGCTTCGACTATCTGCAAGCCGAAATGGACCGCTTGGGCTATCGCACGCGGCTGATCGAGCATCCGGCCTATATCGGCCTGCCGGGCAAGGCGCGGGTCGAGATCGACGGCCGCGCGCTCGGCTGCATCACCCATTCGCTGGCGCGCTCCTCGCCGCCCGAGGGTGTGTCGGGCGAGTTGGTCGATCTCGGCCGCGGCGGCAAGGCGGCCTTCGCCGGTCGCGATCTGCGCGGCCGCATCGCCCTGATCGAGGGCTTGGCACGACCCGAGGACGCCAAGGCCTGCACCGATGCCGGCGCCCTCGGCCAGATCCACATTTCGCCCGACCATCAGTTGCACGAGATGTGCGTCTCGCCGGTCTGGGGCAGTCCGAGCTGGCAAAGCCGCGGCCGCCTGCCGGGCACGGTCGTCGTGACGATATCGCGCCAGGACGGCCTGGCCCTGCGCGAATGCCTCGCCCGCGGCGAGCGGCCGAAGGCCGTGCTGCATGCCGAGGTCGATACCGGCTGGCGGACGATTCCGATTCTCGAAGCCGAACTGTCCCCGCGCGGCGCGGCCAAGGACGCGCCCTTCGTCATGTTCTCGGGCCATGTCGACACCTGGTATTGCGGCGCGATGGACAACGGCACCGCCAACGCCACCATGCTGGAGATCGCGCGCATCGCCGCGCTCGAACGGGGAGCGTGGCGGCGGGGACTGCGGCTGTGCTTCTGGTCGGGGCATTCGCATGGCCGCTATGCCGGCTCGGCCTGGTATGCGGATGCGCGCTGGCACGAGCTGGAGGCCCGCTGCCTGGCGCATGTCAACATCGACTCGACCGGCGGCAAGGGCGCCAGCGTGCTGACCAACAGCGGCTCGGCCGCCGAGCTGCGCGATCTCGCCGCCGAAGTCATCGAACGCCACACCGGCCAGATTTACGGCGGCAGGCGCATCGCCCGCCAGGCCGACGAATCGTTCTGGGGCATCGGCCTGCCGGCCATGTTCGGCAGCCTCAGCCACCAGCCGCCGCCGGCCGACAAATCCCAGGCGCATATGCATCTCGGCTGGTGGTGGCACACGCCCGAGGACACGGTCGACAAGATCGATCCCGCGAACTTGCTGCGCGACGCCAAGGTGTTCGCCGACGTGATCTGGCGGCTGCTGGCGGACGCCGTGCCGCCGATCCGGCCGGTGCCGCTGGCCGACGATCTGGTCAAGGAACTGGGCAAGCTCAGTGCGCTGGAGGGCCGCTTTGAGTTGTCCGGTCTGCGCGACAGCGCGGCCTCGCTGTTGGCCAAGGCCAAGCGCGTCGAGGCGGCGGCTTCCGCCGCAAAGCCGTCCACCGCCGCCAGGCTTACCGACGGCCTGATGCGGTTCTCGCGCGCGCTGGTGCCGATGGATTCGACCGCGGGCGATCGCTTCGATCACGACCCGGCGCTGCCGCAGCCGGTCTGGCCGGTCCTTCAGCCGCTGCGCGACCTGACCGCGACCCCGCCCGGGACCGAGGACTGGCATTTCCGCGAAGTCGGCGCCATGCGCGCCCGCAACCGCATGCTGCACGCGCTGGGTCAGGCGCACGCCGCGCTCGACCTGGCCCTGCCCGCCCCACGCAAGAAGTCCAAAAAGAAAAAACGCTAATCGACCGCAGCGACGTCGATCTCGGCCTTGCCGATCAGCGTGCCGGATTCCAGCGCCTCGTGCGCCTCGGCGATGCGCGCCAGCGGAAAGCGGTGCAAGGGCGGATGGATCAGCAGCTTGCGCGCGCACAGCACGCTTAGCAGGCGCGATCCCGCCTCGCGCGTCGCCGCCGGCAGGATCACGCCCTGCACCAGCCGCAGCACCACGCCCTTCACCGCCAGATCGTAATAGGGAAAGATCGGCTCGCGCACGCGGGTCGAAGAATACGAGGCGATCGTGCCGTGCGGCTTGATGACGGCGGTGTCGATCGCCAGGTTGGCGCCCAGATCGACCTCGACGATGCGATCGACCCCGGCGCCGCCGGTCAACTCCAGCACGCGCCGGGCAACGTCCTCGCGGCGGTAGTCGATCGCGCCCTCGGCGCCGCGCGCCAACACGAACGCCGCCTTGTCGGGCGAACTGACCGTGGCGATGACGCGTGCCCCGTTCCAATTGGCAAGCTGGATCGCGTAGGCGCCGACCGCGCCGGCCCCGCCCTGCACCAGCACCGTGCGTCCGCTGACCGCGCCGTCCGAGAACACCGCTTCGTAGGCGGTCAGCCCGGGTACGCCCAGCGCCGCGCCGGTGGCATAGTCGACGCCGTCAGGCAGCGGCACGGCATGGGCCTGCGGGATCAGCGCGTACTCTGCTGCACTGCCGCTGCCCGGCCGGACGATGTCGGCACGGAAGAACCAGACGCGCTGGCCGATGCGGTCCTTCGACACGCCGTGGCCGACAGCGGCGATGCGGCCGGCGCCGTCGGCATGGGGCACGATCCGCGCCGCCGCCAGCGGCCGCCCGGTCCAGCCCGAGCGCTTCTTGGTGTCGTGCGGGTTGATGCCCGAGACCGCGACCCGCACCAGCACCTCGCCCGGCTCGGGCGCCGGCGTCGGCAACTCGCCCAGTTCGAGCACTTCGCGCGCCGGCCCGGTGCGACCGAACCAGGCCGCGCGCATGCGTTCGGGAACCATGCCGCTGCTCACCCGAAGGCCGTCCAGTCGACCGGACCGGCGACGTAGCCGTAGCGCAGGTTCGAGCGCGCCGCGCCCCGCCGCATGTACTCCTCTTTCAACAGCGCGAAACGATCGCGTTGCGGGCCGATATCGGTGCGCCGGCTCCGGTCGAAGCCGTAGAGCCGGGCATTGTTGTCGCCGAAGATCGCGTTCTTGACCGGGCCGTCGGCCGGACCCAACGGCTTGAAGCCGTGCGCGCGCTGCATGTCCTCGGGGATTTCCAGCCGACGCAGCGCTTCGATCTGCCATTGCGGCGAGCCGGTCCACACCGCATCGGTGCCCCACACGACCTTGTCGTAGCCGAGGCCCTTGCCGAGAATGCCCATCAGCGCGGCGCCCAGTTGCGGCACGGCAGCCACGCTTTGCGCGAACAGCTGGCCGACATCGGCATAGACGTTGTTGACGCCGAACTTGGCCGGGATCTCGGCCAGATCGCTGACCCAGGAGACGCGGCCGGTCTGCCGGAACTCGTTCCAGCCGTCGTCGGCGCGGCCGCCGGCGGCGTGGCGATAGCCGCCGTGATAGATCACGAAATTGAGTTGCGGCCAGTCCTTGGCCGCCTTGCCGACGTCATCGACCATGGCGTGCTTCAAGAGATGCGGCCAGCGTTCGGCGGTGGCGCGCGGGAACAGGCCCTTGTGCACGCAGACGTTCTTGATGCCGTGCTTCACGCACAGTTCGTAGGCCTTGTAGGTGGTCTTCTCGTCGTCCATCAGCCAGGGATGGCGCGCCATGTCCTTGTTGGTGTTGTCGCCGACGGTGTAGCCCTTGATCGATTCCGGTTTGAGCGCCAGCGAGGCCTCGAGATGCTCGAGCCAGCCCGGCCAGCCCGGGGTGAAGATGGCGTGCGCGAACATGCGCCTGGCGCCGGCCTCGCGGTTGACGCGGTCGCGCGCCGCGATCGCCATTTCGTTGGTCAGGAACCAGTCCTGCGGGATTTCGGAGGGCGAGCTCGAAATCAGCGCGATCTTGGTGTCGCTGTCGAGATAGATTTCCTTGAAATAGTTGTCGAACTTGAGGTCTTCCAGCGTCTGCGGCTTGTCGACCAGCGCCGGATTCCAGCCTGCCTTGCCGACCGCCTCGCGCGAGCGGACGAAATTCACCAGCCGGGTGTCGTCGCGCAGGAAATGGGTGTGCATGTCCATGACGAACTGGTCTTTGAGGCCGTCGGCTCGGGCCTGCGCCAGTTCGGGCGTCGAGGCCTCGGCCCTCCCGGCCTCGAACACCCGGCCGAAGGTCTCGTTCAGGGCGACGAACCCGGCCGCCATGCCGGCCGCGCTTTGGAAGAAGCGCCGGCGGTCGAGCCCTTGCTTGCGGCCGAGCGTGTCGGCCATGTCGAGCAGCCGGGCTTCGACCTGCTTCTGGCGCGGGCTTTGCGGCGGCGGGGTGAACTCGTCGCTGGAGACGATCTGGGTCGGGATCGGCGTAGCGTGCGGTGCGTACGTCGCCGGGGTCAGTTCGGCGATCTCGCGATCGGTCAAGAAACCCATGGCATTCCCCCCTCGGCGTCCCCTGCCGGACTCTATCCCAAACCGCCGGGGCCGAACACGCGCGGTCGCGCGGTTCCCCTGCGCGAAACGGCCGGCCCCGCCGGGCCTCGGCTCAGGGCGAGCGGTGCAGCCGCCGTTCGATCGCCATCAGCCCGGCGCTGAGCGCGAGTGCGAAGCCGGTCAGCAGCACGATCACCGCGCCGATGGTATGGACGTCGTGGCGCTCGATCGCCGCCAGCAGCATGAAGCCGAGCCCGCGCTGGGAGGCGAACAGCTCGCCGATCATGGTGCCGAGCAGCGCCAGCGACACCCCCAGCCGCACGCCGGTGAAGATCTGCGGCAGCGCCGCCGGCAAGAGAACGTGCACAGCCGTGGCGCGCGGCCCCAGCGCCATGGCACGCGCGCTTTTGATCAGGATGCGATCGAGATTGCGGATCGCGTTCATCGAAAAGATCATCACCGGCAGGATGCCGTGCAGCGCGCCGAAGGCGACCTTGGCCGAGATTCCCAGGCCGAAGATCAGCAGCATGATCGGATAGAGCGTGACCTTGGGCAGGGAATAGAGCGACATCAGGATCGGCTCGGCGACGTCGCCGGTCAGGCGATGCGCGCCCAGCGCCAGGCCGAGCGCAACCCCGGCCAGGACCGCGATCGCCGCCGCCAGCGCAAAGGCGCGCGCGGTCTCGATCGCGTGCCCGGCCAGGCGCGGATTGTGCAACAGGTTCCAGGTGTGCAGCGCGGTCTCCCAGGGCGAAGCCACCGCCGCCCGGCCGGCGATCCAGTGCAACACCTGCCACAGCGCGATCACCGCCAGCGCCAGGCCGAGCGGCGGCCCCCAGCGACGCCAGGCGCTCATCCCTGCACCCGCGCCAGGCGTCGCTCATAGGCGCGAAAGCCGAGATTGATCGACACCGCCAGCACCAAGGTCAGCAGGATCAGCCCGTACATGCGACGGGTCTCGAAATTGTCGTAGGCGTAGGAGATCTCGTGCCCCAACCCCGAGGTCGAAAGGATGAATTCGCCGGCGATGACGCCGATGAAGGAATAGACGAAGGCCAGCTTGAGCCCGCCGATCAGATGCGGCAGCGCTGCCGGCAGACGGATCAGGCGGATGCGCGCCGCCGTACCGAGACGATAAATCCGCGCCTGCTTGGTCAGCACGCGGCGCTCGCGATCCAGGCCGTCGAGCGTGGCGATGGTCATCGCCGCCCCCGACAGCATCAGCGCCAAGGCCACCAGCGAGGCGCGGCCGAGCCCGAGCAGGACGATGAACAGCGGGTAGAAGGCGAAATGCGGAATCGCGTACCACGCCGCCAGCAAGGGCGAGACCGCGCGCCGCAGCAGCGGCAGGGCGTGAATGACCAGCCCGCCGCCGATGCCGCAACTTACCGCCAGCGCGAACGCGATCAGCACCGAACCGAAGGTCTCGCCCAGGCCCTCCAGCACCCGTCGCTCGATCAGGACTTCCGACAAGGCCAGCGCCATGTCACTGGGCGGAATCACGGAAGTGCGCGGTATCGCGCCCAGGCGGCAGGCGGCCTCCAGCGCGCCCGCCAACCCGGCCACCACCGCCAGGCGAAGGACGGCGACGCGCGTGAAACCCAAGGTCGGGCCGGACCCGACTAGTTGTGCAGCGCCGCCGGCAGGAAGCGGCGGTCCATGATCTTCGGCCAGTCGACCGGCAGCGCGATCTGGCCGTAGCCGGCCATCTCCTCGGCGACGACGTTCAGCGAAGGAATGTCGAAGCCGCCCTCGCTCCACCAGCGGTCCGAGATCCTGCGCACGTTGCGCATCATGTCCAGCAACAGGCCGGGATCGATTTGCATGTCCTTGGCCGCCAGCTTGGCGCTCTCTTCCATGTTGTCGTAGATGAAGCGCACCGCGCGCTGGCGCACAGCGATCAGCGCCCGCAGCTTGTCGGGCCGCTTGGCGATGACCTCGTCGGTGGCGATGCCGACGGTCTGGGTCGGCGCCGGCACGTCCTTGTCCAGCCACAACAGCGGCTTGAACTGCAACCCGTTGCGCACCGCGGTCGAATAGGCCGGCTCGGTCGCCAGCACGATGTCGAGCCGATTGCTGACCAGTGCGGTGATCCCGGCGGCGATGTCGCCGGCGGCGGTCATGGTCACCTCCGACACCGGCACCTTGTGCTGGCTGAGGAAGGCCATGGCCTGGTTCTCGGTCGAGGATTTGGGCCGGGTGAAGCCGATGCGCTTGCCCTTGAGATCGGCCGGACCGTCGATCGCGGCGTTGTGGCGCGTGACCCAGAAGCCGTTGCGGCCGATGGTGCCGGAGTTGAGCAGCTTGATCTTGTAGCCTTCCTTGATTGCCGCCAGCGCCGCCGCCACCGCCACTTCGGCATAAAGCGTGTCGCCGGCCATCAGGTTGCGCACGCTGGTGCCGCCGCCCTTCGAAGTCAGGATGCCGCCGACCTCGACCCCGGCCGCCTTGAACCAGCCCTTTTCCAGCGCGATCGAGTAGGGAATGCCGTACATACCGGCGCCGTAATGGGTGACGACGATGTCCTCGGCGCGCGCCGCGGGCGCGGCCAGCGTCGCCAGTCCCAACCCCAAAACGGCGGCGAAACCCGCGAATCGAATCTGCATGGTCATATCTGTCCCCCTACCCGGTCCGCCACCACCATAGCGCCGCCGGCGGAAAAATGCCCGCCCCGGCCGCGGCCGATCCGTCTTGCCTTGACTCGTTCCGCGCCGGTCAGCAAAGCTGCGCCCAGGGGATCGCACGGGGGTGCGTCGGGGATGATGAGCGGGCGCGGGAAACCGCCACTCATGAGCATGGCCGGGCGGGACTGATGCAGGCCTATATCATTCGCCGCCTGCTGATCCTGATTCCGACCCTGCTGTTCGCCAGCCTGATCGTGTTCTCGGTGGTGCGGATGATTCCGGGCGACGTCATCGACCTGATGATGTCGCAGAACGACATCGCCGCCGACAAGAAAAGCCGCGAACAGCTCCAGGCCGCGCTCGGCCTCGACCAGCCGATGCTGGTGCAGTATCTGCGCTGGATCGGCGGCATCGCGCTGCAGGGCGATTTCGGCCGTTCGCTGTGGCAGAACACGCCGGTCACCGAGCAACTGGCCCAGCGCCTGCCGGTGACCTTCGAGCTGGGCCTGTTTGCGCTGACCATCGCGCTTTTGGTGGCGATCCCGATCGGGGTCTACTCCGCCATCCGCCAGGACACCGCCGGCGACTACGTCACGCGCTCGATCTCGCTGCTGATGCTGGCGGTGCCCAGCTTCTGGTTGGGCACCATGGTGATGGTGTTTCCCTCGATCTGGTGGGGCTGGTCGCCGCAAGTGAAGTTCGTGCCCTTCGGCGAGGACCCGGCGCAAAGCCTGGTGCAGATGGCGGTGCCGGCGGTGATCCTGGGCTTCGCGCTGTCGGCGGTGACCATGCGCATGACCCGCACCATGATGCTGGAGGTGCTGCGCCAGGACTACATCCGCACCGCCTGGGCCAAGGGGCTGGACGAGAAGCTGGTGGTGCTGCGGCACGCGCTGCGCAACGCGCTGATCCCGGTGGTGACCCTGGTCGGGCTGCAGGTGCCGATCCTGATCGGCGGCACGGTGATCATGGAGCAGATCTTCGTCATTCCCGGCATGGGGCTGTTGCTGCTGGATGCCGTCAGCCAGCGCGACTATCCGATCGTCACCGGCGTGTTCATGGTGGTCGGGCTGGCGGTGATGCTGATCAACCTGCTGGTGGATCTGAGCTATGGCGTGCTCGATCCCAAGGTGCGCTACCGGTGAGCGCGGCCGCGCTCGAACCCGCCGCCCCGGCGTTGCCGCGCAACGCCTTGCTGCGCTTCCTTTGGCGCCTGTTCCGCACCAAGCCCTTGGGCGCGGTCGGCGGGGTGATCTTCGCCCTGTTCCTGTTCTGCGGCGTGTTCGCCGATCTGCTGGCGCCCTACGGCTTCAACCAGATCAGCCCGATCAATCGTCTCAAGCCGCCCAGCCTGCAATTCCCCTTCGGCACCGACAATCTCGGCCGCGATCTGCTGTCGCGCTGCCTGTACGGCGCGCAGCTTTCGGTGATCATCGGCTTCTGCGTCGCCATCCTCGGCACCGCCATTTCGGTGCTGATCGGCGTGGTCACGGGCTATCTCGGCGGCAAGGTCGATCTGGTGGCGCAGCGCTTCGTCGACGCCTGGATGAGCTTTCCCGACCTGGTGATCCTGATCGTGGTGGTGTCGGTGGTCGGTCCCGGCACGCCACAGATCATCGTCATCCTCGGGCTGTTCTTCGGCATCGGCGGCTCGCGCATCATCCGCGGCGCGGTGGTGGCGGTGCGCGAGAACATGTACGTCCACGCCGCGCAGTCGGTCGGCGCCTCGACCGCGCGCATCCTCTGGCGCCACATCCTGCCCAACGTGCTGCCGCCGGTGATCGTGCTGTTCACCACCCGCGTCGGCGCCGCCATCCTGGCCGAGTCCGGCCTTTCGTTCCTCGGCATCGGCGTGCCGCCGCCGGCGCCGACCTGGGGCGGGATGCTGTCGGGCAGCGGCCGCACCTTCATGTACCAGGCCCCCTGGCTGGCGCTGATGCCCGGCCTGTGCCTGACCATCGTGGTCTACGCCATCAACGTGTTCGGCGACGCGCTGCGCGATCTGCTCGATCCGCGCATGCGCGGCAGCCGCTAGAAAAACGGGAGGAAGACATGACACGCATGCGCACCCTTGGGCTGACGCTGGGCCTGGCCGCGGCGCTGACCGCGGGCACGGCCTTCTCGCAGCCGGCCAAGCCGCAATACGGCGGCTCGCTGGAGGTCGGCACGGTCTACGTCACGCTGTCGGCGCTGTCCTGGGATCCGCAGGACTGGAACTGGAAGCTCAACCACGACACCGGCCAGTTCTACGAGCATCTGTTCGCCGCCGACCTGTCCAAGGCCAAGCGCAACGGCGGCCCGCACGCCTTCTATGCCGACGCCTGGCTGCCCTCGGACGCGATCCGCGGCGAGCTGGCCGAAAGCTGGGCCTGGAAGCAGGACCCGCTGCGGATCGAGATCCAGCTGCGCAAGGGCGTGATGTTCCCCGAGAAGCCGGGGGTGATGGCCTCGCGCGAGCTGACCGCCGAAGACGTCGTCTTCAGCTACAACCGCCTCGCCAACAGCCCGAAGAAGATCCCGGAATATTTCGACCATGTCGAAAAGGTCGAGGCCACCGGCAAGCACACCGTGGTCTTCCAGTTCAAGGTATTCAACGCCGAATGGGATTACCGCTTCGGCTGGGGCTATTACTCGACCATCACGCCCAAGGAAGTGGCCGATGCCGGCGCCACCAACTGGAAGAACGTCAACGGCACCGGGCCGTTCATGCTGAGCGACTTCGTCCAGGGCAATTCCAACACCTATTCGCGCAACCCGATCTACTGGGACAAGGAGAAGATCGGCGGCGAGGAGTTCAAGCTGCCCTTCGTCGACAAGCTGGTCTATCGCACCATCCGCGACGAGGCCACCCAGCACGCCGCCCTGCGCACCGGCAAGCTGGATATCCTCGAAAACATCCGCTGGTCGGCGGTCGAGCAGCTGAAGAAAAGCGCGCCGCACCTGCAATGGTCGCGCTGGCTGTCGATGAGCGGCCAGTTCGTCGCGCTGCGGGTCGATACCAAGCCGTTCGACGACATCCGCGTCCGCCGCGCGCTCAACCTGGCGATCAACAAGAAGGAGATCGCCGAGGCCTATTACGGCGGCAACGCCGAGCTGTTCGCCTATCCGATGCACATCGACTATCACGGCTATTACGAGCCGTTGTCGGCGATGCCGGATTCGATCAAGGAGCTGTACGCCTACAATCCGCAGAAGGCCCGCAAGCTGCTGGACGAGGCCGGCGTGCCCAAGGGCTACTCGTTCAAGGTCCAGTTCTGCTCCTGCAATCCCGACCATGTCGATCTGGTGCCGCTGCTGGCGGCCTATCTCGAACAGGTCGGCGTCAAGATCGAACTGCAGCCGATGGAGTACGGCGCCTTCCTCTCGGCCATGACCTCGAAGACCAACGCGCCGGGCTATCTGATGAACAACGGCCACACCAACCCGACCACCTCGATCCGCAAGAGCTTCATCAAGGGCCAGGTGTGGAACCCATCGCAGTACTCGGATCCGGCCTACGACGCCAAGATGGCCGAGGTCTACCGCACCCCGGACGAGGAAAAGCGCAAGGTCATGATCCGCGAGATGACCCGCGAGATCCTGGACAAGGCGCCCTATATCTGGCTGCCGACGCCCTACATCTACACCGCGTGGTGGCCGTGGGTGAAGAACTACAATGGCGAACTGCGCGCCGGCGCGGTACGGCCGGGCCCGATCTACGCCCGCATCTGGGTCGACCAGGAGATGAAGAAGCGCATGGGCTTCTGACATGGCCGAACCGCTGCTGTCGGTTCGCGGCCTCTCGACCAGCTTTCGCGGCGAAGGCGGCGTCGTCCGGGCGGTGGACGACGTCTCCTTCGACGTCGCCGCCGGCGAGACGGTGGCGATCGTCGGCGAAAGCGGCTCGGGCAAAAGCGTCACCGCGCTGTCGGTGCTGCGGCTGATTCCCGAGCCGCCCGGCCGGATCGAGGCCAAGGCGGTGCGCTTCGCCGGCCGCGATCTGGGCGCGCTGGACGCCAGCGGCATCCAGGCGCTGCGCGGCAACGACATCGCCATGATCTTCCAGGAGCCGATGAGTTCGCTCAACCCGGCGCTGACGGTCGGCATGCAGGTGGCGGAGCCGTTGAATCGTCATCGCGGCATGCCCTGGCCCGAGGCGCTGGCCGAGGCGACGGCGCTGCTGCGCAAGGTGCAGATCGCTGATCCCGACCGCCGCCTGGCCTCGTATCCGCACCAGTTCTCGGGCGGCATGCGCCAGCGGGTGATGATCGCCATGGCGCTGGCCTGCCGGCCCAAGCTGATCATCGCCGACGAGCCGACCACGGCGCTGGACGTCACCGTCCAGGCGCAGATCCTGGAACTGCTCAAGACCCTGACCCGCGAAAGCGGCACCGCCCTGATCCTGATCACCCACGATCTGGGCGTGGTGGCGCGCTATGCCGATCGGGTGTGCGTGATGTATGCCGGCCGCCTGGTCGAGACCGGCCCGGCGCGGACCATCTACGAGACGCCGCGCCATCCCTACACCGTCGGCCTGATGGCCTCGATCCCGCGGCTGGACGAGGAGATCGGCCGCCGGCTGGTGCCGATCGAGGGCCAGCCGCCCGACCTTTCCGCCCTGCCGCCGGGCTGCGCCTTCCGCCCGCGCTGCCCGCGCGCCGTGGCGCGGTGCGAGCGCGAGCGGCCGGCGCTGGAACCGATCGGTCCCGATCACCACAAGGCGTGCTGGAACGATGTCCGCGGCTGAGACCCTGCTCGAAGTCGAGGACCTGCGGGTGCACTTCCCGGTGCTGCGCGGCATCGTCTTCCATCGCCCGGTCGGCACCATCAAGGCGGTCGACGGCGTGGGCTTCCGGCTGGCGCGCGGCAAGACCCTCGGCCTGGTCGGCGAATCCGGCTGCGGCAAGTCGACCACGGGCCTCGCGGTGCTGCGCATGCTGACGCCGAGCGGCGGCGCCATCCGCTTCGAGGGCCGCGACATCACCCAGGCCGATGCCGACACCCTGCGGCCGCTGCGCCGGCGCATGCAGATGGTCTATCAGGACCCCTACGGCTCGCTCAATCCGCGCATGACCGTGGCCGACATCGTAGGCGAGCCGCTGGCGGTGCACGACATCGGCACTCCGGCCGAGCGCCGCGCCGCCACGGCCGAGCTGATCGCCCTGGTCGGGCTCAAGCCCGACATGGCCGACCGCTATCCGCACGAATTCTCGGGCGGCCAACGCCAGCGCATCGGCATCGCCCGGGCGCTGGCGTTGCGACCGAGCCTGATCGTCTGCGACGAGCCGGTATCCGCGCTGGACGTCTCGATCCAGGCCCAGATCGTCAACCTGTTCGAGGACCTGCAGACCCGCCTCGGCCTGTCCTATCTGTTCATCGCCCACGATCTGGCGGTGGTGCGGCACATCAGCGAGCGGGTGGCGGTGATGTATCTCGGCCGCATCGTCGAGACCGCCGACCGCCGCGATCTCTACAAGGCGCCGCTGCACCCCTACACCCAGGCGCTATTGGCGGCGGTGCCGATCCCGAGCCCAGCGCTCGAAGCCCAGCGCGCGCATCCGGTGGTGGCGGGCGAGGTGCCCAGCCCGATGAACCCGCCGCGCGGCTGTCATTTCCATCCGCGCTGCCCGCACGCCAAGCCGGTCTGTTCGGAGACGGCGCCGGCCTTGCGCGATCTCGGCCAGGGCCGCGCCGTCGCCTGCCATCTGCACGGGGACTGAGACGGCGGTTCAGTTCTCTTCGGGCTCGTAGGCCTGGCGGATCAGCTGGAAGATGAACAGCACGCCGAACACGAACAGGCCGAGGCCGAAAATCTCCATGCCGGCATCGACCGCTCCGGCGGCCAATACCAGTCCGAGCAGGGAAATCAGCGCCATCAGCGCGCCGGTAACGAAACGACCGCTGTCGGTCATGGCTTGGGCTCCTTGGCAGGCGGGGGATCGTCGAACAGGATGCGGTGCGCGGCGCCGTCGAGGTCGTCGAACTGCCCCGAACGCAGCGCCCACAGGAAGGCGGCCAGGCCGAGCAGGCCGAGGAACAGCGCCGCCGGAATCAGGATCAGGAGGACATCCATCGCCACCTCGCTTGGCCCAGGCGGAGCGCGTTGCCGATCACCAGCAGCGACGAACTCGACATGGCGACTGCCGCCAAGAGCGGCGTCAATTGCCCGGCCATGGCCAGCGGCACCGCCAGCACATTATAGGCGATGGCCAGGGTCAAGTTCTGCCGCACCAGGCGCTGGGTTCGCCGGGCGACCGTCAGCAGCTCGACCGCGGGCGCCAGGCACTCGCCCTGGAACACGGCGTCGGCCGCCACCCGGCTGATATCGGCGGCGGCGGCCGGCGACAGCGAGGCATGCGCCGCCGCCAGCGCCGGCGCATCGTTCAACCCGTCGCCGACCATCAGCGTCCGCCAGCCCTGGGAGCGCAACCCTTCCAGCGCCGCCAGCTTGGCCTTGGGATCGAGTCCGGCACGCCATTCCGCGATGCCCAGTTCGGCCGCCATCGCAGCCACGGTCGGCGCGCGATCGCCCGACAACAGGACGACGCGGTACCCGGCACCTTGCAGCGCGTCGACCGTCGCCGCCGCATCGCCGCGCGGACGGTCGGCGAAGGCGAAGCGATGCGCTGCGCGGCCCGGCCGTACCAGCCATAGCTCGGGTCCGGTGTCGGCTTGGTCGTCGGCCAGCCCACAGAATGCGCGGTTGCCGAGACGGATCGCGCCGGCTTCGAGCCCGCGACCGGGATGCTCGATCGGGTTCGCCGCGGCTTCGACCGCGGGCGCGGCGGCAACCAGGGCGCGGGCCAAGGGATGCGTACTGGCCGAAGCCAGCGCCGCTGCCGTCGCCAGCGCCGCGCCGTCCTCGCCGCCCGCGATCAGCTCCGGCCTGCCGCCGGTGAGCGTCCCGGTCTTGTCGAAGACCACGGTGTCAATCTCGGCCAATCGCTCCAGGGCGGTGGCCGATTTGACTAGGATTCCTCGCCGCATCAGCCTGCCGACCGCGACCACCTGCACCACCGGCACCGCCAGCGCCAGGGCGCAAGGACAGGTGACGATCAACACCGCCACGGCATGGGTCAGCGCCACCGTCCAGGGCACGGGCGAAAACGCCAGCCAGCCAATCAGCGTCGCCAGCGCCAGCCCGTGAACCGCCGGCGCGTAGACCCGCGCCACCCGATCCGCCAGCGCCACCAATTGCGAACGGCCCTGCCCGGCGGCCTCGGTCAGCCGCGCGATCTCGGCCAGCAGCGTGTCGGCGCCGACCGCCTCGATCCGCACCCGCAAAGCCGCGCCGAGATTGAGCGTGCCGGCATGGACCCGGTCGCCCGGGCCGACCGCGACCGGCAGCGATTCCCCGGTCACCAGCGCGGCATCGACGCTGGAGCGGCCCTCGACCACCGTTCCGTCGACGCCGATCCGCGCTCCCGACGCCACCAGCGCCACCATGCCGCGCGCCACCGCCTCGGGCCGCAGCACGCGGGCCTTGCCGTCGGCGTCCAGCACCGTCACCGCGCGCGCCTCCAGCGCCGCCAG
>VGDZ01000047.1 GCA_016869515.1 Alphaproteobacteria bacterium | reverse complement strand
GGGAGAAGGCTGGCAGGCGCGGCTGCGGGAAAGCGCGTCGCGCGGACCGACCGAGCGCTTCCTTGCCCGGGTGCGTGACCAAGTGCTGGCGCGCAGCACCGACGGCAGTTCCGAGTTCGGACTCGAATGTCCGACCGATGAGCCGGGTGCGCCGCTGCTGGAAGCGGCGGCGGCGCTGGCGCGGGCGCTGGACGATCTCGGCCGGGCGCTGGAGGAACTGATCGCCGCCATCACCGCCCGCCTCGACGATCGGGCGGTCGATCTCGACGGTCCGACCCGCCTGCGCCTCGATGCCGCGCGGCGCGGCCTGGCCTGGCGGCTGGCCACGGTCAAGCAGGGCTGGCGGCCGATGCTGGCCGATCTGCGCGCCGGCACGCCGCCCGACCGGGTCGATTGGTTCGGCCTCGAACGCGAGGCCGGGCGCGAGGTCGATGTCGGGCTTTATCGCCACCTGGTCGATCCGACCCGGGCCTTCGCCGGCGCCGTGCTGTCGCGCGCCCATGGCGCGATCGTCACCTCGGCCACCTTGCGCGATCGCGATCCCAAACTGCCCGAGGCCGAGCGCGAGGACTGGCGCGCCGCCGAGCTGCGCACCGGGGCGCATCATCTGCCGCTGCCGGCCAAGCGGGTTTCGGTCGCCTCGCCCTTCGACTATGCCGCGCGGGCGCGCGTCTTCGTCGTCACCGACGTGCCGGGCGACAAACCGGATCTGGTGGCCCAGGCCTATCGCGAGCTGTTCCTGGCCGCGGGCGGCGGCGCGCTCGGCCTGTTCACCGCCATCCGCCGGCTGCGCGCGGTCCACCAGGCGATCGCCAAGCCGCTCGAGGCCGCGGGCCTGCCGCTCTACGCCCAGCACGTCGATCCGCTCGATGTCGGCACGTTGGTCGACATTTTTCGCGCCGAGACCGAGTCCTGCCTGTTGGGCACCGATGCCGTGCGCGACGGCGTCGACGTGCCGGGCAAGAGCCTGCGGCTGATCGTGTTCGACCGCGTGCCCTGGCCGCGGCCCGACCTGCTGCACAAGGCGCGGCGCAAGGCTTTCGGCGGCAAGGCCTGGGACGATCGGCTGGTGCGGCTGCGCCTGTCGCAGGCCTTCGGACGCCTGATCCGGCGCAAGGACGATGCCGGGGTGTTCGTCATGCTGGATCGGCGGCTGCCCTCGCGCCTGTTGGGAGCCTTCCCGCCGGCGGTGCCGGTGGCGCGGGTCGACCTCAAGACCGCGCTGGCCGAGACCCGCGCCTTCCTGGGCGGGCATTTTCCCGGCTTGCCAGCGCCGCCCGGCTCGGCCTAGAACACCGCGCGCCAAGAGGGACCGTACCGTGACCGAGCCGATGCTGAGCCCGCAATCCGCCCTGATCTACATCATGACCATGGTGTCGGCCGCCGACCGCTCGATGGCCGACGCCGAATTGCGCGCCATCGGCGCCATCACCGAGCGCCTGCCGGTATTCGCCGGCTACGATCCCGAACGCCTGCTGCCGGCGGCACGGCAATGCTCGGACATGCTCAAGACCTCGAACTACGATGCCGTGCTGGCGCTGGCGGCCGACGCGATTCCCGAGGCTCTGCGCGAGACCGCCTATGCGCTGGCCTGCGAAGTGGCGGCGGCCGACGGCCGGTTGCCGGTCGAGGAGAGCTGGTTCCTCGGCAAGGTGCGCAATCGCCTCGGCCTGGATCGGCTGATCGCGGCGGCGATCGAGCGCGGCGCGCGCGCCCGCTATCGCCGCTAAGCATCGGACCCAGCACCGGAACGTCATGACCGAGCCCGCGCGCATCCGCAATTTCTCGATCGTCGCCCATATCGACCACGGCAAGTCGACCCTGGCCGATCGGCTGATCGAGCGCTGCGGCGCGCTGGAGGCGCGCGAGATGCAGGCCCAGGTGCTGGATTCGATGGACATCGAGCGCGAGCGCGGCATCACCATCAAGGCCCAGACCGTGCGCCTCGATTACCGCGCCAAGGACGGCCAGGACTATGTCCTCAATCTGATGGACACGCCCGGGCATGTCGACTTCGCCTACGAGGTCAGCCGCTCGCTCGCCGCCTGCGAGGGCTCGCTGCTGGTGGTCGACGTCACCCAAGGCGTCGAGGCGCAGACCCTGGCAAACGCCTATCACGCCATCGACGCCGGCCACGAGATCGTGCCGGTGCTGAACAAGGTCGACCTGCCGGCAGCCGATCCCGCGCGGGTCAAACGCCAGATCGAGGACGTGATCGGCCTCGACGCCTCCGAGGCGGTGCCGATCTCGGCCAAGACCGGACAGAACATCGACGCCGTGCTGGAGGCGCTGGTCGCCCGCTTGCCGGCGCCGACCGGCGATGCCGCGGCGCCGCTCAAGGCGCTGCTGGTCGACAGTTGGTACGATTCCTATCTCGGCGTGGTCGTGCTGGTGCGGGTCAAGGACGGCGTGCTGCACAAGGGCCAGCGCATCCGGCTGATGTCCTCGGGCATGGCCTACACCACCGAGCGCGTCGGCGTCTTCACCCCCAAGCTGGTCAATGTCGAACGGCTCGGCCCCGGCGAGGTCGGCTTCGTCACCGCCGGCATCAAGGAAGTGGCCGATACCCACATCGGCGACACCATCACCGAGGACCGCCGCCCGGCCGGCGAGCCGCTGCCGGGCTTCAAGCCCTCGGTGCCGGTGGTGTTCTGCGGGCTTTATCCGATCGACGCCGCCGACTTTCCCGAGTTGCGCGAGAGCCTAGCCAAGCTGCGGCTCAACGACGCCAGCTTCCACTACGAGACCGAAAGCTCGGCGGCACTGGGTTTCGGCTTCCGCTGCGGCTTTCTCGGGCTGCTGCATCTCGAGATCGTCACCGAGCGGCTGCGGCGCGAATTCGGCATGGAACTGATCGCCACCGCGCCCAGCGTGATCTACCGTGTCACCCAGACCGACGGCGCGGTGCGCGAGCTGCACAATCCGGCCGACATGCCCGATCCGACGCGGATCTCGGTCATCGAGGAGCCGTGGATCAAGGCCACCATCCTGACGCCCGACGAATATCTCGGCGCGATCCTGAAGCTGTGCGAGGACAAGCGCGGCATCCAGCTCGAACTGACCTATGCCGGCTCGCGCGCCATGCTGGTCTACCGCCTGCCGCTGAACGAGGTGGTGTTCGATTTCTACGACCGCCTCAAATCCGCCAGCCGCGGCTATGCCAGCTTCGACTACCAGGTCGACGGCTATGCCGAATCCGACCTGGTCAAGCTGTCGATCCTGGTCAATGGCGATCCGGTCGACGCGCTGGCTAGCGTGGTGCATCGCAGCCGCTCCGAAATCCGCGGCCGCCAGTTGTGCGAAAGGCTGCGCGACCTGATCCCGCGCCACATGTTCGCGGTGCCGATCCAGGCCGCGATCGGCGGTCGCATCATCGCCCGCGAGACCGTCAAGGCGCTGCGCAAGGACGTGCTGGCCAAGTGCTACGGCGGTGACGTCACGCGCAAGCGCAAGCTCCTCGAGAAGCAGAAGGAAGGCAAGAAGAAGATGCGGGCGATCGGCCAGGTCGACATCCCGCAAGAGGCCTTCCTTGCCGCCCTCAAGATGGGCGATAACTGACGCGCCGCCCGCTTGGGAAGGAACGCGTCATGAGCGAGATCACCGCCGACCGTCAGATCGCCCTGGTGTGGGATTACATCAAGGGCTTTCACGCCGTTCACGCCATCGCCACCGGAATCGAGACCGGGCTGTTGGAGCGATTGGCCACCGCCGGCCCGACCACGGCGGCCGCGCTGGCGGCGGAGAAAAATCTGCATCCGCCTTATGTCGCGGTGTGGGCGCGGACGGCGGTGGCCTACGGCCTGCTCGATATGGACGCAGCCGGGACCTTGGTGTTGGCGCCGTTCATGAAGGAAGTGGTGGCCTCGCCGCAGGACCCGCGTTATCTCGGCGCCTATGTCATGCTGGTCAAGCGCTTCATGGCCGGCGAGTTGGAACGGCACCCCGAGTTTCTCAAAAGCGGCGGCACGATTCCCTTCCAGCAGCACGGCCGCGCTTTCTCCGCCGCGATCGCCGCCACCACCGGCGGCCTGCAGGCGGTGCTGGCGCGCAAGCTGCTGCCCGGCTTGCCGGGGATGCGCGCCAAGCTGGAAGCCGGCGCGCGGCTGCTGGACGTCGGCTGCGGCACCGGCGGGCTGATGCTGACCTTGGCCAAGGCCTGGCCGAAATTGCGCTGCCACGGGGTCGAGGTCGACGATCACGGCCTGGCCGAGGCGCACGAGCGCATCGCCGCCGCCGGGGTCGACGGGCGGGTCACGGTCGAACGCGTCGGCGACGACGGCCCGGCCGAGTCCAACGCCTTCGATCTGGCGGTGATGTTCGAGGTGCTGCACGAGATTCCGGTCGCCGCCCGGCCGGGCGTGCTGACCTCGACCTGCCGCGCGCTCAAGCCGGGGGGCGCGCTGGTGATCCTCGACGAGACCTACCCGACCGACATGGCGGGCTTGCGTTCGGCCGAGCACGCCCTGGCGGTGCAGACCCAGTACAACGAAATGGTGTGGGGCAATGTCGTACCGACTGCGGGCGAACAGGAGAAGCTGCTGGCGGATGCGGGTTTCGAGACGCCGAACCGATCCATGCTCGGCGGGCTGTTCACCGTGCTATTGGCCGAAAAGCCCGGCTGATTTCTTGACTTAAATCAAGACGCCATCGATCCGCGCCGCCCATTTTCAAACGGAAAGATAACGTGGAAATGGAGGCGGCAATGAGGACGTTTCGTGCTGCTGAGAGGGCGCGGTCGCGGACAATCGCCTTGGCAACCGTGGCTGGGGCTTTGGCGTTGACCGCCGGTCCGGCCATGGCGGCCGATGTCAGCAAGATCGACTGGGACAAAATCGTTCCGACCAAAGTCGTTCTCTTTTATCCCGGACAGTCATCCTACGAATGGCTGCGGAGCGACGCCCACAAGGGTGCCGCCAAGGAAACGCAGCGCGGCGATTCCTGCGTTTCCTGCCATGATGACGCCAAGGAAGAGCAAATTCAGGGCGCCAAGATCCTCAAAGGCGGACACCCGCTTGAACCGATCGCCTTGTCCGGCAAGAACGGCCATGTCGATTTGAGCGTGCAGGCCGCGTTCGACGACAAGAACGCCTATATCCGTGCCCGGTGGACGACCAACAACAAGACCCGACCGGGAGTCGACTATCCGGTCTATCGCTTCGATGGCAAGGAATGGAAATCCTATGGCGCCCAGCGTCTGCAGCCCGATGCCGTGGCCGGCAAGACGCCTGCGGTCTACGAGGATCGCCTATCCTTGATGCTGGATGACGGCAAGGTCCCCGGCTTCGCCAATCAGGGCTGCTGGCTGACTTGCCATGATGGCCAGCGCACCATGCTCCGCGAGGCGACCAGGGCGGAGGTGGCGGCCAATCCGTTGCTGAGCGCCATCAAGAAGGCCGATGTCCGCAAGTACCTGCCGGTTTCGCGCGCCGATCCCAACGATTGGAAAACCGGAAAATCGGTGGAGGAAATCGCCAAGGCCAAAGCTGGCGGCGAGTTCCTCGATTTGATCCAGTGGCGGGCCCATCGGACCAACGTTGTAGGCGGCGTCGATGACGGCTACGTGCTCGAATGGCGGAATTTCGATTCCGGCAAGAACCATTTCGCCTCGAACATGGATGACGCCACCAAGACGCCCAAATTCATGTTCGATGCCGCCAAGCAGGGCGGCAAGTCGCAGACCGATGCGGACTTCCTCAAGAAGGACGCCATCCTGGTCAAAGGCGGCAATGCCGTGCCGTTCGATGCCAACGCCGGGTGGAAGGCGGGCGACATGCTGCCGCAATATGTCCTCAGCGCGGCGGATGCCGGCGGTTCTGCGGCCGACAACAAGGGCATCGGCGTTTGGAAGGACGGCATGTGGACGGTCGTCATCGTCCGGCCGTTGGCCCTGGCCAATGACGACGACAAGGGCCTGAGGGCCGGCGGCGTCTACAATGTCGGCTTTGCCGTCCATGACGACCACATGACGGCGCGTGGTCACCATGTCTCCTACGTGAAGACCTTGGGACTCGGCGCCAAGGCGGACATCGAGGCCATCAAGCTGCCCTGACCGTAACCCGACCGGCCGCCGTCGAGGCGGCCGGTTTTTCCCGTGTCCGGCGATATTCACGGAGAACGGCAAATGCCCCACCAAGCGCCCCTAGGCTACGTCGCCATGCTCGCCGCGTTTGTCGGCCTCGGCCTTTTCGTCCTGCCCGGTTCCGCCCAAACCGATGCCCCCGAGGTCGAGGCCTTGTTCAAGGAAAACGACTGTCACAAATGCCACCATCCGACTCGCTCGAAGAAAGGTCCGGCGCTGCAGAAGATCGCCGAGAAGTACAAAGGCAAGGCCGATGCCGGGGACAAGGTGGTCGAGCAGATGAGCAAGGGCGGCAAGGTCAAGCTCGATGACGGCACCGAGGACGATCACAAGATCATCGACGTCAAGGATCCCAAGATCAGGCTTGAGATCGCCAAATGGATCTTGAGCCACTGACGAGAGGGTGGCCATGTCGCGAGAAGGACTTCGTTTTACGGCCTTGGCGGGCGTGATCCTTGCTTTTCTTGGTGGCAGCGCCATGCCCGCAAGCGCGGCCGATCTCGCCAATGCCGGCTGCCTGACCTGTCATGACAGCAACAGGGACAAGATCGCGGTCATCGGCCCCGACGGCAAGAGGCGGGCGGTCGAGCATGTCGATGGCCGCGCCTTCGGCCGCAGCATCCATTCCGATCTGCAATGCGTCGCCTGTCACAAGGAGATCGTCGACAGCCAAGCCAGCCACAAGAAATTGCCCGGCGTGGCGGGGCCCAATTGCGTCACCTGCCACGAGGCGCTGTGGGAGGTTGAGAAGAAGAACCGGCGCAATGGCGAGACCCAGCGGCTCAAATTGGTGGTCGACAACATCGAGGCTTACCGCAAATCGTTCCACGCCGCTCCTGACAAGGACCGCCCGGGCAAGCCCAAGGCCTATTGCGAGGACTGCCACTCCAGCCATCGCTTCAACGTGCCGCCGGCCGACAGCCCGCGCCGCACCGCCTGGCATAGAAGCGTTCCCGAGACCTGCGGCAACAAGTGCCACGAAGACCAACTCGAGGCCTACGCCGCGTCGATCCACGCCGAGGAGTTGACCAACAAGGGCAACGTCAAGTCTGCGGTCTGCACCGACTGCCACTCGGCGCACAGCGTGGTCAATACCTCGACCACCCTGTTCAAGCTCGGCAACGTCAATACCTGCGGGACCTGCCACGAGAAACAACTCCGCAGCTATTCCGACACCTATCATGGCCAGGTCAACCGCCTGGGCTACGCCTACACCGCCAAATGCGCCGATTGCCATGACAGCCATGGCGTGCGCGCGGTCGATGATCCCAAATCCAAGGTCCATCCCTCGCGCCGTCTCAAGACCTGCCAGACCTGTCACAACGACAAGAAACCCGGCATGCATCCGGCGACGGCAGGCTACGTCTCCTTTGGGCCGCACGCCCATGCCGGCGACTTCGCCAAGTACCCGCAGATGTGGTTGGCCTCGAAGTTCATGATCGCGCTCTTGATTTTCGTCTTCGCCTTCTTCTGGACGCATTCGGGGCTCTGGTATTACCGCGAGTGGAAGGACCGCAAGGACGGCAAGGCACCGCCGCGCATCGATACCAAGGGTTTGGCGATCGACGAGAGCAAGCATTTCCAACGCTTCTCGGCCGGCTGGCGGGTCGCCCATCTGATCTTTGCCCTGGTGACCATGACCTTGATCCTCACCGGCACTACGGCGCTTTACGCCGAGAGCGCTTGGGCGCCCTGGGTCGCCAAGGCAGTAGGCGGGCCGCGGGTGCTGGGCTACATCCACCGCGTCGCGGCCTTCCTATTCGTCGGCATGTTCCTGATCCACTTCGTCTACGTCATGCAGAAGCTTCTGCGTGACCGTAGCTTCCGCTGGTTCGGATCGGATTCCCTGATCCCCAATTGGAAGGACCTCGCCGACTGCTGGGGCATGTTCAAATGGTTCGTCGGCCGCGGGCCCAGGCCGCTGTTCGACCGCTGGACCTATTTCGAGAAATTCGACTATTGGGCGGTCTTCTGGGGCGTCAACATCATCGGTTGGAGCGGTCTGATGCTGGCCTTCCCTCACGTCACCGCGACCTACCTGCCAGGCTGGGTGTTCAATGTCGCGACCGTGATCCATGGCGAGGAGGCATTCCTTGCGGCGGTCTTCCTCTTTACCGTCCACTTCTTCAACAACCATTTCCGACCCGACAAGCTGCCGCCGCCGGACGTGGTGATGTTCACTGGTACCCAGTCGCTCGCCGAGTTCCGCCGCGATCATCCCGCCCAGTACCAGCAACTGGTCGACAGCGGCGAACTCGCCAAGCGGCTGGTCGACGCGCCGTCTCCGGCCATGCACAAGGGTTCCGTGATCCTCGGACTCGCCTTGATCGGGATCGGTTTGGTGCTGCTGATCCTGATCGGCATCGGCTTCGCCGGTAGTTAGGTTGGGAAGCAGCGTCGTCGAATGTCACCAGGGTATCGCCCATAAGCTGCCGAAGGGCTGGCAGCCGGATGCGGGCGGCTGACACTTGACCTAGGTCAAAGCCGGCTTTACCCGACCCGAGGAGAGTGCCAAGCGGGGAGAACCGCCATGACCGCGCACGAACCGATCCAGGACATCGCCCATCTCGGCCATGTCGAATTGCTGACGCCGGTGCCCGACAAGTCGCTGTGGTATTTCCGCGACGTGCTGGGCATGGAGGCGGTCGGACAGGAGGGCCAGTCGGTCCATCTGCGCGGTTACGGCGATCATGCCCACAGCACCTTGACCTTGACCGAGGCGCGGCGGCCCGGGCTCGGGCGCATCTCCTGGCGCGCGGTCAGCCAGCCGGCGCTGGAACGCCGCGCCGACGCCATTTCCGCCGCCGGCCTGGGCGAGGGCTGGCGCGAGGGCGAGGGCGGCCGCGGCCGCTGCTTCCGTTTCCGCGATCCCGACGGCCACGCCATGGAGATCTACTACGACGAGGCGCCCTATCACGCGCCCGAGGGCATGCGCTCGACGCTCAAGAACCTGCCGATGAAATATACCGGCCGCGGCGTCAACGTCCGGCGCATCGACCATCTGGCGGTGCTATGCCGCGACGTCGCCGCCAATCGCCGCTTCGCCGAATCGGTGCTGGGCTTCCGGCTGCACGAACAGGTGCGGTTCGATCGGGGCAAGATGGAAGTCGGCTCCTGGCTCAGCCCCTCGATCATGCACCACCAGCTGGCCTATGTGGTCGACGTCAAGGGCGCGGCCGGGCGGCTGCACCATTTCGCGCTGTGGGTGGACAATCGCGAGGACGTGCTGCGCGCCGCCGACCTGCTGGCCGAGCACGGCGTGTTCATCGAGGCCGGACCCTCCAAGCACAACAACTCGCAGGGCTTCTATCTCTATTCCTACGAACCCGGCGGCAACCGCATCGAGATCTATTCCGGCAGCTATCTGGTCACCGCGCCCGATTTCCAGCCGGTGATCTGGAACGAGCAGGAGCGCGGCACCGGCGTCTATTGGGGAACGCCCTTGCCGGACAGCTTCCTCAACTACGCCACGCCCGACGTCACCGTGTCCGACCAAGCGCCGGCCGGCACCGTCAAGCTGCCGGCGTTCGACCCGATCTGAGCCTAGACCGCGATCGGTCCGCATGGGATCGCTTTGGCGAACCCATGCAAACCTTGAATCGCGAACCCGGCAAGGACGAGAGGCCGGGATTCGCCTTTCGCCTTGAACCGCCAGGCTCAAGACAAATCGATCTTGCGCTCGGTCAGTTCCGCGGCCGCATCAGGCCGGCGACGTTGAGCCCGTGGCCGCCGTCGCCCGGTAGGATGTGGCCGTTGACGAATTCGGCCTCGGTCGCCAGCCACACCGCCATCTCGGCCACGTCGCGGGCGCTGGCGGTCTTGCCCGAGGGCGTGGTGTCGGCGATGGCCTGCTTGACCATGGCGTAGCGCTCGGGGCCCAGCCCGTTCTGCAGCCAGCGGCTTTCGAAAAACCCCGGCGCCAACGCGTTGACCCGGATCTCGGGCGCCAGCGCCCGCGCCATCGCCATGGTCATGGTGTTGAGCGCGCCCTTGGAACAAGCATAGGCGATCGACGATCCGCCGCCGCGCAGGCCCGCCACCGAGGAGACGTTGACCACCGAGCCCTTGCCTTGGCGCTTCATGGCCGGCGCCACGGCGCGGATCATCTGGAAGGCGCCGATGACGTTGACGGCATAGATGCGCTGGAAGTCCTCGGCCGTGATGCCGTCCAGGTTTTCGGTGGCGACGAATTTCGTGGTGCCGGCGCTTTGGATCAGGAAGTCGACCCGGCCATGGGCGTCCAGCGCCGCCTTGGCCAGGGCGCGGCACTGGGCGTCGTCGGCGACGTCGGCCTTGACCGCGCGGCCGCCGATTTCCTTGGCCACGGCCTCGGCCTCGGCCGCGCTATGGGCGTAGTTGACGATCACCCGGCAGGATTTGCCGGCCAGGATGCGGCAGGCCTCGGCGCCTAGCCCGGTGCCGCCGCCGGTGACGATCGCGACCTTGCCTTTTAGGTCCATGATTCCAACCCCTTCCGCTCGGTTTGCGGCGCAGCATGCCGATTCGGGCAGTCCGGGTCAAAGCTGGCATGGCCGATGCACTGCCTGGGGCAGGGGACAGAACCCGTCCCCCACAGGCAGAGAAGGAGGTGTCCCATGTTGCGCCAGTCCTTGATCGCCATCCTCACCGGAACCGCGGCGATGGTCGCCGTCGCCAGCGAAATTCGCGCCGAGCCGGTTTGCGGCCCCCGCGCCATGTTCATCGACGGCCTCAAGCAGTCCTACGGCGAAAAGCCGATCGGCCGCGGCCTGGCCGAGGGCGCCATGGTCGAGGTGCTGACCGGCCCCAGCGGCAGCTGGACCATCATCGCCACCGATCCGCGCGGCATGGCCTGCGTCATCGGCTCGGGCGAGGCCTGGACCTCACCCGATCAACCGCGTCCCGCCAAGCTGGTCGAGAAGCCGGCGTAAGTCTCAGGCCGCCTTGGGAAACAGCGCGCGCAGCCCCGCCGTCGAGGCGGGGCACACGCCGCGCTCGGTGATCAGCCCCGTCACCAGCCGCGCCGGCGTCACGTCGAAGCCATAATTCGCCGCCGGGCTGCCGTCGGGGGTCAGCTGCACGGTCTCGATCCGGCCGTCGGCGGTCTTGCCGGCGATGCGGGTGACTTCGGCCTGGGCGCGTTGTTCGATCGGGATCTGCCTGAGGCCGTCGGCTATGGTCCAATCGATCGTGGTCGAGGGCAGGGCGACGTAGAACGGCACGCCATTGTCCTTGGCCGCCAGCGCCTTGAGATAGGTGCCGATCTTGTTGCAGACGTCGCCCGCCGCGGTGGTGCGGTCGGTGCCGACGATGCACAGATCGACCTCGCCGTGCTGCATCAGATGCCCGCCGGCGTTGTCGACGATCACGGTATGGGCGACGCCGTGCTGGCCGAGTTCGTAGGCGGTCAGCGAGGCGCCTTGGTTGCGCGGCCTGGTCTCGTCGACCCAGACATGCAGCGCGATGCCGGCGTCGTGCGCCAGGTAGATCGGCGCCGTCGCCGTGCCCCAATCGACGCAAGCCAGCCAGCCGGCATTGCAATGCGTGAGGACATTGACCCGGCCGGATTTGCGTCGGGCGATGTCGCGGATCAGGGCCAGGCCGTGCTCGCCGATGGCGCGGCAGATGGCGACGTCGTCGTCGCAAATCTTGGCGGCGCGAGCCCAGGCGGCGGCGAAGCGCTGCGCCGCCGGCAGCGGCGCCAGCGCGCCGCGCAAATCGTCGAGCGCCCAGCGCAGATTGACCGCGGTCGGTCGCGTCGCCAGCAGCGCATCGTAGGCCGCGGCTAGCGCCGCATCGCCCGCATCCTCGCGCATCGCCAGCGCCAGCCCGTAGGCGGCGGTGGCGCCGATCAAGGGCGCGCCGCGCACGATCATGTCCTTGATCGCCCGCGCCGCGGCATTCGCCGTGTCGATGCGCAGCACCGCGAAACGGTGCGGCAGCGCGGTCTGGTCGATCACCTCGAAGCTCCGGCCGTCGGCGTGCGGCCAGATTGTGCGCATGGGTTTGCCGTCGATTCGCATGAAACGACTCTGACGCGCGCGTTGCCGACGCGCAAGCCTCGCCCGAAATTGCCGCGCGCGGCGCAAAAAACCCTTGCGTGGGCGCGGCGTTGCCGTAAAAAGCCGTCACGTGCGCCGCGAGTCGATTCGCGTTCGGCGTCGCGACAGGAAGGAGAAACCCGGGATGTCGAAGAAGGTCGCCATGCGCCGCTCGCACCTTCGCCTGGCAGAAAAGCCGGAACCCGTTTCCGCCCCCGCGCCGCAACTCGAGCAAAAAGACTGGTTCGTCGAAAAGGATGGGTTGCGTTTCGCCGGCACCCATTTGCTGATCGATCTATGGGGCGCCTCGCGCCTCGACGACGTGCCCTATATCGAGCAGGTATTGGCCGAATCGGTGCGCGCCGCCGGCGCCACGCTGTTGCGGATCGATCTGCATCACTTCCAACCCAATGGCGGCGTCTCCGGCGTCGCCATCCTGGCCGAAAGCCACATGTCGATTCACACTTGGCCCGAGCGCGGTTTCGCCTCGATCGACCTGTTCACCTGCGGCGCCACCCGCCCGCACGAGGCGGTGGCGGTGCTGCGCCGCGCCTTCACGCCCAGCAACGTCCAACTGGTCGAGCATCGTCGAGGCGTTACTCTGTGAGCCGCTGGTACGACGAGACTCTCTACTCCTCGATCCGTCAATCCCTCAAAATCGACCGCCTGCTGTTTCGCGGGCGGTCGAAGTTTCAGCACGTCGCCATCTTCGAGAACGCGCAGATGGGCCGCGTGCTGGCATTGGACGGCGTGATCCAGACTTCGAGCCGGGACGAACACGTCTATCACGAGATGCTGACCCACCTGCCGATGCTGGCGCATGGCGCGGTCAAGAATGTGCTGATTATCGGCGGCGGCGACGGCGGCGTGCTGCGCGAGGCGCTGCGCCATCCGATCGAGCACGCGGTGATGGTCGAGATCGACGGCGTTGTGGTCGAGCAGTGCCAAAAGCACATGCCCGAGCTGTGCGGCGAGGCCTATCGCGACAAGCGAGCCGAGTTGATCATCGGCGACGGCATCAAGTTCATGGCCGAGACCAAGGACAAGTTCGACCTGATCGTGGTCGATTCGACCGATCCCTTCGGGCCGGCGGAAGGGCTGTTCGGTCCCAAATTCTACGCCGACGTGCGGCGGGCGCTGGCGCCGCGCGGCATCGTCATGTGCCAGACCGGCGTGCCGGTCCATCAGGACGAGGAACTGCTGCTGTCGCAGCGCAAGCTGAAGCGGCTGTTCAAGCATGTCGGCGTGGCGCTGGCGGTGGTGCCGCTCTATTACGGCGGCTTCATGGCGCTGAGCTGGGCCTCGTCCGATTTCGATCCGCGCCGCGTGGCGGTGGCGACCGTGGCCAAGCGCTACAAGCGCCTCAAGCTGACCACCCGGTACTACGCGCCCGCGCTTCAGGTCGGGGCCTACGCGCACCCGCACTTCATCGCCGACATCGTCGCGCGCGCCTGACGCGCGCTTATGTCGTGACGCGCGCCTGACGCGCGCTTATGTCGTGACGCGCGCCTGACGCGCGCTTAGCGCACCACCAGCACCTGACCGTCGGCTGCGGTCATGAGCGCTTCGAGACCGTCTTCGGCGATGCTGGGCAGATCGGCCGGCAGCACCAGCACGTCATGCCCGCCGGCATGCATTCGGCCGAGCAGCGCGGTCGCGCTGGGCCGTTCGAGGCGTCCGATTAGCGGACGGAAGCCGCGCCGGGACAGCCAAGCCGCCGCATCTTGTTCCAAAAGCGCGGCCTCGCGGCCGCCGCCCAAGATCAGAAGCGCGACCTCGGCCTGGCCCGGTGCCGCCAACCGCGCCGCCGCGGTCAGGACCCGGGCGGTCAGTGCCGATCCGGCATCCAGCACCACCAGCGGCCGACCGATTCGCGCCGAGGCCGTCGCCATCAACAACGTTCTCGTGCAGCGGCAAGCGGCCAGGGCCAGCGCGCCGCCGAGACCCAGCGGCAGACCGCTCACGCGCGGCGGCGGCCCGACCACCAAAACGTCCTCGACCACCGTCGCCGCGGTCAGTTCGGCCGCGGGCAGGCCACGGACGACGCGAAACGACCAGCGCAGGCCGCGCCGCGTCGCCGCGGCACCGAGTTCGGCCTCGGCCCGCGCCGCTCCGGCGCGCAGGTCCGCCTCCAACCGCGCCGCATCGAAGGCCGAGGGGGCCTGGCTGCGTAGCGCCAGATGGCGCGTCACCGGCAAGGCCGCCAACCGAAACAGGTTGGCGTCCTCGATGAACAGGCCCGCGACCTCGGCGCCCAGCCGCGCGGCGAATTCGACCGCGGCGCCGACGGTGGCGATGTCGCCGCCGCTGGCATCCAGCGCCGCGATCACGCGGGCGACGCGGAATTCGACGTCTTCGGCGCGCGTCACGATGCCCGTTCCTTGGTTTCGGGCGAAGCGCCGAATTCGCGTACCGTCGCCGCCAGCTTGACCAGCGCTTCCTCGACCCGGCGATAAAGCGTGCCTGCACCATAACGCCCCTCGGAGTCGCGCGTGCCGGGGTCGCGGCCGGTCAGGACCGCCAGCGCCTGATCGACATCGCTCACGGCATGGATGAAGAACTTGCCGGCGGCCACCGCCTCGACCACATCGCGCCGCAGCATGAGATGGCGGCGATTGGCCTCGGGAATCGCCACGCCCTGGCGGCCGTCGAGCCCGGCTTGGCGGCAGACGTCGAAAAATCCCTCGATCTTTTCGTTGACCCCGCCGATCGGCTGCGCGGCACCATGCTGGTTGACCGAACCGGTAATGGCGATGCCCTGGCGGATCGGCACCTCGGCCAGCGCCGAGAGAATCGCGCACAGCTCGGCCATCGAGGCGCTGTCGCCCTCGACTCCGCCATAGGATTGCTCGAACACCAGGCTGGCCGACAGCGCCAACGGCCGCTCGCGGCCGAAGCGACCGCCGAGGAAGCCGGCCAGGATCAGCACGCCCTTGGAATGCAGCGGCCCGCCCAGCTTGACCTCGCGTTCGATGTCGATCACCTGGCCGCGGCCCAGCCGGACGCGGGCGGTGATGCGGCTGGGATGGCCGAAGGCAAAGCCGCCCAACGGAATCACCGACAGGCCGTTGACCTGGCCGACCCGTTCGCCCGCGGTGTCGATCAGCACCGTGCCGTTGGCGATGCGCTCGAGCGCGCGCTCGCGCAGCCGACCGGCGCGGCGCTGTTGACGGTCGATGGCACGCTGGACGTCGGCCGCGCCGATCCGCGTGCTGGCATCGCCACGGGCCAGATGGTCGGCCTCGCGCAAGAGATCGGCCATCGGTTCGAGATGGGCGGTGATCTTGGCATGATCGCCCGCCAGTCGCGCGCCATGCTCGATCGCCCGCGCCACCGCCGGCGCATCCAGCGCCAGCAGCCCCTCGCGCCGGGCGATCGAGGCGATCAGTCGGGCATAGCCGGCCTCGCTGCCGGCGCCGCGCGGCAGGTCGTCCTCGAAGTCCGCCGCCACCTTGAACAGCTCGCCGTAATCGGGATCGAGTTCGGCCAGGAGATAATGCAAGAGCCGATCGCCGGTCAGCACCACCTTGAGGTCGAGCGGAATCGGTTCGGGCTGAAGGGTCACGGTGCTGACCAGGCCCAGGCTGTCGGCCAGCGAACGGATCTGCACCTGGCGGGCGCGGAGCGCGCGCTTGAGTTCCTCCCAGGCGAAGGGCTGCATCAGAACCCGCCGCGCATCCAGCACCAGATAGCCGCCATTGGCCTGATGCAGCGCGCCCGGCTTGATCAACGAGAAATCCGTCACCAGATTGCCGAACATTGGCCGGTATTCGATGCGGCCGATCAGGTTCTGCACCATGGGATGGTCTTCGGAAACCACCGGCGCGCCACCGCCGGCCGAGCGATCGACCAGCAGATTGACCTGGTAGCGATCGAACGGCCGCGCTTCGCCCAACGCGCGCCGGGCCAGCGCTTCGCCCGGCGCATCCGAGGGCGGCGCCGACTGCGCCAGCAGCGTCTCGGCGTTGTCGACCAGGTCGCGCTCGACCACTTCGAGATGCGCCACCACCGCCGGCAGGTCGGCATAGCCGCGCGCCAGCGCATCCAGCCGGTAGCCGATGGCGTTGCGGGTGACCTCGCGATGCAGCTCGCGCACCCGCTCGCGCCGCTCGCCTTCCAGCTTGGCGGCCTGTTCCAGCGCCGCCTGCAGTTTTTCCTGCACCTGGCCCATTTCGAGGGTGAGGCGGTTGCGTTCCTCCTCCGGCAGCTTGTGAAAGGCTTCGGGCGCCAGCACCTCGTCGTTGCGCATCGGCGCCAGCGCCAAGCCCACCGGTGTGCGGATGATGCCGATGCCGCGCTCCTTGGCCTCGTGTTCGATCTGGCGGAAGATCTGGTCGTGGCGCTGTTTGAACGAGCCGTCGATGGTCTGGCGGCGGGCGCGGTAGTCGTCGCTTTCGAACGCGGCGGGCAGGGCGGTGCGCAACTCCTCGATCAGCGCCTGGATGTCGCGCTTGAGCGCCGAACCCCGCCCGGGCGGCAGCGACAGCGCCCTGGGCTTGTGCGGTTCGGCGAAGTTGTTGACATAGACCCAATCCGCCGGCGTCGGTTCGCTGGCGGCGTGGGTGCGGACATGGCGATCGATCAGGCTGCGCTTGCCGATGCCGGGCGGGCCGATGGCGACGATGTTGTAGCCGGGTCGCCGGATGCCGAGACCGAATCCCACCGCCTCGACGGCGCGATCCTGGCCCAGAGCCTCGTCCAAGGGGACGAGTTCGTCGGTGGTGACGAAACCCAACCCTGCCGCATCGCAAGTCCGATACAGCGCCTCGGCTGGCAAAGGCGACGGCAGTCTTGCCGGTTCGGCCATGGCGTCTCCACTCCCAACGTCTCGAACATCAAATAGAAGTGCATGGCAAGTCTGACGTTGATTTACGTCAACAAACCGACTTCTACTTCCCTTGGACCAAGGTCCACTCGACGATGCGCCGCATCACCTTGCCCAAAGCCTCGTCGAAAGTATCGACTACGTGCCGAATGTCCCGACTCGTCAGCGGCTGGTGGGACTCGAAGCTTTCCGAAGCGAGGATGTTGCGTTCGGGCTGCTTGATCAGCTTGGCGTTCAGCCGGACATGAACCGCGGCCTGGGTCGGCGGGCGGAAGAACTCGGCCTGGAATTCGCGCAACTCGACCTTGAGCACGTAGTCGGCGCGCAGCCCGATCGACTGGCGGCCGACGGCGACGATCCTTTTCGAGTTCTCGAAGCTCTCGACCAACAGCGTCTGGACCATGGCCGGCGCGCGGTCGACCCAGCGCGCGCCCTGGAAGAAATCCAGCTCGGTCGGGCTGCGGGCGAGCGCGATGCGCGGCGTGTTGAGGCCGGCGGCGGCGACCGGTTCCTCGACCACCATCTGCCAGTCCACTTTGGGCAGATCGGGGCGGAAGGTGCTCTTGGGCGTGAGGACATAGAGATCGGACGGCGGCGCAATCTCGGGGAAGCAGGCCGAAAGCGCGGGAAAGACGGCCAGGGCCAGGGCGCGGCGGCGGTTCATCGCTCGGGCTTCCGGTCCTTGGGGCGATCACCCAGCAGGATGCGCCCGGCCTCGCCGGACTCGAGCTGATCGGCGAGGCGCGTCAGCGCCCCGACCAGATGACGCGATTCCAGCACCAGGCGCGAAAACTCCTCCAGCCCCTCGGCGGCGAAATTGCCCACCGGCCGGCGCATGTCGCCGAGGCTTTCCTTCAACTCTCCGGTCAGATCGGCGGTCGATTTGGCGGCGGCGCGGACTTCGGTCATGGTCGGCGGCAAATCGCGGCCGGCGATGGTCTCGACCGCCGTCATGGCGCCGCGCACCGTTTTGAGCGTCTCGGCCAGATCGGCCGCGGCCCGGTCCATGCGGCCGTCCAGCGCCTGGGTGGAACGCTGCAATTCGTCGGCGATGCGGTCCAGGCGCTGAGCCAGAGGACCGATGCGGTCCGCGGCCTGCCCGGTCAGCCGCGCCAGATTGGCCAGCGTCTCGGCCAGCGCCTGGCGGTTGCGGTCGTCGACCAGCCGGCCCATCTCGCCCAGCACGCCGGCGATCTGGCCCAACAGTTCAGGCGCGGCATTGACCAGCGCCTCGATGGTCGAGGGCTTGGAGGCGATCACCGGGTGCTTCTCGCCCGGCGGCTTGGCCACCGGCGCCGAACTGGGCGAACCGCCGGTCAACTGCACGAAGGCGATGCCGGTGATGCCCTGGGCCTCGAGCGAGGCCACGGTGTCGGTGCGGACCGGCGTACCCTTCTGGACCTCGATCACCACCCGCACCTGCTGCGGATCCTTGGGGTCGAGCGCGATCTCGCTGACCGCGCCGACCGGCACGCCGCGGAATCGCACCTCGCCCGATTTCGACAGGCCGGTGACGCCGCCGGTGAAGTAGATGGTGTAATGGTCGAATTCGCGGTCGAGATCGACCTTGGCCAGCCAGACCACGAACCCGATCAGACCCAGCACCGCCAACAGCACGAAGGCGCCGACGGCGACGTGATTGGCGCGGGTCTCCATCAGGCGGCGCCTCCCAGCGCCGCGCGCCCGCGCGGGCCGCCGAAATATTCGACGATCCAGGGATGATCGTGACGCCGCAGTTCGGCAATCGGGGCGATCGTCAGCACGCGCTTTTCCGCCAACACCGCGACACGGTGGCAGATGGCATGCAGCGAGTCCAGGTCGTGGGTGATCATGTAGAAAGTCAGGCCGAGGCGGCGGTTGAGTTCGAGAATCAACTGGTCGAAGGCGGCGGCGCCGATCGGATCCAGCCCGGCGGTGGGTTCGTCGAGGAACACCAGTTCGGGATCCAGCGCCAGCGCGCGCGCCAGTCCGACCCGCTTGCGCATCCCGCCCGACAGCTCGGCCGGCAGCTTGCGCGCGGCATCTTGCGGCAGCCCGACCATGGCCAGCTTGAGGGCGACGATCTCCTCGACCGCGGCCGGCGGCAGCCGGGCGTGTTCGCGCAGGGGCACGGCGATGTTCTCGGCCACGGTCAGGCTGCCGAACAGCGCGCCGTCCTGGAACAGCACGCCCAGTCGCCGATTGACCGCGCGCCGCATCGCATCGTCGGCGGCGGTGACGTCGATGCCGAACAGTCGGATGCTGCCGGCATAGGGCCGATTGAGCCCCAGCAAGGTCCGCATCAGCACCGATTTGCCGGTGCCCGAACCGCCGACCACGCCGAGGATTTCGCCCGCCCGGACCTCGAGGTCGAGCCGGTCGTGGATCAGCTGGCGATCGAAGGCCGTGCGCAGGCCGCGCACGCTGATCGCCGGCGGGGGCGGCCGCGCGCTCACAGCGACAGCGCCTGAAGGATGATCGAGAACGCGGCGTCGGCGACGATCACCAGGAATATCGCCTCGACCACGGCGCGGGTGGTGCGCTTGCCCAGGCTTTCGGCGTTGGACTTGACCCGCAGGCCGTTGAAGCACCCGACCAGCGCGATCAGGAAGGCGAACACCGGCGCCTTGATCATGCCGATCCAGAAATGGCGGATGTCGACCGCGGCCTGGAAGCGCTCCATCGCCTGGAACGGCCGGATGCCAAGCTCGATCCAGGACATCAGCATGCCGCCCAACAGCCCCATGCAATCGGCCAGGAAGGTCAGCGCCGGCAGCGCCAGCACCAGGGCGATCACGCGCGGCACCACCAGCACCTGCAAGGGATCGAGCCCGAGGGTGCGCATGGCGTCGATTTCCTCGCGCAGCTTCATCGAGCCGATGGCGGCGGTGAAGGCGCTGCCCGAGCGGCCGGCGACGACGATCGCGGTCAACAGGATGCCGATCTCGCGCAACACCGACACGCCCACCAGGTCGACGACGAAGATCGAGGCGCCGAACTGCTGCAATTGCGAGGCGCCCTGATAGGCCAGCACCACGCCGATCAGGAACGAGATCAGGGCCACGATCGGCATGGCGTTGAGGCCGGTCTGTTCGAGATGGAAGGCGAGCGCGGTCCAGCGCAACCGATGCGGCTGAATCGAGGCGCGGGCCAGCGCCAGCACCACCCGGCCGAGGAAGCCGAGTTGGATGCGGCTTTCGCGCAGGATCTTGGCGGTGGC
This sequence comes from Alphaproteobacteria bacterium, assembly GCA_016869515.1. Lineage (GTDB taxonomy): Bacteria > Pseudomonadota > Alphaproteobacteria > VGDZ01 > VGDZ01 > VGDZ01. The sequence continues at coordinate 7,572 of VGDZ01000047.1, read as the reverse complement.
CCAGCCGGCGCGGTTCAGCACGGCAATCAGCCATGCGCGCGGCTTGGGCCGGGGCGCGACCGGCCGTTCCAATCCCTGCACCAATTCGATCAGGGCCTGATGATCGGGGCGCGCGCGCCGCCAGTCCAGGCGCGTGCCTTCGGCCGCCAAGCGCCGCGTGGCGCGATGGATCAGCCAGGCGCCGGCCGTGTCCAGCCGTTCGATTCGATCGAGGTCGATCTCGAGACGGCCGCGCACCGGGCCGAGGCGCTCCAGCGCCGCGGCGGCTTCGCCCAACGCGGTCGCGGTCCATAGCCCTCCGGCCGCCAGCCGCAGCCCGTCCGCCAGAGGAACGGTATCGATCCAGGCCATTTCGTTCATCCCGGGCATTTGGCCACTGCTCCACGGCATGGGTCAATGGCGCGAATTTCCGCTTGATCGCGGGACGCGGTTGTCGTCAGGTAGGGCACAGGACCGAAACCAGGGGGACCCATGTCCAAGCAGGTATTGGCGGCGGGCATCGCCGTCTTGGCGCTGATCGCGGCCGCGCCGGCCGCGGCGCAGCAGAAGCTGAAATTCGCCCACGTCTACGAGACCAACGAGCCCTACCACACCGAGGCGGTGTGGGCGGCGGGCGAGATCGCCAAGCGGACCAACAACAAGTTCACGGTCGATGTCTTCCCGGCCTCGGCGCTGGGCAACGAACAGCAGATCAACCAGGCGCTGCCGCTGGGCACGATCGACATGATCTACACCGGCGCCGCCTTCGCCGGCTCGACCTACAAACCGATCGCGATCTCGAACGCGCCCTACATGTTCGCCAATTTCGACCATTGGAAGGCCTATTCCGGTTCGCCGCTGTTCGGCGAATTGGCCGCCGGTTACGACAAGGCCAGCAACAACAAGATCGTGGCGCTGACCTATTACGGCGCGCGGCACACCACCGCCAACAAGGCGATCAACAGCCCGGCCGATCTCAAGGGCATGAAGCTGCGCGTGCCCCAAGCGCCGCTCTACCTGATGTACGCCAAGGCGGTGGGCGCCAACGCCACCCCGATCGCCTTCGCCGAGGTCTACCTGGCGCTGCAGAACAAGACGGTCGATGCCCAGGAGAACCCGTTGCCGACGATCCAGGCCAAGAAGTTCTTCGAGGTCCAGACCCATATCAACCTCACCAGCCACATCTTCGAAAGCCTGGTGACGGTGATCGGCGGGCCGCTGTGGAATCGGCTGTCGGCCGACGAGAAGAAGACCTTCGAAGCGGTCTACCGCGAGGCCGCGGGACGCGCCACCGACGCCATCCGCAAGTCCGAGCAGGATCTGCCGGCATGGTTCCGCGCCCAGGGCAAGACCGTGGTCACGCCCGACATCGCGTCCTTCATCGCCGCCTCGCAGCCCTTGCACAACGACGTCGCCTCGGGCGCCGGCTGGACCAAGGAGCAATACGACCGCCTGCAGGCGCTGAAGCCCAAGTCCTGAGCCGGTCGAAACCGGGTTAGGCGCCGCCCCCTCCCGGTTGGGGAGGGGGCCGCGCGGAGACCAGCGCGTGTCCCATTCCAGCGGCCCCAACCTGGGCGAAGTCCACATCGGCGGCGCCGACGAGGCGGCGCATGTCAAGCTGTCGGATTACGGCCTCGAGGACTGGCTGGCCTTCGTCCTGTTCTGGGCGTTGGCGACCGTCGTTTTCCTGCAATTCTACACCCGCTACGTGCTCAACGACTCCTTGGCCTGGACCGAGGAAATCGCCCGCTACTTGCTGATCATGGTGACTTTCGTCGGTGCCGGCATGGCAGTACGGCGGATGTCGCATATCCATGTCGAATTCATCTATGTCTACCTGACACGCCCGACCGCGCAGGCGCTGTCGACCGCGGTCGACCTGATCCGGGTGGCGTTTTTCGGCTACGCCGCCTGGCTGTGCTTCAAGGTTACCCAGATCATGCACGGCCAGCGCATGGTGGTGATCGAGTGGCCGATGTCGCTGGTCTACGGCGCCTGCACTTTCGGTCTTGCGTTGGCGACCTGGCGGGCGGCGGTGGTGGCCTGGAACAACTGGCGCTATCGCAGTTCGATCCTGATCCGGGTTCGCGAGGAGGGCCGTCACCAATGACCGCGGTCCTGCTGCTGTCTTTCCTTTTCCTGATGCTGATCGGCGTGCCGGTGGCGATCGCGCTGGGCGGATCCTCGCTGCTCTACGTCATGCTCGAGGGTTTCTCGCCGCATCTGGTGGTGGTGCATCGCATGATCAGCGGGGTCGATTCCTTCCCGCTGCTGGCGATCCCGTTTTTCATCATGGCCGGCAGCCTGATGAATTCGGCCGGCATCACCGAGCGCATCTACAATTTCGCGCTCGCCCTGGTGGGCTGGCTCAAGGGCGGTCTCGGCCATGTCAACGTCGTCGGCTCGGTGATCTTCGCCGGCATGTCGGGAACGGCGGTGGCCGATGCCGGCGGGCTGGGCAATATCGAGATCAAGGCGATGCGCGATCACGGCTACGATGTCGAGTTCGCGGTCGGCATCACCGGCGCCAGTTCGACCATCGGTCCGATCATCCCGCCCTCGCTGCCGATGGTGATCTACGGCGTCATGGCCAACGCCTCGATCGGCCAGCTCTTCGCCGCGGGCTTCATCCCCGGGCTGTTCATGGCGGCGACGATGATGGCGATGGTGGCGTGGTACGCCTACACCCGCAAATTCGGCCGCGACATGGTCTTCTCTTGGATCACCCTGAGTTGGGCGGTGGCCGAGCTTGGCGCGGTGCTGGCGACCGGCTACGTCGCCTGGGCGCTGTGGTTCGACGAGGCCAACGACGGCCTGCCCTGGCTGTTCCGCGCCGCCGGGCCGGTGGCGTTCTGCATCGCCTGCGCCATGGTGCCGCGCTTCCGCGCTTTCCTTCCGCTGCTGACGCCGGTGCTGCTGATCGGCGGCATGACCACCGGCGCCTTCACCCCCACCGAAGCCGCGATCGCCGCCAGCGCCTATGCGCTGTTCCTCGGTCTGGTGATCTATCGCACCCTGACCTGGAAGGGGTTGCTCAAGATCAGCATGGAGACGGTCGAGACCACGGCCATCATCCTGTTGATCGTCGGCGGCGCCGCGATCTTCGGCTACCTCATCACCACCACCAAGGTGACCGACAACATCGCCGATCTGGTGCTGTCGGTGACCTCCGAGCCCTGGGCGGTGCTGCTGCTGGTCAATCTGTTCCTCTTGGTGGTCGGTTGCTTCATGGAGACCATCGCCGCCATCACCATCCTGGTGCCGGTGTTGATGCCGCTGATGGTCAAGGTCGGGGTCGATCCGGTCCATTTCGGACTGATCATGGTGTTGAACCTGATGATCGGCCTGCTGACGCCGCCGGTGGGCATGGTGCTCTATGTTTTGGCGCGCGTCGCCAACATCAGCTTCGAGCGCGCCACTCGCGCCTGCCTGCCCTTCCTGGTGCCGCTCTTGTTCACGCTCGGGCTGGTGACCTATTGGCCGGCGATGGTGCTGTGGCTGCCGACCATGTTCTATCGCTGATCAACCCGCGAGCAATTCCTTGATCGACCGCCAGCTTGCGGCGTCGGGCGCCAGCAGCAGCCCGCCCGCGCGGTCGGTCGGACGATAGGGCGAGCCATCGAGCTTGGCGGAATACCCGCCGGCCTCGCCGTGCAGCAACTGGCCCGCGGCGTGATCCCAGGGCAGGATGCGGGCGTAATAGGCGAAATGGGTCCGGCCGAGCGCCAGCTCGATGTATTCCTGGCTGGCGGCCAAGAGACGCGCATCGCGCCCGAGCCGGCCTCGCGCGGCATCGAAGCGCGCGCGTTCGGGCGGCGGCAGGAAGCGGACATTGAGCGACCCGGCCATGTCGGAAAGCGCGGCCGGGGCGGCGACGCGTAGGCGCTTGCCGTCGAGCTCGGCGCCCGATCCCGCCTCGACCCGCGCCATGCGGTCCGCCACCGGATCGAAGATCCAACCGGCGACGCAGCGCCCGTGGCGCACCAACCCGACCACGGTCGCGAACAGCGGCTTGCCGGCGGCGAAGTTGATCGTCCCGTCGACCGGATCGATCAGCCACACCGGGGCCTCGCCCGCCATCCGATCCAGCAGCGCCGGATCGGCGCTGGCAGCCTCCTCGCCGATCACCACCGAGCCCGGCAGGAGATCGCGCAGCACAGGGCCGAGCGCGCGCTCGGCCGCCAAGTCGGCTTCGGTCACCAGATCGTCGGGCCCGGTCTTCTCGCGCACCTCGCCGCGCCCGAGATTGCGGAAACGCGGCAGGATCTCGGCGGCGGCCACTGTGCGGATCGCCGCCGCGACTTGGTCCATCGGGGTGCCCATGATCGCGCCATCTTGACACGGCAGGGCGAAAGACGAAACGTGCAGGACATCCCGCCGTGACCCACGCCCTGCAGCTTCATCCCGACCGCCTGTTCCCGACTGAGGCCCGCAGCCGCGCGCTGGCGCGCGCGCTCTACGCCACGGTGCGCGACTTGCCGATCGTCAGCCCGCACGGCCACACCGATCCGCGCTGGTTCTCGGACAACCAGGCCTTCCCCGATCCGGCCACGCTGCTGATCGTGCCCGATCACTACATCTACCGCATGCTTTACAGCCAGGGCATCGCGCTCGAGCGCCTCGGCATTCCGCGTCGCGACGGCGCGCCGGTGGAGCGCGATTCGCGCGCGGTGTGGCGGCTGTTCGCCGCCAACTACCACCTGTTCCGCGGCACGCCGACGCGGCTTTGGCTCGATCACGTGCTGGGCGAGGTGTTCGGATTCGACCGCCGTCTCGGGCCCGACACGGCGGATGCCTGCTACGACCACATCGCCGAGCGCCTGGGGCGACCCGAGTTCCGGCCACGCGCGCTGTTCGAGCGCTTCAACATCGAAGTGCTGGCGACCACCGAATCGCCGCTCGATCCGCTGGCCGAGCACGACAAGCTCGCGCGCTCGAACTGGCGCGGCCGCGTGGTCACGGCCTTCCGCCCCGATCCGGTGGTCGATCCCGAATTCGAGGGTTTCGCCGAAAATCTGGCCGAACTCGGCCGGCTGACCGGCAGGGACACACGACGCTGGGAGGACTATCTGGCCGCCCTGGCCGACCGTCGGCGCTATTTCATGGCGCGCGGCGCGACCTCGACCGATCACGGCCATCCCAGCGCGCTGACCGCCGATCTTGCGCCCGCGGCCTGCCGCGCGCTGTTCGCCAAGGTCGTGGCGGGGGCGTGCAGCGCCGAGGAAGCCGAGCTGTTCCGGGGCCAGATGCTGACCGAGATGGCGCGGATGAGCCTCGAAGACGGCCTGGTGATGCAGATCCATCCCGGCTCGTTCCGCAATCACAACCCGGCCCTGTTCCGCGCCTTCGGCCGCGACAAGGGCGCCGACATCCCGACTCGAACCGATTACGTGCGCGCGCTGAAGCCGCTGCTCGACCGCTTCGGCAACGAGGCGCGGCTGTCGCTGATCGTGTTCACGCTCGACGAGACCAGTTATGCCCGCGAGCTGGCGCCGCTGGCCGGCCATTATCCGGCGCTGAAGCTCGGGCCCGCCTGGTGGTTCCACGACAGCCCCGAGGGCATGCGCCGTTTCCGCCAGCGCGTCACCGAGACCGCCGGCTTCTACAACACCGTCGGCTTCAACGACGACACCCGCGCCTTCCTGTCGATCCCGGCGCGGCACGACGTGGCGCGGCGGATCGATTGCGGCTTCCTGGCCGAGCTGGTGGCGGACCATCGCCTGGAAGAGGACGAGGCCTTCGCGCTGGCGCCCGAATTGGCGCACGGCCTGGCCAAGCGCGCCTACAAGCTGTGAGCGGATTCGGCGCCATCGCCGCGCCCTTGCCGGCGGGCGAGCCGCGGCTGGCGCGCCCCTCGGCGCCGACCCTGGACGCGGCGATCGCCGCCATGGGCAGCGAGGCCGACCATCGGGCCGCGATCGCATTCTTCACCGACTATCGCCGCCGCTCGCTGATGTTTCCGCCCGATCTGGCGCTGCTCTATCGGCTGGTGTTGTGGCGGCGGGCGAAGTCGGTGCTGGAGATCGGCAGCTATTTCGGCGGCACCACCGAGATGCTGGCGCGCGCCCTGTTGGCCGCGGGTGGCGGATCGCTGGCTGCGGTCGATCCCTGGGGCGAGCCGATGTTCGGCCGCACGCTGGCCGAATGGCCCGAGCCGCTGCGCCGCCAAGTGACCTTCTTCCCGCTGACCTCGATGGACTTTTTCATTTCCTGTCGCGCCGCCGAGCCGCGCTTCGATCTGGTGCTGATCGACGGCAATCACGACTACGAATTCGTGCTGCACGACTTGACCATGACCGCGCGCCACGCGGCAGCCGGGGCGGTGGTGGTGCTGGACGATTGCGACCAGGCCGGCGTGTTCCACGCCGCCCGCGATTTCCTCGCCGTGCATCCCGGCTGGCACGAGGCCGGCGGGGCGATGGCGCGATGGGACCGCGCCCGGCCGCTGGCCAGCATGGGCCCGTCGCTGGCCGGGACCAAGATGCTGGTGCTGGAGGCGCCGAGCGCGCCGACGCTCGGCGAAAGGCCGCTGTCATTGGCGCTGGCGGTCGAGGGCACCGGGTTGAAGGGGATCGAGCTCGAACTGGTTCCCGATCATGGCGGCGGCGCGATCGAGGCGCTGGCCGTGCTGCGTGCATTTCCGCATGACGCCGACAGATTGCGACCCGAACAGCGCCAAGCCCTGGTCCGGGCCGAGATCGGGCGCGGTCAGGCGCTGGCGTGGCTCGGCCTTGCGCCGCCGCTGGCGCTGGCGATGCGCGAGGCCGACACCGCGCGGCGCGAGCTGGAAATCCTGCTGTCGTGGAGCGGCGAGCCGGTTCGACTGGCCGCGCCGCCGATGCCGCACTGGTCGAAATGACCGAGCGGCTGAATTTCGCCAACGCGATCCGGGCTCGGGTCGATGCGCGCCCCGGCTACGATCCGCGGACGCTAGGCATTGGCCAGGTGCATATCGGGCTCGGCGCCTTTCACCGCGCCCATCAGGCGCTCTATGCCGAGCTGGCGCTGGCGGCGCGGCCCGGGCCCTGGGGCATCGCCGCGGTATCCATGCGCAGCGCCGCCGCGCGCGACCAGTTGGCGCCCCAGGACGGCCTTTATGCCCTGGCCGAGCGTTCGGGCGCGGGCGAGACATTGCGGTTGATCGGCTGCATCCGGCGCTGTCTGGTCGGAGGCGAGGCGGCGATCGCCGCCATCGCCGATCCGGCGATTCGGATCGTCACCCTGACCGTGACCGAGAAGGGCTATTGCCACGACCCCGCCAGCGGGCGGCTCAACCCTTCGCATTCGGCGCTCAGCCAGGGCGATGCCGCCAGCCTTCCCGGCGTCTTGACCGCGGGCCTGGCGGCGCGACGACAGGCCGGGCTCGGCCCGGTGACGGTGCTGTGCTGCGACAATCTTCCCCATAACGGCAGGGTGGCGCGGCAAGTGACGCTCGACTACGCGGCCAGGCGCGACGATGGGCTGGCCGCCTGGATCGAGCGCGAGATCGCCTTTCCCTCGACCATGGTCGATCGTATCGTGCCGGCGACCACCGATGCCGACCGGGCGCGGGTGGCGGCGCGGCTCGGGTTCGAGGATCGCGGCGCGGTGGTG
>VGDZ01000046.1 GCA_016869515.1 Alphaproteobacteria bacterium | reverse complement strand
GCAAGCGCGCCATCGGCCGCGCCGCGGCGGCGCTGGTCCCGGACGGCGCGACCGTGGCGATCGATTCCGGCACCACCACGCGCTGCGTCGCCGAGGCGCTGCGGGCCAAGCGTGGGCTGACGGTCTACACCAACGCCATCGAAGTGGCGCGGCTGCTGGGTCGGCACGCCGGCAACCGGGTCGTGCTGCTGGGCGGCGATTGGCAGGACCACGAGGACAGCACCAGCAGCCTCGATACCGTCGCCGCGCTGGCGCGCTATCGCCCGGACTTCGCCTTCGTCGGCGCCGGCGGCATCGCCGCCGACGGCCAACTGACCGATTTCACCCGCGTCGGCGCCGAGCTGCGGACGCTGATGATGCGGCGGGCGCGGCGGGCGCTGGTGGTGGCCGACCGCACCAAGTTCGGCCGCGCCACGCTGGTGACGGTCGAGGGCTTCGCCCGGCCGGTCGAGCTGATCTGCGACCGCGCGCCGCCGCCGGAATTGCGCCGGGCGCTGGCCGCGCGCGGCGTCAAGGCGATCGTCGCCGGCCGATCCTGATGTTGCATTTTGTGGAAATTTGTGGCACTCGGTGGAGATCATGACCGCCCCCCTTCCGGGCCAGGCCCGCGTCGTCATCGTCGGCGGCGGCATCATCGGCTGTTCGGTCGCCTACCACCTGACCAAGAGCGGCGTGCGCGATGTCGTGCTGCTGGAGCAGAACCAGCTGACCTCGGGCACGTCGTGGCACGCCGCCGGCCTGGTCGGGCAGATGCGGCCCTCGCGCAACATGACGCGGATGTCGAAATACGGCGTCGAGCTTTACGCCACGCTGGAGAAGGAGACCGGCCAGGCCACCGGCTGGACGCAATGCGGTTCGGTCAACGTCGCCAAGACCCCCGAGCGCGTGATCCAATACAAGCGCACGCTGGCGGCGGCGCGCAGTTTCGGGGTCGAGGTCGAGTTCATCTCGCCGGCCGAGGCCGGCAAGCTGTGGCCGCTGCTGCGCACCGACGACCTGGTCGGCGCGGTGTGGGTTCCCCATGACGGCAAGGCCAACCCGGTCGATCTGACCCAGGCCCTGGCCAAGGGCGCGCGCATGGGCGGGGCGAAGCTGATCGAGGGCGTGCGCGTGACGGGATTCAAGCGGATCAAGGGCCGGGTCGCCGGCGTCGTCACCAACCAAGGCGAGATCGCCTGCGAAAGCGTGGCACTGTGCGGCGGCCAGTGGTCGCGCCAGGTCGGCGCGCTGGCCGGGGTCACCGTGCCGCTGTTCTCGGCCGAACATTTCTACATCGTCACCCGGCCGATCGAGGGCGTGACCAGGAACCTGCCGGTGATGCGCGATCCCGACGGCTTTCTCTATTACAAGGAAGAGGTCGGCGGGCTGGTGATGGGGGGCTTCGAGCCTGTGGCCAAGCCCTGGAAGGTCGATCCGATCCCGGACGATTTCGCCTTCCAGCTTCTGCCCGAGGATTGGGACCAGTTCGAGATCCTGATGAACAATGCGCTGCATCGCACGCCGGCGCTGCACCGGGCCGAGATCCGGCAACTCTTGAACGGCCCCGAAAGCTTCACCCCCGACGGCAATTTCATCCTGGGCGAGGCGCCCGAGCTGGCCGGGTTCTACGTCGCCGCCGGATTCAATTCGGCCGGCATCGCCAATGCCGGCGGCGCCGGAAGGCTGCTGGCGGAATGGATCGCCGGCGGCGAGGCGCCGCTCGATCTGTGGGACGTCGACATTCGCCGCTTCGCGCCCTTCATGAGCAATCGCCGCGCGCTCAGCGAGCGCACCATCGAGACCCTCGGCCTGCACTACGCCATGCGCTGGCCGCGCCAAGAGCTGGTCTCGGCCCGGCCGTTGCGGCGTTCGGGGCTTTACGACCGTTTGGCCGCGAAGGGCGCGCGCTTCGGATCGAAGATGGGCTGGGAACGCGCGCTCTATTTCGCCGACAAGCCCGGCGACGACATCCCCTACGGCTTCGCCAAGCCCGATTGGCTGCCCTTCTGCCTGGCCGAACAAAAGGCCGTGCGCGAAGGCGTGGCGGTGTTCGACGAGACCTCGTTCGCCAAGCTTGTGGTCAAGGGACGCGACGCGCTGGCGGTGCTGCAGCGGCTTTGCGCCAACGACATCGACGTGCCGCCCGGGCGCATGGCCTATACCGCCATGCTCAATCCGCGCGGCGGGTTCGAGACCGACCTGACGGCGATGCGGCTGGCCGAGGACAGTTTCCTGCTGATCACCGGCTCGTCCCAGGGCACGCGCGATCTGGCCTGGATCGAACGCCATCTGGGCGAGGCGCATGCGGTGGCGTTCGACGTCACCGCGCTGTGGTCGGTGGTGTCGGTGATGGGGCCGAAGGCGCGGGATCTGCTGGAACGGGTCTCGCCCGATATCGCGCGTTCGGTGGCGATCGGCGACTGCCCCGAGATCGATCTTGGCCTCGCCCGGGTGCGGGCGGCGCGCATGGCCTATGTCGGCGGGCCGGGCTGGGAGCTGTATGTGCCGAGCGAAATGGCGGCCGCGGTCTACGACACGCTGCACCAGGCGGGCGGCGATCTCGGCCTGCGCGATGCCGGCTATCACGCCATCGACGCGCTGCGCATCGAGGCCGGCCGCCGCGCCTTCGGGGCCGAACTCGGACCCGACGAGACGCCGCTGGAAGCCGGCCTGATGCACGCCGTCAAGCTGGACAAGCCGGGCGGCTTCATCGGCCGCGAGGCGCTGGCCAAGCAGCGCGCCGAAGGGCCGAAGAAGCGCTGTGCCATCTTCACCGTCGAGGACGGCGAGGCCTATCCCTGGGGCGGCGAGGGGATTCTCCGCGACGGCAAGCCGGTGGGCGAAGTGTCCTCGGCCGGTTTCTCGGGAAGGCTGGGGCGCGCGGTGGTGATGGGCATCGTCCGCGGCGAGGGCGTGCTGAGCCGCGAGGCGCTGTTGACCGGGCGCTACGAGATCGACATCGCCGGCCAGCGCCTGCCGCTGACGATTCAGCCGCGGCCGCCCTTCGCCGGCTGAGCCAGGGCCGCGGCCGCTTCCAGGAAGGCGCGCACGGTGGCGATCCGCCGCCGCGCCTGGCTGCATACCACGTACTCGCCGACGCCGAGATCGGCGTCGCGCACCGTCAGGACGGCGAAGCGCGGATCGCGCGGCACTTCCGAGGCGAACACCGCGCCGACGCCGAAGCCGGTGGCCACCGCCTCGAACACCGCCTCGCGGGTCTGGATTTCGAAGCGCTCGCCCGGGCGGACGCCATGCACCGACAGCGCGCGTTCGAACGCCTCGCGGGTCACCGAGCCCGGCTCGCGCACCACGATCGCCCGCCCCGCCAGCGCGGCGATGGCGATCCGCCGCCGCTTGGCCCAGGGATGCGCGCTCGGCACCAGCAGCACCAGATGGTCGCGTTTGAGCGCCAGGGCGTGCAGCCGCGGGTCCTGCGGCTCGCGCGCCATCACCGCCACGTCGGCCGTGCCCTCGGCGATGTCGCGCAGCGCGGCATCGGAATTGCCGATGCGGACGCTGAAGGCCAGGCCGGGATGGCGGCGCTTGAGGCTGGCAATGATCGGCAGGGAGTGGGTGGGGGAATCGGCGCTGACCCTCAGATGGCCGCGTTCGAGCCGGTTGGTGCGCTGGAGCAGGGTGCGGGCCTCGTCCTCGGCCGCCTCGTGGCGGGCGGCGATGTCGCGCAAGGCAAGTCCCAACTCGGTCGGCACCACGCCGCGGCCGCGGCGTTCGAACAGGGTGACGCCGTAGGCGGTCTCGAGATTGCCCACCGCGGCCGACAGCGCCGGCTGCGACACGCCCAGGGCGCGCGCGGCGCGGGTGAATCCGCCCTCGCGGATGACGGCATGGAAGGCGCGGAGCTGGCCGGGGAACATATAATCAAATCCTATCTGTCGTATTAGTAACATATATTTGAATTATGGGCGAGGGCGGGCAGAATCGATCCAATCCAGGCTGGAGGCCGAGCGATGAACACCATGACCCGCGCCGCGTCCGAGACCGGCGATCCCCTGCTGCTGACGCCGGGGCCGCTGACCACCTCGCGCAGCGTCAAGCAGGCGATGGTCCACGACTGGGGCTCGCGCGACGACGGCTTCATCCGCATCAATCGCGAGGTGCTGGCACGCGTCGCCGAACTGGCCGACGCCACGCAAACCCACGTCACCGTGCCGATGCAAGGCTCGGGCACCTTCGCGGTCGAGGCCATGCTGACCAGCTTCGTGCCGGCGGGCGGCAAGGTGGCGCTGCTGGTCAACGGCGCCTACGGCCATCGCGCCAAGAAGATCCTGGACATCGCCCGCCGCGCGGTTGTCGCGATCGAGACGGCCGAGGACAAGCCGGTCGATGTCGCCGCGCTGGACCGGCTGCTGGCCGCGGACAAGACCGTCAGCCACGTCTTCGTGGTGCATTGCGAGACCACCAGCGGCGTCCTCAATCCGCTGGAACAGGTCTCGGCCACGGCCGCCCGTCACGGCCGGGCACTGCTGATCGACGCCATGAGCGCCTTCGGCGCCATTCCGCTTTCGGCCAAGACCATCCGTTTCGACGCCATGGCGGCATCCTCGAACAAGTGCCTGGAGGGCGTGCCGGGCCTGGGCTTTGTGCTGTGCCGCAAGGAGGCGCTGGCCAAGTGCAAGGGCAACGCCACTTCGCTGACCTTGGACCTGGAAGATCAGTGGAGCGCGTTCGAGCGCACCGGCCAGTACCGCTTCACCCCGCCGATCCACGTCATCGTCGCGCTGCACCAGGCGATCGCCGAGCACGCCGCCGAGGGCGGGGTGGCCGGGCGCGGCGGGCGCTACTCGGCCAATTGCCGCATCCTGATCGAGGGCATGCGCGCGCTGGGCTTCGAGACCCTGCTGCCCGATGCGCTGCAGGCGCCGATCATCGTCACCTTCCGCATGCCGACCGACCCCGCCTTCGTCTTCCAGGCGTTCTACGACAAGCTCAAGGCGCGCGGCTTCATCATCTATCCCGGCAAGCTGACGGTGGCGGATTCCTTCCGCATCGGCTGCATCGGCCGCATCGGCGGCGATCAGATGCGCCTGGCGTTGCAGGCGGTGACCGAGGTGCTGAACGAACTGGGCGTGCGCCAGCCGCTGCGGCGGGCGGCCTGACATGAACGCGCTGCGCCCCCGCATCGCGGTCAACGGGCGCGACTATGCCTGGCCGGATCGGCCGCTGGCGGTGATCTGCATCGACGGCTCCGAGCCGGCCTATACCGAACAGGCCATGGCGCACGGCCGCATGCCCTGGCTCAGCCGCCAGGCCAAGGCCGGCGGCACGCTGACCGTCGGCGATTGCGTCATTCCCTCCTTCACCAATCCCAACAACCTCTCGATCGTCACCGGCGCGCCGCCCGCGGTCCATGGCATCTGCGGCAACTACTTCTACGACCGCGAGGCCGGCAAGGAAGTGATGATGAACGACCCGGCCTATTTGCGCGCGGGCTCGATCCTGGCCGCCTTCAGCCGCGCCGGCGCCAAGCTGGCGGTGGTCACCGCCAAGGACAAGCTGCGGCGGCTCTTGGGCCATGGCATGAGCGGCATCTGCTTCTCTTCCGAACAGGCCGACCGCACCACTTTGGCCGAGCACGGCATCGACAACGCGCTGGCCTATGTCGGCCGCCCGCTGCCTTCGGTCTATTCGGCCGAGCTGTCGGAATTCGTCTTCGCCGCCGGCGTCAAGCTGATGCGCGAGCGGCGGCCGGATGTGATGTATCTCTCGACCACCGACTACATCCAGCACAAGCACGCCCCGGGCACGGCCGAGGCCGACGCCTTCTACGCCATGATCGACTCCTACCTCGCGCAGCTCGATGCGCTGGGCTGCACCGTCGCCGCCACCGCCGACCACGGCATGAACGGCAAGACCGACACCCAGGGCAAGCCGCAGGTGGTTTATCTGCAGGACCGTCTCGACGCCTGGCTGGGCGCGGGCAAGGCGCGGGTGATCCTGCCGATCACCGATCCCTATGTGGTCCATCACGGCGCGCTGGGCTCCTTCGCCACGATCTACCTGCCGGCCGGAAGCGATGTCGCCGGCCGTATCGCCGGCCTGGACGGCGTGGCCGAATGCCTGTCCAAGGCCGAGGCCTGCCGGCGCTTCCAGCTGCCCGAGGACCGCATGGGCGATCTGGTGGTGGTGGCGCGCCGCGACATGACGCTGGGCACCTCGCAGTCGAAGCACGACCTGTCGGGACTCGACGTCCCCTTGCGCTCGCATGGCGGCGTGTCGGAAGGCCGCGTGCCGCTGATCTTCAACCGTCCGATCGCGCTGCCCAAGGAAACGGTGCGCAATTGGGACATTTTCGACCTCGCGCTCAACCGCGTCGTCGCCGAGGAGACCGCCCATGTCCACCGCGCCACGGCTTGATACGCCCGCAAGGGCGCCGCGCATCGAAAGCCTGCGTCTCGGCGGGCGCAAGGTCGCCGGCGAAAGCGCCGGCGCGATCGAGGTGCGCGATCCCTATCGCGGCACGCTGGTCGGAACCGTGCAGAAGGCCTCGGTCGGACAGGTGCGCGAGGCCTTCGCCACCGCCGCCGGGTTCAAGCCAAAGCTCAGCCGCGCCGACCGCTCGCGTATCCTCAGGCGCACGGCCGATCTGTTGGAGGCGCGCAAGGACCAGGTCGCGGACCTGATCACCGCCGAATCCGGCCTGAGCAAGAAGGACACGCTTTACGAAGTCGGCCGCGGCGTCGACGTGTTCAATCTCTCGGCCACGGCCTGCCTGATGGACGATTCGCAGACCTTCCCTTGCGACATCACCGCGCAAGGCAAGCCGCGCCGCATCTTCACCCAGCGCGAGCCGCTGGGCGCGATCGCGGCGATCACGCCGTTCAATCACCCGCTCAACCAGGTCGCGCACAAGGTCGCGCCCTCGATCGCCACCAACAACAAGATGGTGCTGAAGCCTTCGGAGAAGACGCCGCTGACGGCGCTGCTGCTGGCCGACCTGCTCTACGAGGCCGGGCTGCCGCCCGAGATGTTCCAGGTCGTCACCGGCGATCCGCGCGAGATCGCCGACGAACTGATCACAAACGCCCAATCCGACCTGATCACCTTCACCGGCGGGGTCGCGGTCGGCAAGTACATCGCCTCCAAGCTGGGCTATCGGCGCTGCGTGCTGGAACTGGGCGGCAACGATCCGCTGATCGTGATGGAGGACGCCGATCTGGACAAGGCCACCGACCTGGCGGTGGCGGGCTCGTACCGCAATTCGGGCCAGCGCTGCACCGCGGTCAAGCGCATGATCGTGCACAAGGCGGTGGCCGACGGCTTCGTCGAAAAGCTGACCGCCAAGACCCGCAAGATCGGCTATGGCGATCCGATGGCGCCCACGACCGAGATGGGGACCGTGATCGACGAGGCCGCGGCCAAGCTGTTCGAGCGGCGCGTGGCCGAGGCGGTCGAGCGCGGCGCCAAGCTGCTGTGCGGGCACGAGCGCAAGGGCGCGCTTTACGCCCCGACCGTGATCGACCGGGTCGACCCGTCGTGGGAAGTGGTGCGCGAGGAGACCTTCGGGCCGGTGTCGCCGGTGATCCGGGTCGAGGACATCGACCACGCCATCCGGGTGTCGAACGGCACCGCCTACGGGCTGAGTTCGGGCGTCTGCACCAACCGCATGGACTACATCACCCGCTTCGTTTCCGAGCTGCGCGTCGGCACGGTCAATGTCTGGGAAGTGCCCGGCTTCCGCATCGAATGGTCGCCCTTCGGCGGCATCAAGGATTCGGGCCTCGGCTACAAGGAAGGCGTGATCGAGGCGATGAAAAGCTTCACCAACGTCAAGACCTTCTCGCTGCCCTGGCCCTGAGCCGGGCGGCACGATGACTGTTCCCTGGGGCGCGGATTCGTGCGACTAATTCAGGGGAACTTAATGCGGGTATTTGCCAATGGGAGGGAACGACGCATGACTAGGACGCTCAATCTCGCCGGCCGCTTGGCGGCGGGCGCGGTGCTGCTGGCCGGGATCGGCCTGGCCGCCACGGCCGAGGCGCAACGCACCAAGATCACGGTCTATACTGCGCTGGAGAGCGACCAGCTGGCGCAGTTCAAGCAGGCGGCCGAGGCCGCTGTGCCGTCGATCGACATCTCCTGGGTGCGCGATTCGACCGGCGTCGTCACCGCCCGCCTGCTGGCGGAAAAGGACAATCCGCGCGCCGACGTGGTGTGGGGCTTGGCGGCATCCTCGCTGGCGCTGTTCGACGCCCAGGGCATGTTGGTGCCCTACACCCCCAAGGGTGCCGAGAACCTCAAGCCGGTGTTCCGCAGCGGCAAGAACCCCGAGAGCTGGACCGGGATGGACGCCTTCCTGTCGGTGGTGTGCTTCAACACCGCCGAGGCGGCCAAGGGCAACAAGCCCAAGCCCGCCAGCTGGACCGACCTGACCAACCCGGCCTATGCCGGCCAGATCGTCATGCCCAACCCGGCCTCGTCGGGCACGGGCTATTTGACCATCGCCGCCTGGTTGCAGCTGATGGGCGAGGCCAAGGGCTGGGAGTTCATGGACGCGGTGCACAAGAACGTCGCCGTCTACACCCATTCGGGTTCGGCGCCTTGCGTGCAGGCGGCCAAGGGCGAGCGCCTGATCGGCATCGGCTTCGACATGCGCGGCGCGCGCGAGAAGTCGCAGGGCGCGCCGATCGACATCATCCTGCCCAAGGAAGGCGCGGGCTGGGAGATGGAGGCGACCGGCATCGTCAAGGGCACCAAGAACCTGGACGCCGCCAAGGCGCTGGTCGATTGGACCGTGACCCGCGGCGCCAACGAGATGTACGGCAAGTGGTACGCCATCCTGGCCCATCAGGGCATGAGCGCGGCGCCGCCCAACTATCCCGCGGGTGCCGAGGCCGCCATGGTCAAGAACGACCTGGCGTGGATGGCCAACAACCGCCAGAAGATCCTGGACGAATGGACCAAGCGCTACGACTCCAAGTCGGCGCCGCGCTGAACCGGTTCGTTCCGATTTCTGATGGCATCTAACGGCACAGCCGGCGGACCGTATCTCGCGGTCCGCCGACTGACCAAATCCTTCGGCGCCTTTCAGGCGCTGAAGGAAGTTTCGCTCGAAGTCCGGCGCGGCGAATTCGTCTGTTTCCTCGGGCCTTCCGGCTGCGGCAAGACCACGCTTTTGCGGGCCATCGCCGGGCTGGATCCGCAAAGCTCGGGCACGATCGAACAGGACGGGCGCGACGTCTCGAATCTCCCGCCCGGGCAGCGCGATTTCGGTATCGTCTTTCAGTCCTATGCGCTGTTTCCCAACCTGACCATCGCCGCCAATGTCGGATACGGCCTGGCTTCGCGCGGCCAAGGACGCGAGGCGATCGCGGCGCGGGTGACGGAACTTCTGGCCCTGGTCGGCCTGTCCGATCAGGGCGCCAAGTATCCGGCCCAGCTTTCGGGCGGCCAGCAGCAGCGGGTGGCGCTGGCGCGCGCGCTGGCGCCTTCGCCCGGCCTGTTGCTGCTGGACGAGCCCTTGTCGGCGCTGGACGCGCTGGTGCGCGTCCATCTGCGGCGCGAGATCAAGGCGCTGCAGCGCCGCCTCGGCGTCACCACCATCATGGTGACGCACGACCAGGAAGAGGCGCTGACCATGGCCGATCGCATCGTGGTGATGGACCACGGCGTGATCGAGCAGGTCGGCTCGCCGGTCGAGATCTACCGCAATCCGCGCACGCCTTTCGTCGCCGACTTCGTCGGCCGCATGAACCTGCTCGAGGCCAAGGTGGCGGGATCGGGCCGGGTCGAGCTGGGAGCGCTGTCGATCGCCGTGGCCGACACCGCCGGACTGAGCCCGGGCACGGGCGCGCTGCTGTGCTTCCGGCCCGAGGACGTGCAGGTGCGCGGCATCGAGACCGGCGCCGCCAACGCGCTCGAGGTGCTGATCGGCGACATCGAATTTCACGGTGCCTATTGCCGCGCCGCGCTGAGCGCCGGACAAGGCGCGGGCGCCGTCGGCCTAGTGGCCGAGTTTTCGATCAACCTGATGCGCGATCTGGCGCCCGAGACCGGCAAGCGGTTGCGCATCGCCTTGCCGCCCGAGCGGCTGCGGGTGTTCGCGCGGGATTCCGCCGGGCGATGAGCGCGGCGGCGGCCCCGGCGGGCGGCCGAAGGTGGGCGCGCCCTTCGCTCGATGCCGTGGTCATGGGCGGCGGCGTCGTGCTGCTGGGCGCGGCGCTGGTGCTCGGCATCGCGCTGCCGCTGGGATACCTGCTGGCGAAAAGCTTCCAGAACCAGGACGGGCAGTTCATTGGCCTGGCCAATTACATTCGCTATGTCACCACGCCGGCGCTGTTCCTCTCGGCCTGGAACAGCGTCTGGGTGGCGGCGGTGGCGACGCTGATCGTCATCCCGCTGGCCTTCGTCTACGCCTATGCGCTGACCCGGTCCTGCATGCCGTTCAAGGGCCTGTTCACCGCCATCGCCCTGGTGCCGATCCTGGCGCCCTCGCTGCTGCCGGCGATTTCTCTGATCTATCTGTTCGGCAACCAGGGCATGCTCAAGGGCGCTTTCGGCGGCCAGCCGATCTACGGCCCGATCGGCATCGTCATCGCCCAGGTGTTCTATTGCTTCCCGCATGCGCTGATGATCCTGGTGACGGCGCTGGCCACGGCCGACGGTCGGCTCTACGAGGCCGCCACCGCGCTGCGCGCCAGCCGGACGCGAATCTTCTTCACCGTCACGCTGCCGGGCGTACGCTATGGCCTGATTTCGGCGATCTTCGTGGTCTTCACCCTGGTGGTGACCGATTTCGGCATCGCCAAGGTGATCGGCGGCCAGTTCAACGTGCTGGCGACCGACGTCTACAAGCAAGTGGTCGGCCAGCAGAACTTCCAGATGGGCGCGGTGGTGGGGATGGTGCTGCTGATCCCGGCGGTGCTGGCCTTCGTCGCCGACCGCCATGCCCAGCGCCGCCAAAGCGCCGCGCTGTCGGCCCGCGCCGTGCCGCTGGTGCCGCAGCCCGAGGCCGGCTTCGACCGCGCCATGCTGGCGTTCTGCGCCGCAGTGGCGGCGCTGCTGGTCGGGATCGTCGCGGTCGCAGCCTGGGGCTCGCTGATCCGCTACTGGCCTTACAACCTGTCGCTGACCCTGGCCAACTACGATTTCGAGCGATTCGACGCCCGCGGCTGGGAGACCTATCGCAACTCGCTGGTGATGGCGACCGGCGCGGCGACCCTGGGTACGGCGGTGGTGTTCGTCGGCGCCTATTTCCTCGAGCGCACGCCCGGGCTCGGGCTGCTGCGCGCCGCGGTGCGGCTGATCGCCATGCTGCCGCTGGCGGTGCCGGGGCTGGTGCTGGGCCTGGGTTACATCTTCTTCTTCAACGCCAAGGCCAATCCGCTCAACGTCATCTACGCCACCATGACCATCCTGGTGATCAACACCGTGGTGCATTTCTATACCGTCTGCCACCTCACCGCCCTGACCGCGATCAAGCAGCTCGATCCCGAATTCGAGGCGGTGTCGGCCTCGCTCAAGGTGCCGATCGTGCGCACCTTCGTTCGCGTCACCGTGCCGATCTGCCTGCCGACCATCCTCGACATTTTCGTCTACATGTTCGTCAACGCCATGACCACGGTGTCGGCGGTGATTTTCCTTTACGGTGCCGAGTCGAAAGTGGCCTCGATCTCGGTGGTGCACATGGACGAGGCCGGGCAGACCTCGGCGGCGGCGGCGATGGCGATGCTGATCCTGGTCACGTCGGCCGGGGTCAAGCTGCTGCATGTCGCCGCCTCCTCGACCATCGAACGGCTGACCCAGGCCTGGCGGCGGCGATGAGCGGCACCGAGGTCCTGATCCATCTCCTGGGCGGGGTGGCGCTGCTGCTGTGGGGCCTGCGCATGGTGCGCACCGGCGTCATGCGCGGCTATGGCGGCAGGCTGCGGCAGTGGATGGGACGCCATTTCCAGTCGCGGCTGGCCGGCTTCTTCTCGGGCCTGGGGGCGACGCTGCTGCTGCAAAGCTCGACCGCGACCACGCTGATGACGGCGGGTTTCGTCCGGCGCGAGGTGCTGGCGGCGCCGATCGCGCTGGGGGTGGTGCTGGGGGCGGATGTCGGCTCGACCCTTGTGGTGCAGGCGATGAGCTTCGGCATTTCCTGGTTCGCGCCCTTGTTCGTATTCGCCGGCGTGGTCACTTTCCTGACCGGCGGCGAAACCCGGCGGCGCGATCTCGGCCGGGCGCTGCTCGGGCTCGGCCTGACGCTGATGTCGCTCAAGCTGATCGTCGCCGCGACCGAACCCTTGCGCGAGTCGGCCGCCATCCTGGGCGTGCTCAAGGCGCTGGCCGGCGAGCCGGTGCTGGCGCTGGTGGTGGGATTGGCGTTGACCTGGCTGGCACATTCCTCGGTGGCGGTGGTGCTGCTGATACTGTCCATGGCCGATGCCGGGCTGATCGGCTTGCCTTCGGCGCTGGGGCTGGTGCTGGGCGCCAATCTCGGCGGTACGTTGCCGGCGGTGACCGTGACTTTCGGTACGAGAGACGCGGCGCGACGGGTGGCGGTCGGCAATTTCGCCTTTCGCCTGGCCGGTTGCGTCGTCGGCGTCGGCTTTGTCGCGCCGGTGGCCGATTTCCTCGGCGGGCTGATCGCGGATCCGGGCCGGGCGGTGGCGACCGCGCACACCGCCTTCAATCTGACCATCGCCATCGTGTTCCTGCCGCTCCTCGGCTGGGCGGCGGGCCTGCTCGAACGTCTGTTGAGTTCCGATCCGCGCGGCGAGGATCCGAGCCAGCCCAAGCATCTCGATCCGGAAAGCCTCCAGGCGCCGGCGCTGGCGCTGTCGGCGGCCGAACGCGAGACGCTGCGCATGGGCGATGCGGTCGAGACCATGCTCAAGGACTCGCTCAAGGTGTTCGTCGGCGACGACCGCAAGCTGGTGGCCGAGGTCTCCAAGCGCGACGACGTGGTCGACCGGCTGCACGAGGCGATCAAGATCTACCTGACCAAGCTGTCGCGCGAGACCGGCTTCCAATCCGACGAGGAAAGCCGCCGCTCGATGGAGATCATCGCCTACACCACCAATCTCGAGCATGTCGGCGACATCATCGACAAGAACCTGATGGAGCTGGCCGATAAGAAGATCAAGAACCACCTGCGTTTCTCGCAGGAAGGGCTCGACGACATCGTCGCCCTGCACGAGGAGGTGCTGGCGACGCTGAAACTGTCGCTGGCGGTATTCATGTCGGGCACGCCGGCGATGGCGCGCAAGCTGCTGGAGGAGAAGGTGCGCTTCCGCGAGCGCGAGCGCGCCGCCGCCGACCGCCATTTCGAGCGCCTGCGCGATAACCGGCCCGAGACCATCCAGACCAGCTCGCTGCATCTCGACGTGCTGCGCGATCTCAAGCGCATCAATTCGCATCTCGCCGCCGCCGCCTATCCGATCCTCGAACAGACCGGGGCCTTGCGCGAAAGCCGGCTGGTGGCGGAAGATTAGGTCGTTCGCAACAGGGAGGTCGCCGTGAAACGCTATGTCATGCTGGCTGCTGCCGCGCTGGTCCTGGCCGCGCCCGCCGCCCGTGCCCAGGGCACGGTCTCGGTGCTGTGCAGCGTGCAGCTGGAATGGTGCCAGGCGGTGTCGGCCGAGTTCACCCGCCTGACCGGCATCCGCGTCGCCATGGTCAACAAGGGCTCGGGCGAGACCTTCGCCCAATTGAAGGCCGAAGCCGCCAATCCCAAGACCGATCTCTGGTTCGGCGGCACCGGCGATCCGCATCTGCAGGCGGCCGAGGAAAACCTGACCGAGGTCTACAAGTCGCCGCGCATGGGCGATCTTCATCCCTGGGCGGTCAAGCAGGCCGAGGACTCGGGCTTCAAGACCGTCGGCATCTATGCCGGCGCGTTGGGCTTCGGCTACAATCCCGAACTCGGCAAGAAGAAGAACATCGCCCTGCCGAAATGCTGGTCCGATCTCTTGAACCCGGCGCTGAAGGGCGACATCCAGGTCGCCAATCCGGCGTCCTCGGGCACCGCCTACACCA
This sequence comes from Alphaproteobacteria bacterium, assembly GCA_016869515.1. Lineage (GTDB taxonomy): Bacteria > Pseudomonadota > Alphaproteobacteria > VGDZ01 > VGDZ01 > VGDZ01. The sequence goes on along the minus strand of VGDZ01000046.1, from coordinate 13,823 downwards.
TGATCGCGACCCTGGTGCAGGTGATGGGCGAGGACAAGGCGTTCGATTACATGAAGCGCCTGCATCCCAATATCGGCGCCTATACCCGCTCGGGCGTGGCGCCGATCAAGGCGGCGGCGCGCGGCGAGACGCTGGTCTCGATCAGCTTCATCCATGACGGCGTGACCGAAGCCAAGGCCGGATTCCCGATGGCGACCGCGACGCCGTGCGAGGGCACCGGCTACGAGGTCGGCTCGATCAGCATCGTCAAGGGCGCGCGCAACCTGGACGCGGCGCGCAAGATGGTGGATTGGGCGCTGAGCGTCGAAGGCCAGTCGCACATGCCCAAGGCCGGCGCCTTCCAGGTGCCCTCGAACCGCAACGCGCCGTTGCCGCCCGAGGCGCCCAAGCTGTCCGAGATCAAGTTGATCGCCTACGACTTCAAGAAATACGGCAGCTCGGCCGAACGGCGGCGGCTGCTCGACAAGTGGGAAAAAGAGGTCAATAGCCTGCCGCGGTGACGCCGCGCGCCGCCTGGCTGGGGCTAGTCGCCCTCGGCCTGCTGGTCCTGCCCTGGTACGCGCTGCAGGACGGCGTCTGGGGACTGGCTTGGGTCGGCGCATGGAGCGGTTCCGACGCCGCGCCCGCGCTGCTGCAGGCGATGCGGCACGGCAAGCCCTGGCTGTGGCCGCTGTTGGCGGCCTTCGCGCTGTGCTGGTGGCGGCCATTGGCGGGGTCGGCGCTCGGCCTCTTCTGGCTGATGTTTCAGGCTGCGGCCATCGGCCTGAGGGGCTGGGCCTTGCCGGGGTTGGAGGCAGCCTTCGGGCCGCTTGAGGGCCGGCAGTTCGGACTCGGTCTCGGCGCGGTGGCGGCGGCCTGCGGCTTCCTGATGATCCTGGCCGAGGAGTGGGCGGCGAGGGGCGCGTTCGGCGGCGACGCCTTTGTCGCCGGCGGCGTGCTGGGCGTGGGCCTGCTGGTCGGCCTGTTCGCCTTCTTGCCGGTGGCCAAGATCCTGGTCAGCGCGCTGCAGGCGCGCGAGGGCGGGCTTTCCTTCTCGGCTTTCGCCGCGCGCTTCGCCCAGCCCAAGATCTGGGGCCTCGGCTGTCTCGGCGGCGGGATCAGTTGCGGCGTCGCCTGGAACACGCTGTTCCTGGCGGTGTTGACCGCGACCAGCACCACGGTGCTGGGTCTGGCCTTCGCCTTGATCGTCACCCGCACCGGCTTTCGCTTCAAGCCGGCGCTCCGGCTCTTGACCGTGCTGCCGATCATCACTCCGCCCTTCGTCATCGGCCTGGGTTTGATCCTGGTGTTCGGCCGTTCGGGCGTGGTCAACAGCCTGCTGGATTGGGCCTTTGCCATTCCGCCTTCGCGCTGGGTCTACGGCCTGCACGGGGTCTGGCTGGCGCAAACTTTCGCCTTCACGCCGATCGCTTTCCTGATCCTGATCGGCGTGGTCGAAGGCGTGAACCCGTCGCTGGAAGAGGCGGCGCAGACCCTGCGCGCCGACGACGACCGCGTGATCCGCAGCATCAGCCTGCCGCTGATGCGCCCGGGCCTGGCCAACGCCTTCCTGGTCGGGTTCATCGAATCGATCGCCGATTTCGGCAACCCGGCGCTGCTGGGCGGCAATGCCGGCGTGCTGGCGACCGAGATCTATTTCGCCGTGGTCGGCGCGCAATATGACCAGGGCCGCGCCGCGACGCTGGGCCTGATCCTGCTGGGCTTCGCCTTGGCAGCGTTCTGGGCGCAGCGGCGTTTCGTCGGCCGGCGTTCCTACGTCACCCTGGGCGGCAAGGGTGCCGGCGGCCGCGCGGTCGAACTGCCGAATTGGCTGCGGCGGCTGTGCCAGGCGGTGGCGCTGCCCTGGGCGGCGATGACGGCGGCGATCTACGCCATGGCGGTGCTGGGCGGTTTCGTCGAAGTCTGGGGGCGCGATCACAGCCTGACCCTGCGCCACTACGTCAAGGCCTTCGGGGTCGAGCAGGGACCGCATGGGCTGGTCTGGACCGGCAGCGCCTGGAATTCGTTTTGGACCACGCTGACGCTGGCCGGGATCGCCGCGCCCCTCACGGCCGCGCTGGGATTGCTCGCGGCCTATCTGATCGCGCGCAAGAATTTCCCGGGCCGTGCCGGGTTCGAGTTCCTGACGCTGTTGTCTTTCGCCATTCCCGGCACGGTGATCGGCGTCGGCTACGTGCTGGCCTTCAACCTGCCGCCGCTGGAGCTGACTGGAACCGGGTTGATCATCGTGCTGTGCTTCGTGTTCCGCAACATGCCGGTCGGCGTGCGTTCGGGCATCGCCGCCATCAGCCAGATCGATCGTTCGCTCGACGAGGCTTCGGCGACCTTGGGCGCGAGCGGGCCGACGACGCTGCGGCGCGTGGTGCTGCCGCTCCTCAGGCCGGCGCTGGTGGCGGCGCTGATCTACAGCTTCGTCCGCGCCATGACCACGGTGTCGGCGGTGATCTTCCTGACCTCGGCCGAGTACGAGCTGGCCACGGCCTATATCGTGCTGCGGGCGATCAACGGCGATTACGGCGTGTCGATCGCCTATTCCTCGGTGCTGATCGCGGTCATGATCGGCGCCGTCTTTCTGATTCGGCGGCTGGTGGGCGAACGGCGGCTGGGCCGGTCGAGCACCCTGGCGAGGGCCTGAGATGAGCGCGGTCGAGTTCAAGGCGGTCGGCAAGAGCTTCGGTCCGGTGGCGGCGGTCAAGGACATCAGCTTCGTCATTCCCGACGGCAAGCTGGCCACCATCCTCGGTCCCTCGGGCTGCGGCAAGACCACGACCTTGCGGCTGATCGCCGGGCTGGAGTTGCCCGACAGCGGCAGCATCCTGATCGGCGGTCGCGACGTCAGCCGGCTGGCGGCCTCTGCGCGCGACGTCACCATGGTGTTCCAGTCCTACGCCCTGTTTCCGCACATGACCGTGGCCGAGAACGTCGGCTTTGGCCTAAGCGTCGCCGGCCTGCCGCCGGCCGAGATCCGCCGGCGCGTCGAGTCGACGCTGGCGATGCTTGGCCTCGAAGGCTTGGCCGAGCGCCAGCCGTCCGAACTGTCGGGCGGCCAGCAGCAGCGCGTCGCCATCGCCCGCTCGGTGGTGCTGGAGCCCGAGGTGCTGCTATTCGACGAGCCGCTGAGCAATCTCGACGCCAAGCTCAGGCGCCGGGTGCGCGAGGAAATCCGGGATTTGCAGCGGAAGCTGAACCTGACCGTGGCCTACGTCACCCACGACCAGGACGAGGCGCTGGCGGTCAGCGATCTGATCGTGGTGATGGATCGCGGCGCGATCGTGCAGGCCGGCGCGCCGCGCGATCTCTACGAGCGGCCGGCCAATCGCTTCATCGCCGGCTTCATGGGCGAGGCGACGCTGGTCAAGGCCGAGTTGACGGCGGTCTCCGGTTCGACCGCCACCGTGCGCCTGGGCGATCTGGCGATCGATCTTCCGGCGCGAGATCGGGCGCCGGGACCGGTCGAGCTTGCGATCCGGCCCGAGGCGCTGAAGCTGGGGCGCGGCGAGGGGGCGGGCCTGAAAGCCACCGTGCTCAAGGCCAGCTATGTCGGCCACCGCGTCGAATACACGCTGGCGACCGATATCGGCGAGCTGTTCTGCGTCGCCCCGCCCGACGATGCGCCGTTCAAGCCCGGCGAATCCGCGCGCGTCACGCTATCGCCGCGCGGCACCATCCTGGTTTGAGGCATTGCATGGTCACGCTGGCCGGTTCGGGTCGGCAATTCCCAAACGCTTCTCGAGATTGCGGATTGTCGCAACGCGCGCCTCCGGGGTCTGAAATTCGGGCCGGATCAAGCGGGGCGAATAGTCGAGTCGATTGTGATCCCAGCGGCGGATGCGGCCCTTATACAATTCGGTCGGCTTGAAGCCGAGGCGTCGCAACGCCTCATGATATTCGTCGACGGTCATCGCCCGCAAAGGCGGGTCATCGGCGAGCGTTTTCGACTGCCGAGGGCGGAATCGCGGCCCAATGCGGAATCGCCAAATTCCTGGACTCCGGCGAGTCGATCTCCATTACCAACGGCTCGAAGCCGTAGCGTGCCAGGACAATGTCCCGGATTACGCCGGGTATTTCGTCCCTGATGAAGTCGAGGGAATTGTGCGCCAGCACGATTTCGGGCAACTCATCGCTGGTCGCGACGTAGACGCCATCGTCCTGCTTGGCGACGTTGACTCGAACCAATATGGCACGACGCATGGGCTCGTTCATGAGCGTTCCGCCGAGTTGGATCGAAGCCATATTGGAGCAGGCGAGGGGAATGTCAATTCTGCCGCTGGCCGCGGCGCAGGTCGGATGCGATCTGCACCGGCACCGGCCGGGCGGCGAGGCGCTGGCGATAGACTTGCAGGTTCTCGATCACGCGCTGGACGTAGTTGCGGGTCTCCTCGATCGGGATCAGTTCGATCCAATCGAGCGGGTCGACCGCCGGATCGCGCGGATCGCCGTATTCGCGGATCCATTGCTGGGCGCGGCTCGGCCCGGCGTTGTAGGCCGCAGCCGCCAGGATGTATGAGCCGCCGAAGCGCCGCGTCATGTCCTCGAGGTATTGCGAGCCGAGGCGCATGTTGTAGCTCGGATCGCCGGTCAGCTTGCCCTCGGCATAGGGCAGCTTGATCTGCTTGGCGACCTCGCGCGCGGTGCGCGGCATCAACTGCATCAGCCCGCGCGCGCCGGCGCGACTGATCGCAACCGGATCGAATTCGCTTTCCTGGCGGGTGATGGCCAGAATCATGGCCGGCTCGATCCCGGCCTCGCGCGGCGTCGCGATCACCGGATAGCCGGCGACGCTGGGCATCTGGCCGGCGCGCACGGCGCGCTTGGAGGCGATCACCTCCAACTCGGGCCGGCCGAGGCGCTGCGCGAGTTCTCCGATCAGGGCGTGCTCGCCCGGGCTTTGCACGATCTCGGCCGTACGCAGCAGGAAGGTGCGGACCCGGCGCGCATCGCCGATGGCATGCAACAGGCGCGCGGCGCGGATCAGCTCGCGACGTTCGAACACCTCGCGTTCGGCATCGTTGGCCTGCGCCGGGGCCGGCAGGCCGAGCGTGCCGCCGTTGCCGGCGCGGCGCGCCACCGCCAACTGGCCGAAGAAGGTGGTCGGGAACCCGGCGGCGCGTTCGAGCCAAGCACCGGCATCGGACCGGTTGCCCATGGTCTCGGCGGTCAGCCCGGCCCAATAGGCGGCGCGGGCGACGGTCAGCGGCTGACGCGCGCCGGCATGCAGCGCGGTGAAATGGGTCAAAGCCGGCTCGGTCCGTTTGAGAAAGCGCAGGGCGATCCAGCCGGCCAGGAACTCGGCGTCGGCGAAGGCCGAGCCCTGATCGACGCCGTGGCCTTGTGCCAGGCGATAGGCCAGCTCGAAATCGCCCTTGGCCAGCGCGCGGCGCAGAAGCGTATGGCGCTCGCGCCAGATGCGTTCGGCGAACGGCCCCGAAGACGGCACCGCGACCAGGATCTGGGCCGCCTCGTCGTCGCGGCCGAGGCGGCGGGCGTGGCGCGCGCGCTCGTAAATCAGCCCGGGATCGCGCTGCAGCGCGTTCGGCACCCGCGAGAGATGGGCGCCGGCATCGCCGCTTTGGGTCATCAGCGTCATGCGCGCCTCGGCCACCACCCTGTCGTCGGCCGAAACCAAGCGCAGCAGCCGCGAGGCGGCGTCGAGCTTGTTCTCCCACAGGAGCCGGTCCAGCCGCGCCGCGTGCTGGGCGCGGCCGAGAATGGCGGCGTGGCGCTCGACGATGTCGGACTCGCGCTGGGCGCCGACATCGGCGCCGGTCCAGCCGGCTCGGATCCAGCCCTCGGCCGCGGGACGGTCCTCGGCGAGGCCGCGAGCCAGCAGCAACTCGCCGTAGCGGATTTGGGATTCCGGCAGCCGCGGCGGAAAATCGGCGAACCAGCGCAGCGTCAATTCGGCTTCGACCGTGCCGTCGGCGATCGCCTCCTCGGCGCGGCGAATCAGGAAACGGTCCTCGGGCCAATCGCTGTTCTCGAGCAGGAAGGCCGCGACCTCGGCCAGCGCCGGGACGCCCGGCGCGGTCAGCCGCAGCCATTCCACCAGCTTGGCCAGCAGCGGATTGCCCGAACGCGCCGCCATGCCGCGCGCCGCGTCCCACTCGCCGTCGTTGGCGAAGGCGATGGCCTGGGCGGCAGTCAGCAGGGCGGGGTCGCTGGGCTTGGGCGCAGGACGTGCCCGGCCGGCGGCCTCGACCGCCACCGCGCATGCCAGGCCGAAGAGGAGGGGGATCAGGCGCCACATCGCGAATCGCCGCATTTTAGGGACGCCCTGCGCTTGGAACAATCCGCGCATCCGGCTATTCTCCGCCGCCAACGGAGAGGTATCATGAACATCAAGGGCTCGATCGTCGCCTTGGTCACGCCGTTTCGCAACGGCAAGGTCGACGAGAAGTGCCTGCAGGACCTGGTCGAATGGCACGTCAAGGAAGGCACCAACGGCCTGGTGCCCTGCGGCACCACCGGCGAGTCGCCGACGCTGAGCCATGACGAGCACGACCGGGTGATCCAGCTGGTGGTTGAAGCCGCCAACAAGCGCGTGCCGGTGATCGCCGGCACCGGTTCGAATTCGACCGAGGAGACCATCCGCCTGACCCGGCACGCGGCCAAGGTCGGCGCCGATGCGGCGCTGGTGGTGTGCCCCTACTACAACCGCCCGACCCAGGAGGGCCTCTACCAGCATTACCGCACGCTGAGCGAGGCGGTCGACCTGCCGATCGTGATCTACAACATTCCCGGCCGCAGCGCGGTCGACATGTCGGTCGAGACCATGGCGCGGCTGGCCAAGCTGCCGGGCATCGTCGGCGTCAAGGACGCGACCTCGGACATGGCGCGGGTGTCGCGCATGCGGGTGCTGATCGGCGAGCGCTTCGTCCAGCTTTCGGGCAACGACGACACCGCGCTGGGGCTGATGGCGCATGGCGGCCATGGCTGCATCTCGGTCACCGCCAACGTCGCGCCGCGGGCCTGCGCCCAGTTCCAGCGCGCCTGCCTGGCGGGCGATTTCGCCGCCGCGCTGGGCATCCAGGACCGGCTGATGGCGCTGCATCTGGCGCTGTTCGTCGAGACCAGCCCGGCGCCGATCAAGTTCGCCATGAGCCTGATCGGCAAGTGCGAGCCCGAGGTGCGGCTGCCGCTGGTGCAGGTCAACGATTCCACCCGCGACAAGGTGCGGGTGGCGATGCAGGCCGCCGGGCTGCTCAACTAGGACGGACATGGCCAAGCGCGGCGCGGAAGACGGGCGCAAGGTCGTCGCCCAGAACCGGCGCGCGCGCCACGACTACGACATCGTCGACCGCATCGAGGCCGGTATCGCGCTGACCGGCAGCGAGGTGAAATCCCTGCGCGCCGGGCGCTGCACCCTGGCCGACGCCCATGCCGAGCCGCGCGAGGGCGAGGTGTGGCTGGACAACGTCACCATCCCGATCTACGAGCCGGCCGGGCGCTTCAACCACGAGCCCAAGCGACGCCGGCGGCTGCTGCTTCACAAAAAGGAGATCAACCGCCTGATGGGCGCGGTGCAGCGTGACGGCATGACGGTGGTGGTGCTATCGATCTACTTCAACGCCGGCGGCCGGGCCAAGGTCGAGCTGGCGCTGGCCAAGGGCCGCAAGGCCCATGACCGCCGCCAGGCGATCAAGGATCGCGAGTGGAAGCGCACGCAGCAGCGCCTGATGTCGGCCAAGAGGTGAGATCATGGACAAGACCGAGCCCGGCATGTTGGGCAAGATCAAGCAGAAGCTGATCGACACCAAGCAGAAATGGGCGGCCGACGGCCGGCTGCTGACCGGCGAGGGGGCATCGCCGCAGGCGCCCGAAGGACGCCGCTTGCCGCCCGGCCAGCGCCTGGTCAAGGACTGGCCGGTGCTGGATCTGGGCGTGCAGCCGCTGGTCTCGCCGCGCGACTGGAAACTGAGCGTCGGCGGCGCGGTCGAGAACCTGATCGCCTGGAGCTTCCAGGACTTCATGGCCCAGCCCCAGGTCGAGATCGTCAGCGACATCCATTGCGTCACCGGTTGGTCGCGCTACGACAATCGCTGGCAGGGCGTGTCGATCAAGCATTTCCTGTCGGTGGTGCGGCCCAAGCCGGGCGCGACCGCGCTGATGCTGCACGGCCATGACGGCTACACCACCAATGTCCGACTGGAGACGATCGATCAGGACGACGTGCTGATCGCGCATAGCTGGGAAGGCAAGCCGCTGACCCGCGAACATGGCGGGCCGGTGCGGCTGGTGATGCCGCGCAAGTATTTCTGGAAAAGCGCCAAGTGGCTCAAGCATATCGCCTTCCTCGACAAGGACGGTCCCGGCTTCTGGGAGGCGCGGGGCTATCACATGGACGGCGATCCCTGGCGCGAAGAGCGCTATGGCTGATAGGCGGCCGACGCGGGTCCGGCGATCCGACCGGACGCGGATCGCTGCCCGCGGTTTGGCAGTGGCGGCAGGAATTGCCATGGTGGCGGTCCTTGGCGGTTGCTTTTCGACCGTGCCTACCAGCGATCTGGTCTTTCCCGAATATGCCGTGATCTACCGCGAGGGCGCCGGCAGACGGGTTGCGACACTTTATCGGCCGAGTACCGGCAACGGCCCATTTCCGGCGGTCGTGCTGATGCACACTTGCGGCGGCATCGGACAGCATATTCACGACTGGGCCGGTCGTCTGACCGAGGTCGGCTATGTCGCCCTCGTCGTCGACAGCAATGGCGTGCGCGGCGTACCCAACAATTGCCAGGGTGCGGATGCCAAGGTCACGGTCGACGAGGTTGCAGCCGATGCCGCGCGAGCGCTGGCGCATTTGCGCGCGCAGCCATGGGTCGACGGCGAGCGCCTGGCAGTGATGGGGTTCTCGTTCGGTGCCATGGCCGCGCTCAGGCTTTCGGGCGAGTCCTATCAGCGGCGCTTGGCCGATGGCGTCACCGGCCTGCGGGCGGTGGTGTTCTTTTACGGCGCCTGCGGCACGGATTCGTCGAGTCTCGCCGCCAATCAGAGCTCGAACAATCTGGCCGACGACATCGTCACGCCGACCTTGATGCTGCTGGGCGGGCTGGATACCGAAACGCCACCGCGTTTCTGCACCGCCAAAGCGGACCGACTGCGCGAGCGCGGCCAGCCCATCGCCTACAAGCTGTACCCGGATGCGACCCATTCCTTCGATTCCTCGCGGTGGGGCACGGAGGGCCGTTGGATCCGCCACGGCCAACGTGGACCCTTCCTCTATCGATACAGCGCGGAAGCGACCGAGGATTCCTGGAACGAAATCCAGGCCTTTTTCGCCCGCCATTTGACCCCCAGGCCGGCGCGCTGAGTCCATGGACGATCTCTTGATTGCGCACGAACCGAAGCTGCGACTGGGTATCTTCTTCGGCGTTTTGATCCTGCTGGCCCTGGCCGAGGCGGTCTGGCCGCGGCGGCCGCGCGCGGCATCGCGTTGGGCGCGCTGGCCGTCCAATCTCGGCATCGTGGTCCTGAATACGCTGCTGCTGCGGGCGGTGTTTCCCACCGCGGCGGTCGGCCTGGCGCTGGCGCTCGAGCCGCGCGACATCGGCCTGATGCCGTGGCTGGGTCTGTCGCCCTTGTGGTCGGCGGTGGCGGCCTTCCTGCTGTTGGACCTGGCGATCTACCTGCAGCACGTCATGTTCCATGCCGTGCCGGCGCTGTGGCGGCTGCACCGCATGCATCACGCCGATCTCGATTTCGACGTCACCACCGGCAGCCGCTTCCATCCGATCGAGATCCTGCTGTCGATGGCGATCAAGCTGATGCTGGTCACGGCGCTGGGCGCGCCGGCGGCGGCGGTGCTGGCGTTCGAGATCGTGCTCAACGCCACCGCCATGTTCAATCACTCGAACCTGCGCCTGCCCGGGTCTCTCGACCGCGTGCTGCGGCTGGCGGTGGTGACGCCCGACATGCACCGCGTCCATCACTCGATCGACAAGGCCGAGACCGACAGCAATTTCGGCTTCAACCTGCCGTGGTGGGATCGGCTGTTCGGGACCTATCGGCCGCAGCCGGCGCTCGGCCATCGCGGCATGACCATCGGCATCGACCGCTTCCGCGACCCTGGCGAATTGCGGTTGGATCGCATGCTGTGGCAGCCTTTTCGGTCCGACCGGTCCTCGCGCCCGGAGGCGAAACCATGAAGACCCTGCTGATCGTCAACGAGGCACCCTATGGCGGCGAGCGCTGCTACAACGCGCTGCGCCTGGCGCATGCGCTCAAGAAGCGCGGCGACGGCGAGGCCGTCACCGTCTTCCTGATGGCGGATGCGGTGACGGCGGCGCGCCAGGGCCAGAAGACGCCGGAGGGCTTCTACAACCTCGAACGCATGCTCAAGCGCGTGATCGCCGGACAGGGCGCCGTGCTACTCTGCGGCACCTGCATGGATGCGCGCGGCATGGTCGGTGCGGACCTGATCGAGGGCGCGCGGCGCAGCACCATGGACGAACTCGCGGCCGAAACCGCGGCCGCCGACAAAGTGCTGGTGTTCTGAAGCCGGGGTCGCCTGCGGTTCAGGCCGCCGGTCGAGCGAGGATCTTTTCGATCGCCTTGGTCAGGGCGTGGGCGCTGACCGGCTTGGCGAGGCACGCGCTCATGCCCGCGGCCTCGGCCTCGCGGATCGAATTCTCGTCGTCGAAGGTCGCCGACAGGCCGACGATCGGCACCTTGGCGCGATCGTCATCCAAGGCGCGGATGGCCATGGTGGCTTCGATGCCGGTCATCTCCGGCATGCGAATGTCCATCAGCACGACGTCGTAGCGACCGGACTTGACCATGGCCAGGGCGGAACGGCCATCGCGGGCCAGATCGACGGCATAACCATGCGGGCGCAGCATCACTTGCAGCATGCGCAAGCTGACTTCGCTGTCTTCGACCGCAAGCACCCGCGTGCCGCCGGTCCGCACATACCGATTGACTGCAGGTTCGGCCATTCGGCGCGATCCTTTCTCGAACCCCCGCATGATAGATAACCCAGCGCCGGGCAACCAAACACTGGGAAAGTTACGTACGGATAAACTCTGGTCGGCCTCGGATCAGGCGGTCTTTCCCGGCCATAATTCTTCGATCCCAAGGGTGGCAAAATGGCGCCCGGCGCCGGCGCGCACGCCGATCAGGCCGAAATCCAGGCTGACGCCGCGGACCACGGAGCGGAACGCCATCTCGTCGCCATTGCCCAAGACGAAATTCTCGACCGCCGCCAAATAGCTTTCGCCGAGGAGTCGTGCCCGTTCGATCAGCAGGTCCATGCCGCCGCTCAGACGTTCGCCGGTGACGGGATGGATGAAACTCTCGAAGTCGAACATCGCCCGCGGCGGCGTTCCCCCGGCCCAGGGATAGAACAGCGCGACATAGTCGGTCAGCCGGCCCTTGAGCAAACGGTCGAGCGCGACCATGGCCCGCGCCACCAACCGATGCGGAATCAAGGCATGGGTCAAGCGCTGCACGCGATAGCCGCGCCGCAGCGCGGTCAGGCTGGGCGGGCCGCGACCGAAGGTGACGTCGACCGCGCGGGCGTAGTCGGTCAGACAGCGATCGACCGCATCGCCGGCGCGATCGATCGCCGGCCAAATGCGGCTGGCGCGCGGCGACAGGCCGGCGCGTTCGAGGAGTCGCCAATCGAGCCAGGATTCGAGGCTGCGGTGGCGGATCTGGGCATCCTGACGCAATTTGGCGTCCGGCGCGTAGTAGTCGCCAGTGACGTGATAGACGTAAGGATGCAGGGTCGCATCCATCGCCATGTGGGTGAGGATGCCGGCGGCGAAGGCGGTGCGTTCGGCGCGGCGCGTCGGATCCGGTTCGCCGCGGGCCTCGAGCAAAAGCCGCAGCGGCAGGTTGGCGGTGTTGTTGCCTTCGGCGCCGTGGATCAGATCGCCCCATTCCGGCAGGGACGGATCGCTGCCGGGCCAGACCGAAGCGTAGAAATAGCTGTCCACTGCCACCGCACCGAGGTGATAAAGCGACCGCAACGGCGCCAACATGGCTTCGAGCGACCCGCCATGGCGCGCCAAAGTCTCGTCGGCGAACAGGCAGTGGGTCAGTTCCTTGGGCATCGCCCGCCAGAATGACGCCGGGTCGCGGCCGCGGCCATTGGTAGTTATCCGGATGTCCCGCGGCGAAACCGGCGATAGGCGACCGGCACGAGGGCCAGCACCGCAAGGCCGATCAAGGCCAGCATGACTTCCGGCGTCAGCACGGCGCCGGGGCTGAACTCGTCGCCGGATTCGAACACGCTGCCCAGGCCGGCGCCGACCGAGACATAGACGAAACCGCCCGGGACGATGCCGATGGCGGTGGCGAGGACATAAGTGCCGAGCGGCACGCCCAGAAGTGCCGGCACCAGATTGACGATGAAGAACGGAAACAGCGGAACCAGCCGCAAGACCAGAAGATACGAGAATGCATTGGCGCGGAAACCGGATTCCATGCGCGCCAGCCACGGCCCGGCGCGGGCACGCAGCGGTTCGGCCAGGGCGCTGCGCGCGGCAAGGAACACGGCGGTCGCGCCGATCGTCGCCCCGATTACCGCCCACAACGTGCCCCATGCCGCGCCGAACATCAGGCCGCCGGCGATGCTCAGGACGGCGGCGCCCGGAACCGAGCAGGCAACCGCTGCGGCGTAGATGCCGACATAGGCGGCCGGCGCCAGCCAAGGCCGTTGCGCCACCATCTCCAAGAGCCAGGCCCGGTTCTGCTTGAGCGCGGCGAAGGACAAGTAGCGATCGAGTTCGAGCGCCCAGAACGCGGCCAGGCCCAACAGGATCGCGGCCAAAGGCAACCAACGCCGCGCGAGACTTGGACTGGGGCGGGAGGGGTCCGACACGACCCGCACTCTAATTTGGGAAATCGGCCTCGTCGATCCGCTTGGCCACGCCACCCCAACAGGACTAGACTTGGCCCATGCGTATGACGGGACTCGTCCTCGCGGCGGTCTGGCTAAGCGCCGGCGCGGCCTTCGGCCAGGGCCAGCAATGCGCCACGCCGGCCGAACAGGCGGCCGGACAGGCGCGGCGGCTGCAAAGCGAGTTGATGGTCGGCATGCTGACCTGTCGCGAACGCGCCGAACTCAACATGGTCGGGCGCTACAGCGCGGCCATGCGCGGCAAGAGCGATTTCTGGGCGGCCCAAGGCAAGTCCCTGACCGATCATTTCGGCCGGCTCTACGGACGCGAAGGGCAGCGCCGGATGGACGCCTTCGTCACCCAGCTTGCCAACGAAGCCGCCCAGCGCGCCCAACGCACCCCCGATTTCTGCGCCTACGCGGCGCGGCTGCACGACCAGGTCCAGGCCGCTCCGGCGATGGACGCGTTGGTTCGGGATTGGGCCCAAGAGCGCGGCATCAAGGGCGACGGCTGCCGACCGTGACAACGACCAAGACCGATCGATAGCGACGCGACGTCGGCGCACCGTCCCGAACCCTGCGGTTCAGGACGGAGCGTTCTTGCCTGGGCGGGACCGTTGCCCGGTCCGGATCAACGCAGGATGATTTCGACCCGGCGGTTCTGCGGCTCGCGTACGTTGTCCGCGGTCGGCACCAGGTTCTCGCCCTCGCCCTTGGCCGAGGTAGCGATGCGATCGGCGGCGATGCCCTGGCTTTGCAGCTGGGCCTTGACGGCATCGGCGCGGCGGCGCGACAGCTCCTGGTTCAGGCGATCGGAGCCGGCGCGATCGGTATGGCCGGTGACTTCGATGCGCGCCGTATTGCCGGCCTTGGCGGCATCGGCCGCCTGGCGGATGGTGGCGGCCGCCTCGATCGTGACTTCGGCACGCGCGAAGTCGAAGAAGACGATGAAAGTCCGCGGCGCCGGCGGCGGCGCGGGCTGCGC
>VGDZ01000045.1 GCA_016869515.1 Alphaproteobacteria bacterium | reverse complement strand
CCAAAGCCCCGCCGCCGCCGGCCGCCCCCGCCGCCCCCGCCGGCTCCGGCTCCGTCTCCACCCTCTCCGTCTCCGGCTCCGCCCTATCCGTCTCCGGCTCCGCCGTTCCGGCCGAGGGCCAGGCCGAGCCGCGCTTCACCATCACCCAACTGGCGCGCGAGTTCGGCGTCACCGCCCGCGCCATCCGCTTCTACGAGGAAAAGGGCGTGCTGGCCCCCGCCCGCCAGGGCCAGGCCCGCATCTACAGCCGGCGCGACCGCGGCCGGCTGATCCTGATCCTGCGCGGCAAGCGGCTGGGCTTCTCGCTCGACGAGATCCGCGAAATGCTCGATCTCTACGACCGCGGCGACGGCCAGGCCGAACAGACCCGCGTCACGCTGGCCAAGAGCCGCGCCCGCCTGGCCAGCCTGGAAAGCCAATCCCGCGACATCGCCGACGCCATCGCCGAACTCAGGACCGGCATCGCCGCGCTGGAAAACCTGATGCGCCGGCGCGGCGAAAGCTTAAACTAACACCCGGTTCACGGGGCCGGGCACGCGCCCGCCCCGCCAAGGAGAACGCTATGAAGAACGTGGTCATCGCCGGTTACGCCCGCTCGCCCTTCACCCCCGCCCGCAAGGGCGCGCTGGCCAAGGTGCGGCCCGACGAGATGCTGGCCCAGGTGCTGCGCGGGCTGATCCAGAAAAGCCGCGTCCGGCCCGAGGACATCGAGGACCTGATCGTCGGCTGCGCCTTTCCCGAGGGCGAGCAGGGCCTCAACGTCGCCAAGCTGGTGGGCTTCCTGGCCGAGCTGCCGCTGTCGGTCGCCGGCACCACGGTCAATCGTTTCTGCGGCTCCTCGATGCAGTCGGTGCACATGGCGGCGGGCGCGATCCAGCTCGGCGCCGGCGAGGCCTTCCTTTGCGCCGGCCTGGAATCGATGAGCCGCGTGCCGATGACCGGATTCAACCCCTTGCCCCATCCCGGGCTCTACCAGAAGAACCCCAACGCCTTCGTCTCGATGGGCATCACCGCCGAGAACGTCGCCAAGCAGTATGCCATCGGCCGCAAGGAGCAGGAGGAGTTCGCGGTCGAAAGCCACAAGAAGGCGGCGGCGGCGCAGAAGGCCGGCAAGCTGGCCGACGAAATCGTCGCCATCGTCCAGGGCAACCAGAAAATCGAGGCCGATGGCTGCATCCGCGCCGACACCACGCCGGAAGGCCTGGCCGGGCTGGAACCCAGCTTCGACAAGGCGGGCAGCGTCACCCCCGGCACCTCCTCGCCCCTGACCGACGGCGCGGCGGCGGTGCTGGTGACGTCCGAGGCCTATGCCGACAAGCACGGCCTCGACAAGCTGGCGCGGGTCAAGTCGGTGGCGGTGGCGGGCTGCGCCCCCGAGCTGATGGGCCTGGGCCCGATCGGCGCCACCAAGAAGGCGCTGGAACGCGCCGGCCTCTCGATCGGCCAGATCGACGTGGTGGAATGCAACGAGGCCTTCGCCGCCCAGTCGATCGCCGTGATCCGCGACACCGGCATGAGCAAGAAGACCGTCAACCTCGACGGCGGCGCGATCGCGCTCGGCCATCCGCTCGGCGCCACCGGCGCGCGCATCACCGGCAAGGCGGCGGCGCTGCTCAAGCGCGAGGGCGGGCAGTACGCGCTGGCGACGCAATGCATCGGCGGCGGCCAGGGCATCGCCACCGTGCTCGAGGCCGTGCGATGAGCGCCTTCAAGAAGGTCGCCGTCCTCGGCTCGGGGGTGATGGGCGGCGGCATCGCCGCCCATGTCGCCAATGCCGGCATCCCGGTGATGCTGCTGGACATCGTTCCCCAGGGCGCCAACAACCGCAACCAGTTGGCCGAGGCGGCGCTCGGCCGGCTGAAGAAGACCAACCCCGCCGCGCTGATGAGCGACCGGGCCGCCGGCCTGATCCAGCCCGGCAATTTCGAGGACGACCTGTCGCGCATCGGCGATTGCGACTGGATCGTCGAGGCGGTGATCGAGCGGGTCGACCTCAAGCAGGAGCTCTATCGCAAGGTGGCGGCGGCGATGAAGCCCACCGCCATCGTCTCCTCCAACACCTCGACCATTCCCTTGGGCACGCTGGTCGAGGGCCTGCCCGAGGCCTTCGCCAACCGCTTCGCCATCACCCATTTCTTCAACCCGCCGCGCTATATGCGCCTGTTGGAAGTGGTCAAGGGACCGCGCACCGAGGACGACGTGCTGCCGGCGCTGCGGCGTTTCGGCGACGTGGCGCTGGGCAAGGCGGTGATCGACTGCAAGGACACGCCCGGCTTCGTCGGCAACCGCATCGGCATCTTCTGGTCGACCGTGGCCATGAGCCAGGCGATGAGCCTGGGGCTGACGGTGGAAGAGGCCGATTCCGTGGTCGGCAAGCCGATGGGGATTCCCAAGACCGGGATTTTCGGACTGGGCGACCTGACCGGCATCGACCTGGCGCCGCATGTCAGCGCCTCGATGCTCAAGCTGCTGCCGCCCGACGATCCCTATTGCAAGATCTACGACGCCAACGGCCAGCTCGCCCAGACCATCCAGTGGATGATCGGCCAGGGCCTGACCGGCCGCAAGGGCAAGGGCGGATTCTACCGCCAGGACAAGGCCGCCGACGGCAGCCGCACGCGGCTGACGCTCGACTACGCGACCCGCACCTATCGCCCGACCCGGCGCGCCGAACTGGCCTCGGTCAAGGCCGCGCGCAAGGGCCTGCGGGCGCTGGTCGAACATCCCGACAAGGGCGGGCAATATGCCTGGGCGGTGCTGTCGCGGGTGCTGGCCTATGCCGCCGAACTGGCGCCGGAGATCGCCAATTCGATCGCCGACGTCGATACCGCGATGAAGACCGGCTATGCCTGGAAATGGGGGCCGTTCGAACAGCTCGATCTGGTTGGGCCGAAATGGTTCGCCGACCGGCTGCGCGCCGAGGGCAAGCCGGTGCCGCGGCTGATCGAGGCGGTCGGCGCCGGCACGTTCTACAAGGAAGAGGGCGCGGCGCGGCTGATCTTCACCCCCGAAGGCCGCTATGCCGAACTCAAGCCCGCGGCCGGCGCCTGGAAGCTGGCCGACGTCAAGCGCGGAAAGCAGCCGGTGCTGTCCAACAAGGGCGCCTCGATCTGGGATCTGGGCGACGGCGTCGCCTGCCTGGAACTGCACACCAAGATGAACGCCATCGACGCCAACATCGTCGCCATGGTGCGCGAGGCGGCCAAGCTCGACAAGAAGGGCTTCAAGGCGCTGGTGATCGGCCATGACGGCGACAACTTCTCGGTCGGCGCCAATATCGGCCTCGGCCTGTTCGCCGCCAACACCGCGATGTGGCCGGTGATCGAGCAGAACATCAAGGAAGGCCAGGACGCCTATCGCGCGCTGCGCAACGCGCCCTTCCCGGTGGTCGGCGCGCCCTCGGGCATGGCGCTGGGCGGGGGCTGCGAGATCCTGATGCATTGCGACGCCGTCCAGGCCCATGCCGAAAGCTATATCGGCCTGGTCGAGGTCGGCGTCGGCCTGATCCCGGGCTGGGGCGGCACCACCACGCTGCTGACGCGCTGGATGCAGAACGCGAAGCGCCCGCAGGGGCCGATGCCGGCGATCAGCCAGGCGTTCGAGATCATCGGCACGGCGCAGGTGGCGCGCTCGGCCGCCGAGGCCAAGGAGAAGCTGCTGCTGCGCCCGAGCGACGGCATCACCATGAACCGCGACCGCGTGCTGGCCGACGCCAAGGCCAAGGCGCTGGCGATGGTGCCGGGCTACAAGCCGGCCGAGCCGGCCGAGATCTTCCTGCCCGGCGCCACCGCGCGCACCGCGCTGGCGATGGCGGTCGAGGGCTTCCGCCTGCAAGGCAAGGCCACGCCCCACGACGTCACGGTGATGGCGGCGCTGGCGCGGGTGCTGTCGGGCGGCGACGTCGACATCCTCGATCCGGTCAAGGAGACCGACCTGTTGGCGCTGGAGCGCGCGGTCTTCCTGTCGCTGATCAAGACCAACGCCACGCTCGATCGCATCGAGCACATGCTGACCACCGGCAAGCCGTTGCGGAATTAGTTCGGGAGGAGATCGCCATGCCCAGCTACAACGCCCCCCTGCGCGACATGCGCTTCGTGCTGCACGAGGTGCTTGGCGTCGGCAATTACCAGAACCTGCCCGGCTTCGAGGACGCTTCGCCCGACACGGTCGATGCCGTGATCGAGGAGGGCGCCAAGTTCGCCCAGGAAGTGCTGCAGCCGATCAACCAATCGGGCGATCGCGAAGGCTGCAAATGGGACGCCGGCAACGTCACCACGCCCAAGGGCTTCAAGGAAGCCTACAAGCAGTATTGCGAGGGCGGCTGGACCGGCCTGACCAGCCTCAAGGAATACGGCGGCCAGGGCCTGCCCTATTACGTCGGCGTGCTGCTGTCGGAGATCGTCACCAGCGCCAACATGGCCTGGGGGATGTATCCCGGACTGTCGCACGGCGCCTACGAGGCGATCGCCGCCCACGGCTCGGACGAACTCAAGAAGACCTACCTGCCCAAGCTGGTCAGCGGCGAATGGACCGGCACCATGAACCTGACCGAGCCGCATTGCGGCACCGATCTCGGCCTGATGCGCACCAAGGCCGAGCCCCAGCCCGACGGCAGCTATCGCATCACCGGCACCAAGATCTTCATCTCGGCCGGCGAGCACGACATGACCGACAACATCGTCCATCTGGTGCTGGCCAAGATCGTCGGCGGGCCCGAGGGCATCAGGGGCGTCAGCCTGTTCATCGTCCCCAAGTTCCTGCCCAATGCCGACGGCAGTCCGGGCGAGCGCAACGGCGTCTCCTGCGGCTCGATCGAGCACAAGATGGGCATCAAGGCCAACGCCACCGCGGTGCTGAATTACGACAACGCCAAGGGCTGGCTGGTGGGCAAGGCCCACAAGGGCATGCGCGGCATGTTCACCATGATGAACGCGGCGCGGCTGGGCGTCGGCGTGCAGGGTCTCGGCCTGGCCGAGGTGTCCTATCAGAACGGCCTGGCCTACGCCAAGGAGCGCGTCCAGGGCCGCTCGCTGGGCGGCATCAAGGCGCCCGACAAGGCGGCCGATCCGATCATCGTCCATCCCGACGTGCGGCGGATGCTGCTGACCTGTAAGGCCTTCACCGAGGGCGCGCGGATGCTGACCTATTGGGCGGGGCTGAACGTCGACCTGGCGCACAAGCATCCCGACGCCATGGCGCGGCGCGAGGCCGACGACCTGCTCGGCCTGATCACGCCGATCGTCAAGGCCTATCAGACCGACATGGGCTTCGAATGCGCCAACCTGGCGATGCAGTGCCTGGGCGGGCACGGCTACATCGCCGAATGGGGCATGGAGCAGTTCGTGCGCGACGCCCGCATCGCCCAGATCTACGAGGGCGCCAACGGCGTCCAGGCGCTGGACCTGGTCGGGCGCAAGCTGCCGGCCAATATGGGCCGCTCGCTGCGCACCTTCTTCCATCCGCTCGACGCCTTCCTCAAGGAACAGGCGGCGGACGCGGCGATGAAGGATTTCATCGGGCCGCTGTTGCGCGCCTTCGGGCGCCTGCAGCAGGCCACCGCCCTGATCGCCGAGAAGGGCATGGCCGATGCCGAGGAGGCCGGCGCCGCCTCGAGCGACTACCTCCGGCTGTTCGCGCTGACCGCGGTCGGCTGGATGTGGGCCAAGATGGCGCGCGTCGCCATCGACAAGCTGGCCGCCGGCGGCGGCGAGGACCCCGGCTTCTACCGCACCAAGCTGGCGACCGCGCGCTTCTTCATGGAGCGCATGCTGCCCGACACCGCCTCCCTGCAGCAGAAGATCCAGGCCGGCAAGCGCACGCTGATGGAGCTGGACGCCGCCGCCTTTTGATGGCCGCCTTCGCGGCCGCCGCTTCGCCGCGACCGCGGCGACGCGCCTTTTGGCTCGGAAGCCGAGGCGACCGGAGGTCGCCGCCCGGCGCCTGAGGGCCTTGAAGCAATGAGGATACCATGATCCCGCGCCGCATCTTCACCCCCGAGCACGACGCCTGGCGCGACACCGTCCGGCGCTTCTACGACAAGGAAATCAAACCCCACCAGGAGAAGTGGGAAAAGCAGAAGCGGGTCGACAAGGAGGCCTGGCGCAAGGCCGGCGAGGCCGGCCTGCTGTGCGCCTCGATGCCCGAGGAATACGGCGGCGCCGGCGCCGACTATCTCTACGAAGCCATCGCCATGGAGGAACAGGCCTATTCCGGCGTCTCCGGCCCGGGCTTCTCGCTGCATTCCGCCATCGTCGCACCCTACATCCTGCGCTACGGCTCGGACGAGCAGAAGAAGACCTGGCTGCCGAAGATGGCGCGGGGCGAGATCGTCACCGCCATCGCCATGACCGAGCCCGGCACCGGCTCGGACCTGCAATCGGTCAAGACCTCGGCCGCGGCCGACGGCAACCACCTCGTCATCAACGGCCAGAAGACCTTCATCACCAACGGCCAGAACGCCGACCTGGTGATCGTGGTGTGCAAGACCGACACCAAGCAGGGCGCCAAGGGCGTGACGCTGGTGCTGGTCGAGGGCGACCGGCCGGGCTTCAGCAAGGGCCGCAATCTCGAAAAGCTGGGGATGAAGGCCCAGGACACCTCGGAACTGTTCTTCGCCGACGTGCGCGTGCCGCGCACCAACATCCTGGGCGGCGAGGGCCAGGGCTTCTATCACCTGATGGAGCAGCTGCCGCAGGAACGCCTCAACATCGCCGTCGGCGCGGTGGCGGCGTGCGAGGCGGCGCTGGGCTGGACCCGCGACTACGCCAAGTCGCGCACCGCCTTCGGCAAGCCGATCGGCAGCTTCCAGAACTCGCGCTTCGTGCTGGCCGAGCTGGCGACCGAGATCCAGGTGGCGCGCGCCTTCGTCGACCGCTGCATGGAACTGCACCTCGCGGCCAAGCTCGACGTCACCACCGCCGCCATGGCCAAGCTGCACACCACCGAGCTGCAGGGCAAGGTGATGGACAAGTGCCTGCAGCTGTTCGGCGGCTACGGCTACATGTGGGAATACCCCATCGCCCGCGCCTATGCCGACGCCCGCGTCACCCGCATCTTCGGCGGCACCAACGAGATCATGAAGGAACTGATCAGCCGCGGGCTGTGATAGGATAGGACCATGCGTGAGATTGCGGCAGCGGCGATTCCCGACGAAGCTGAGGCGTTCCGGCGTTTCGTCCTCAGTCAGGATTTGCCCAGGGAGGTTCGTGGCGTTTCGGTCAGTTTCGACGAAGACCGTTCGGGCAATCCGCTCGCCTATATCCGGCTTGCGATCCTCGACAGTGCCGATAGGCGAGTCATCCGATCCCGGGTCAAGCGGGTGATGCCGGCGATCGCCGCCATCCAGCAGGAAATACTCAAGCGCAACGTCACGCGGTTTCCGATTTTTCTGATTCGCGAGACAGGTCGTGCCAAAGCGAGCCGCGGCGCTTCACGACGCGCTGCTTGAGGCGGCGCGGCACCTTGCCATTGTCCAGACGGGCCACGCCGCAGGCGGCTTCCGCCGGCGTGCGATCTCGACCGCCTATTACGCGCTGTTCCACTTCCTGATTTCCGAGTCGGTCCGGGTCGTGATGCCGCGCGTCGAACCACCGCTCAAACGATGGATCGTGCGGGCCTATTCGCATTCCGACCTGAGAGCGGTCTGCCAACAATTCGCCAATGGCAGGATCGAGAACGTCCGCCAGCCTGCCCAAGGACTTCTCGCGGCGCCGATCGCGCCCGAATTGACCAAGATCGCGATCGGCTTCGTCGAACTTCAGGCCATGCGCGAATTGGCGGACTACGATCTGTCCTATGATGCCAGTTCGGCCGAGGCCGACTTGGCCGTGTTCCTGGCCGAGGATGCCATGCGCGCGTGGAAGCGCTTGGGTGCCGGCCAGAATCAAACCGTTTTCCTGACCGCCCTGCTGCTGAATCGGCAGTGGGCGCGGACATCGCCATAAGGAGCCCGCCATGACCGAAGCCTTCATCTACGACGCCGTGCGCACGCCGCGCGGCAAGGGCAAGACCGACGGAGCGCTGCACGAGGTGCCGGCGGTGCGCCTGGCGGCCTCGGCCTTGACCTCGCTGGCGGCGCGAAGCCGACTCGACACCGGGCTGGTCGACGACGTGGTGCTGGGCTGCGTCGAGCCGGTCGGCGAGCAGGGCGCCGATATCGGCCGCAGCGCGGTGCTGGAAGCGGGCTGGGCCGAAAGCGTCGCCGGCGTGCAGATCAACCGCTTCTGCGCCTCGGGCCTCGAGGCCTGCAACATGGCCGCGGCGCAAGTCATGTCCGGCCAGTCGCAGCTGACCGTCGGCGGCGGCGTCGAATCGATGTCGCGGGTGCGGATGGGCTCGGCCGGCGGCGCCTGGATGGTCGACCCCGAACTGGCCTTCCGCACTTATTTCGTGCCCCAGGGCGTCTCGGCCGACCTGCTGGCGACCAAGTACGGCATCAGCCGCGACGACGTCGACGCCTATGCGGTCGAAAGCCAGCGCCGCGCCGCCGCCGCCTGGAGCGAAGGCCGCTTCGAGCGCTCGGTCGCTCCGGTCAAGGACCAGAACGGCCTGACGGTCTGCGCCAAGGACGAGCACCTCCGGCCTGGCACCAGCATGCAGTCGCTGGCGGCGCTGACGCCCTCCTTCGCCGGCATCGGCGAGGCGATCGGCTTCGATGCCGTCATCCAGCAGCGCTATCCCGAGGTCGAGCGCGTCAACCACGTCCACACCCCGGGCAATTCCTCGGGCATCGTCGACGGCGCGGCGGCGGTGCTGATCGGCAACCGCGAGATCGGCAGCAAGCTGGGCCTCAAGCCGCGGGCGCGCATCCGCGGCTTCGCCTCGATCGGCACCGAGCCCTCGATCATGCTGACCGGCCCCAGCTTCTCGGTCGAGAAGGCGCTGCAGCGCGCCGGCATGGGCTATGGCGATGTCGATCTCTACGAGGTCAACGAGGCCTTCGCCGCCGTGGTGCTGCGCTTCATGCAGGTCAGCAACGTCTGGTTCGACAAGATCAACGTCAACGGCGGCGCCATCGCGCTGGGCCATCCGCTCGGCGCCACCGGCGCCATGCTACTGGGCACGGTGCTGGACGAGATGGAACGCCGCGGCCTCGGCACCGGCTGCGTGACGCTGTGCGTCGGCGCCGGCATGGGCACCGCCACCGTCATCGAGCGCGTCTGAGGGAGCCGGCCATGATCGAATACCAGGTCGACGCCGACGGCATCGCCACCATCGCCTGGGCAATGCGCGACCGGCCGATGAACGTGCTCAACGCCGACAGCATGGGGCTGTTCAAGACCCTGGTCGAGCGCGCCATCGCCGATCCCGCCGTCAAGGGCGCGATCGTCACCTCGGCCAAGGACGACTTCATCGCCGGCGCCGATCTGCAGCGCATTTTCGAGACCCTGGAGCCGGCGCCGTTCTTCGAGCGCTGCACGACCTTCCATGCCCTGACCCGGACGATCGAGAAATCGGGCAAGCCGTTCGTCGCCGCGCTCAACGGCACGGCGCTGGGCGGCGGCTACGAGATCGCGCTGGCCTGCCATCGCCGCATCGCCGCCGACCGGCCGAAGATGCAGCTTGGCCTGCCCGAGGTCGCGATCGGGCTGATGCCGGGCGGCGGCGGCACCCAGCGCCTGCCGCGGCTGATCGGCGCGCGGGCGGCGCTGCCGCTGATGCTGGAAGGCAAGCGGCTCGACCCCAAGGCCGCGCTCAAGGCCGGGCTGGTCGACGCGCTGGTGCCGCCGGCCGAGCTGCTGGCCGCGGCCAAGGCCTGGATCCTGTCCAGGCCCGAGCCGGTCCAGCCCTGGGATCGCAAGGATTTCAAGCTGCCCGACGGCGGCGCCTGGACGCCGCGCTTCGTCGAGACCTTCATGGCCGGCACCGCCATGCTGCGCGCCAAGACCCACGGCGTCTATCCCGCCCCGCGCGCCATCATGTCGGCGGTCTACGAGGGCCTGCAGGTGCCGATCGACGCCGCGCTGCGGATCGAGGCGCGCTGGTTCACCCATATCGTCACCTCGCCCGAGGCGCGCGGCATGGTGCGGACGCTGTTCTTCGGCCTGCAATCCGCCAACAAGCTGGCCAACCGGCCGAAGGCGCCGGCGCCGCGCAAGTTCGCCAAGATCGGCGTGCTGGGCGCGGGCATGATGGGCGCCGGTATCGCCTTTGTTTCGGCCGCGGCCGGGATCGAGGTGGTGCTGATCGATGCGACCCTGGCCCAGGCCGAGAAAGGCAAGGCCTATTCCGTCGGCCTGCTCGACCGTCGCGTCAAGCAGGGCCGCATGACCGCGGCCGAGCGCGATGCGGTGCTGGCCCGCATCCGGCCGTCGGTCGACTATGCCGAGCTGGCCGGCAGCCAATTGGCGATCGAGGCGGTGTTCGAAAACCGCGCCATCAAGGCCGAGGTCACCAACAAGGCCGAGGCGGTGCTGGCGGCCGATGCCGTGTTCGCCTCCAACACCTCGACCCTGCCGATCTCGGGCCTGGCCGAGGCCAGCGCGCGGCCCGAACGCTTCATCGGCCTGCACTTCTTCTCGCCGGTCGACCGCATGATGCTGGTCGAGGTCATCCGCGGCGCCAAGACCTCGGACGAGTGCCTGGCCTGGGCGTTGGACTTCGTCAAGGCGATCCGCAAGACCCCGATCGTGGTCAACGATTCGCGCGGCTTCTACACCAGCCGCGTCTTCGGCACCTACGTCAACGAGGGGCTGGCGATGCTGGCCGAGGGCGTGGCGCCGGCGCTGATCGAGAACGCCGGGCGCCTGGCCGGCATGCCGGTCGGGCCGCTGGCGCTGGCCGACGAGGTCTCGCTCGACCTGATGCACAAGGTGCGCGCCCAGACCAAGGCCGATCTCGGCAAGGACTATCGCACCGGCCCGGGCGAGGCGGTGCTGACCGCCATGGTCGAGACCCTCGGCCGCGTCGGCAAGAAGGCCGGCAAGGGCTTCTACGCCTATCCCGAGAGCGGCAAGAAGGCGCTGTGGCCCGATCTCGCCAAGACCTTCCCCCTGGCCAAGGAACAGCCGGAGGCGGCCGAACTGATCGAGCGCTACCTCACTGTGCAGGCAGTCGAGACCGCGCGCTGCGTCGGCGAAAAGGTGGTGGTCGATCCGGCCGATGCCGATGTCGGCGCCATTCTCGGCTGGGGCTTCGCGCCCCAGACCGGCGGCCCCCTGTCGCTGATCGAGGGCATCGGGCTGGGGGATTTCGTCGCCCGTTGCGAGCGCCTGGCCCAGCGCCACGGGCCCCGCTTCACGCCGCCCGCGCTGTTGCGGGAGATGGCGGCCAAGGGCGCGTCGTTCTATAACAAGGCCGCCTGAGGGAAGAAGGGGCGCGACATGCTCAAGATCTACGGCCGCAGCGACTCGTCCAACGTGCAGAAGGTGATGTGGCTCTGCGCCGAATTGGGCCTGCAATACGAGCGCGAGGACGTCGGCGGCAAGTTCGGCAAGACCAAGGAGCCGTGGTATCTCAAGCTCAATCCGAATTCGCTGATCCCGACCATCGACGACGACGGCTTCGTGCTGTGGGAGTCGAACGCGATCCTGCGCTATCTCGGCGCCAAGCACCGTTCGCACACCATGTGGCCGGCCGAGCCCAAGGCCAAGGCCGAGGCCGACCGCTGGATGGACTGGCAGGTCAGCACCGCCGGCCCGGCGATGACTCCGCTCTTCATGGGCTATGTCCGCACGCCGCCCGAGAAGCGCGACACCGCCGCGCTCGAGGCGGCGGCGGTCAAGGCCGGCGAGGTCTGGCGCATCCTCGATGCGCATCTGACCGATCGCGGCTACGTCGCCGGTTCGACCTTCACCATCGGCGACATGCCGGTCGGCATCCAGGCCTATCGCTGGTTCAACCTGCCGATCAAGCGCCCGGACCTGCCGCGGCTGAGCGAGTGGTACACCAAGCTGACCAAGCGGCCGGCCTATCGCCAGGTCGTGATGATCCCGATGATATGAGTCGAAGGAGTCCCTAGATGCGTCTCGTCACTTTCTCCAAGAAGGGCCAGCCGACCGTCGGCGTCGCCCATCATGCCGACCTGATCGACCTGTCGGTGGCGGCGCCCAAGCTGCCGCGCGACATGATCGGCCTGATCGCCGCCGGCCGGCCGGCGCTGGCCGCCGCCAGTAAGGCGGTCGACAAGGCCAAGGGCAAGGCGGTCAAGCGCTTCAAGGCGGCCAAGCTGCTGCCGCCGATCCCGCGCCCGGGCAAGATCATCATGGTCGGTCTCAACTACCGTCTGCACGCGCAGGAAAGCGGCATGGCGATCCCGGCCTATCCGCAGCTGTTCGCGCGTTGGTCGAACACGCTGTCGGCGCATAACGAAGCGATGGTGCTGCCCAAGGCGTCCTCGATGTTCGACTGGGAATGCGAGCTGGCGGTGATCGTCGGCCGCAAAGCGCGCGCCGTCCCGGCCGACAAGGCGCTGGGTCACGTCTTCGGCTATTCGCTGTTCAACGACGGCTCGATCCGCGACTACCAGTTCAAGCCCGGCCCCGGCGCGCAATGGACCGCCGGCAAGAACTGGGACAAGACCGGCGCCTTCGGGCCGTGGATCGTCACCGCCGACGAACTGCCGCCGGGCGCGGCGCCGCTGGAGATCTCGACCACGGTCAACGGCCAGGTGATGCAGAAATCGCACACCGGCGACATGATCTTCGATGTCGCCACCCTGATCGCGCTGATCTCGGAATTCGCCACCCTGGAACCGGGCGACCTGATCGTCACCGGCACCCCGGCCGGCGTCGGCCATGGCCGCAAGCCGCCGGTCTATCTCAAGGCCGGCGACGTCTGCACCGTCGCGGTCGAGCGCATCGGCGAGCTGACCAGTCGGATCGTCGCCCAGAAATAGGCGACGGCCGGGCGGGGACTCAGGCGCGGCGGCCGAAGCGGTCTTCGACCGCCGCCCACTCGCCGAAGCCGGTCAGGCGCTTGAATTCGGCGAAGGACACGGTCTCGCCGCCCGGCTTGCGTCCGGCCTTGAGGTCGGCCAGCACCCCGCGCATCGCCGCCGCGACATGGAAGATCAGCGTCGTCGGATAGACGATCATGGCGAAGCCCAGCGCCGCCAGTTCGGACGGCGACAGCCAGGGCGTGTCGCCATCCTCCAGCATGTTGGCCAGCAGCGGCACGCCCCTGAACGAACGGCCGACGCGTTCGAGTTCGGCCAGCGATTTGGGCGCCTCGACGAACAGGCCGTCGACCCCGGTGGCCAGCGCCGCCTCCGCCCGCCGCAGCGCCTCGTCGAGCCCGTGCACGGCGCGGGCGTCGGTGCGCGCCATCAGGAACAGCGCCGGGTCGCGCCGCGCCGCCACCGCCGCCCGCAGCTTGGCCAGCCAGTGCTCGGTCGGCACCACGTCCTTGCCGGCCATGTGGCCGCAGCGCTTGGGGCTGGTCTGATCCTCGATCACGATCCCGGCCGCGCCCATCGCCTCGTAGCTTTGCACCGTGCGGGTGACGTTCTTGACGTCGCCATAGCCGTCGTCGCCGTCGACCAGCGCCGGCAGGCCCGGCGCCGCCGCCAGCAGATCGCGCACCCCGTTCGAGATCTCGCCGAACCCGGCCAGGCCGATATCGGGGATGCCGTAGCGCGAGCCGACCAGAGGAAAGCCGCCGATGGCATAGGCCGCAAAGCCGGCATCGGCCACCAGCCGCACCGACAGCGCGTCGGTCACCACCGGCAGGACCAGCGGCCGGGCCTCGGCCAAGAGACGGCGAAATTGGCTGCGCTGCATGATCGACCTCCGCCGCCTATATAGCGCGACCGCGGGCGTGGGGCTAAAGTCGGCGGCATGATTCGCCGCCTCGCCCCGATCCTGCTGGCGCTGGCCGCCTTGTCCGGTTGCGAGTTGCCGGAGACCGTGCCGACCACGATGCGGCGGCCGCCGGTGGTGCGCAATATCGCGGCCGAAGTGGCGGCGGCGCGCGATCGCGACGACACGCTGCGGCTGATCGGCGCCGATCGCACCGCGGCCGAGGCCGAGACCAAGCTGAAAGCGGGCGACCGCCTGGGGGCGCTGCCGCAATTGCAGGGCGCGTTGGTGCATTTGATCGGTTATGGCGGCATCGGCGCGCGACTGAAATTCGACGCCGACGGTCCCAGCATCGTCGATCTCTCGCCCGGCGGGCCGGCGGCGATGGCGGGGCTGTTGCCCGAGGACCGCATTCTCGAAATCGACGGCCAGGCGCCGGACGCAGCGGCGCTGGGCTTGCGCGGCCTGCCCGATACCCAGGTCGCGCTGCGCTTTCGCCGTGGCCGGGCCGAGGAGGAAGTTCGCCTGACGCGGGCCTATTTCTATCGCGATCCGAACGAACTGCCGGCCGATCACGCCAAGCGCATCGAGCAGTACCAGGACCGTCTGGCCGAGGTGGCGGGTCAGTTGACCACGCTGCCCGACACGCCGGCTATGGCGGCGCCGCTGATCCAGGCGGCGCGCGCCAACAGCGGCGCCGAAGCCTATCGCCGCGCGCTGGTGGCGGCACCATGGTCGGGCGAGGTGCTGCGCGAGGCCGCCGAGGAGCGGAGCAAGGCCGGCGATGCGGCGGCGGCGGCGACCCTGTTCAGGCGCTATCTTGTCCTGATGCCCGAAGCCACCGACCGGCCGCGGATCGAGTTTCGGCTGGGCGAATTGCGGGCTGCCGCGGCCGAGCGCCAGCGCTTGGCGGCGTGGGAAGGCCACTGGTGGGAGGTCGACGCGCCCGCCAGCGCGACGCATCCGGCGATGGCGCAGCGCGGCGCCGGCAGCTTCGAGATCGTCCGGCCCGACGGCACGCGCGCTTTCGGCGGCCGGGTGGTGGCGCCTCGCCGCGCCGAGGGCGAGGCCGAATTGAGCGTCGAAGATGCCGCGCAGTGGCGCGGGTGCTCGGCCCGCCTGCCGCGGGCGACAGCGATCGCGCAGCTCGACGACGCCGAGCGTGTCTTGACCGTGACCTATCTGGGCATGCCGCGTCTGCGGGGCAGGGGATGCCATCCGGCCGGTCCGGAGCATCGGGTCGAGCAATACCAACGGCGCCCGACGGTTCGCGGCGACTGGTACTGATCAGACCGCCAACCAGACGATCGCGGCATAGCGCGCGGCCTTGCCGGCGCCGACCAGCAGCACGAAAGGCAGGAACCGCACGCCCAGCGCGCCCGCCGCCACGGTCAAGGGGTCGCCCACGATCGGCACCCAGGCGAACAGCAGCGACCACAGGCCGTAATGCCGGAAGCGCTCGCCGGCCCTGGCCAACGCCGCCGGCCCGACCGGGAACCAGCGTCGGCCGGCGAAGCGCTCGATGAAGCGACCCAGCACCCAATTGACGCAGCTGCCCAATGTATTGGCGAGGCTTGCGGTCGCGAACAGGCTCCACGGCGGCTGGCCGCCGGCCAGCAACAGCCCGGCCAGCACCGCCTCGGACGACATCGGCAGGATGGTCGCCGCGGCGAAGGCCGAAACGAACAGGCCGAGATGTTCGATCACCGTGTCTTGGCGTTGGGATCGGGCAGACGGAAGCGACGGTGGCAGGCGAGGCAATCGGCCTCGACTTGGGTCAAGGGGCCGACGAAATCGCCGGCCTTGATGGCATTCGCCAGACCGGTGGCGGATCGTCCCAGCCGCGCCGCCAGGTCGCGGAATTCGTTGGTCTGCTCCCACAGCTCGGCGCGGGCGCGACTGGGGATCTCGGGCGGCAGGCGGCGTTCGGCGAACAGCGCCGGAATCCGCGCCGCGCCCTCGGCCACGGCGCGGGCCTCGATCTCGGCCAGCATGCGGTCGACCGGGCCGCCGCCGCTTTGGGCGATGATGGTCAGCGACGCGTCCAGCGCCTGCATCTGACGTTTGCGCGCGGCGACGACGGGGTCGCCCTCTCCCGGATCGCAGGCGGCGGCCAACACCGCAAAGCCGAAGAACCAGCGCTTCATGCGTGGCCGGCGCGCGTGACGATCGCCGCCAGGTCGAGCCCGTCGGGCAGCGCGCCGAAGGCGCGGCCCGAATCCGCCCCGCCCAGCCGGCTGGCGCAAAAGCCGTCGGCCAGGGCGGCGGGCGCATGGCGCACCATCAGCGCTGCCTGCAGCGTCAGCACCATGCGCTCGACCAAGAGCCGGGCACGGTGCTCGGGCATGCCGGCCTTGGCGAAGGCCGCCGCCTCGTCGGCCAGCGCCGCGACCTGGGCATCCAGCCGCCGATCGGCGCCCTGGGCCAGCGCCAGCTCGTCGATCAGGGCGTCGATCGCGTCCGGCGTGCGCGCCAGCACCCGCAGCACGTCCAGGCACATGACGTTGCCCGAGCCTTCCCAGATCGAATTGACCGGGGCCTCGCGATAGAGCCGCGGCAGGATCGATTCCTCGACATAGCCGCCGCCGCCATGGACCTCCATCGCCTCGACCACCGCCACGGGCGCGCGCTTGCACACCCAATATTTCGCGGCCGGCGTCACCAGCCGGCGGAAGGCGGTTTCGTCCGGCCCCTCGCCGTCATAGGCCCGCGCCAGGCGCAGCATCAACAGCGTCGCCGCCTCGGCTTCCAGCGCCAGATCCGCCAGCACCGCCCGCATCAGCGGCTGGTCGGCAAGCCGCCGCTGGAACACGGTGCGATGGCGGGCGTGGTGGATGGCCTGGGTCAGGGATTGGCGCACCAGCCCGGCCGAGCCGATGACGCAATCGAGCCGGGTGTGGTTGGCCATCTCGATGATGGTCGGAACGCCGCGGCCGCGCTCGCCGACCATGACGGCGTAGGCGCCGTGATATTCGATCTCGGACGAGGCGTTGGCGCGGTTGCCCAGCTTGTCCTTGAGGCGCTGGATGTGGATCGCGTTCTTGGCGCCGTCGGGCGTCCAGCGCGGAGCCAGGAAGCAGGTCAGCGCGTCGTCGACATAGGCCAGGGTCAGGAAGGCGTCGCACATCGGCGCCGAGCAGAACCATTTGTGGCCGACCAGCCGCCAGGCGCGGCCGTCGGGCACGGCGCGGGTGGTGTTGGCGCGCACATCCGAGCCGCCCTGCTTCTCGGTCATCGCCATGCCGAACAGGGCGCCGCGCTTTTCGGGCGCGGGGCGGTTGCGCGGATCGTAACGGCGGCCGAACAACGGCTCGCGCCATTCCGCCAGCACGTCGGGCTGGTGGCGCAGCGCCGGCACCACGCCATAGGTCATCGCCACCGGGCACATCGTCCCGGCTTCGATCTGGTTGAACATGTAGGCGCCGGCGGCGCGGGCGACATGGGCGCCCGGCCCGGGCTTGGCCCAAGGCGCGCTGTGCAGCCCGGCCTCGACCGCGAGACCGAGCAAAGCGTGCCAGGCGGGATGGAATTCGACCTCGTCGCGGCGATGGCCGAAGCGATCGAAGGCCTGCAGCACGGGGGCGAAGCGATTGGCCTGGAAGCTCCAGGCGATGGTCTCTTCCGAACCCAGCCTTGCCCCCAGCCCGCGCAGTTCGCCCGCCGCCCAATCCGCGCCCTCGCGCGCCACGCCCTCGGCCAAGGCGCGATCGGCATCGAACAGGTTCCAATCGACCAGCGGCGGCGGCTGGTTGAGGACCTCATGCGTCGACAACGGCCATGACCCGATTGTCATGACTTCCCAACTCCGCGATTCGCCCCCCGGCAACGCTAGTCCCGCGCCCCCGGGCGGTCAATCTTCAGGCCGCGGCCATCTTGGCGCGGGTCCGCGCCAACGCGGCTTCGATCTCGGGCAGCAAGCGGGATATCGCCGCGCAATCGCCGCTCTTGGCCAGACGCTCGGCCTCGCGCGCCAGCCGGTGCACGGTCTCGGCGCCGAGATAGCCCGACTCGCCCTTGAGGGTATGGGCGGCGCGCGCGGCGTCGTCGCCCCGGTTCTTGGCCGCGGCCTGGGCGATCTCGACCAGGCAGATCGGCGCCTGGTCGAGGAACAGGCGCATCAGCGGCCGCAAATCGTCGAGGCCGACGCCGGTGGTCTGCAGCAGCGCTTCGAGATCGAAATCGGCGTCGCCGGCCTGCGGTCCCGGGGCGCCGGGCGCTTCGCTGCGGACGGGTTCGATCGCCCGGCCGATCCAACGCGCCACGCTCAGCCCGAGATGTTCCAGCCGCACCGGCTTGGCGAGATAGTCGTCCATGCCCGCCGCCAGGCAGCGCTCGCGCTCGCCCGACAGCACGTTGCCGGTCAGCGCCACGATCGGCAGCCGCGCCATGCCGGCGGCCGATTCCGCCGCCCGCAGCTCGCGCGCCACCTGGTAACCGTCCTTGCCCGGCATTTGCAGGTCGAGCAGCAGCAGCGCCGGTCGTTTGCCGCGGATCCGCTCCAGCGCATCCTCCCCGTTGGCGCAGGTTTCGATGGCATAGCCCAGCCGCTCCAGCTGCCGCGCCGCGATCTCACGGTTGATGGCGCTGTCGTCGACCACCAGCACCGTGCGTCCGACCTGGCCCGTGGGCAGGCCGCCCTCGACCGCCTCGACCAGTTTGTCGGTCGAGGCGAACAGCACCTCGAAGGCGAACACCGTGCCGCCGCCGGGGCGCGGCTGGGCCGAGATCTTGCCGCCCATGCGCTCGACCAGCTGCCGACAGATGGCGAGGCCGAGGCCCGAACCGCCATAGCGGCGCGTGGTCGAGGCGTCGGCCTGCTCGAAGGGTTGGAACAGCCGCTTCATCGCCTCGGGCGCGATGCCGATGCCGGTGTCGGCGATCTGCACCTCGATCCGCCAGCCGATCTCGTGGGGCGCGGCGCGGGCGATCAGGGCGATGCGGCCGCGGCTGGTGAACTTGACGGCGTTGGACAGCAGGTTCGAGATGATCTGGCGAAAACGCAGCGGATCGCCCGCCACCGTCTTGGGCAGGCCGGCGTCGAGCGAGAGATGCAGCTCGACGCCCTTGCGCTCGGCCGCCAGCGCGAAGCCGCCGGCGGCGGCGCGGATGGCGTCGGCCGGGGCGAACGGGACGGCCTCGAAAGCCAGCCGGCCGGATTCGATCTTGGCCATGTCGAGCACGTCGTCGATCACCTCGAGCAGGGTCGAGGCGGACTCGTGGGCGATGCGCGCCAGCCGCGCCGCATCCGCCGACAGCGCGGTGCGATCGAGCAGTTCGAGCGCGCCGACCACGCCGTTCATCGGCGTGCGCAGTTCGTGGCTGATGTTGGCCAGGAACTCGGTGCGCGAGCGGTTGGCGCCGTCGGCGTCGCGCACCGCCTTTTTCAGCCGCTCGATCAGGTCTTCGTTTTCCAGCCGCAATTGGATCTCGGCGCGGTAGGTGTTGTAGACCAGCAGCGACCACTGGATCAGCGACAACACGAACAGCAGCGTGATCACGGTCGATACCAGGCCGATGGTGCCGTGCTGGGTGACCAGGTACGCCATCACCGGCAGGGCGATGGCGGTGCCGAAGGTGGCGGTCGAAGGCGGATGGTAGGAGCGCGTCATCACCGCGCCGATGCCCATCACCGCCGCCGTCAGCAGCACCAGCATGCGTTCGTCGGCGCTGGCCAGCGGCAGGGTGAGGAAGGTCAGCATGCCCCAGCAGCCGCCCGAACCGAGCGAAAGCAGGGCATAGAGGCGCAGGTAGGTCTCGGCGCGCTTGCCGTCGAGCGTCGGGTCGCGGTTGAAGCGATAGCGGGTGAAATCGAACATCGCCTGGACCAGGACGTAGGCCGTCATCAGCGCCGCCGCCGGCGTCGTCCCCAGGCGATTCAGGAACAAGCCCAATATCGCCACCATCACCAGCATCGGGGCGTAGCGGGTGCGGGCGCTGTGGCGGAACAGGCCGCGGGCGACCTCGACCCGAGTGCGGTTCCAGCGTGCGATCGAGATCGGATCGCGTGGCGGGGTCTGGTCCGGCGGCTGGGTACTCATCGCGGGTTCACGAATCGCGCCGCGCCTCGCCCGGTGCGGCGGGCGCGGCGCCGGTTCCGATCCACGACGCGATGGTGGTGCCGAGCGTCCCCAGCCGCACCGGCTTGGTCAGATAGTCGTCCATGCCCGCCGCCAGGCAACGCTCGCGCTCGCCCGACAGCACGTTGCCGGTCAGCGCCACGATCGGAATGCGGCGGCGATCGCCGGTCTCGGATTCGCGGGCGCGGACCGCGCGCGCCATGGCATAGCCGTCCATGCCCGGCATCTGCAGGTCCAACAGCACCAGCGCGAAGCGCCGGCCGGCCATCCGTGTCAGGCCTTGTTCCGCGTCGGCCACGGTCTCGACCTGATAGCCCAGCCGGGTCAACTGCAGCGCCGCCACCTGGCGGTTGACGGCGCTGTCGTCGACCACCAGCACCGCACCGCCCAGGCCGGCGGCGCTGGCTTCGGGCGCCGGGGTCAGATCGGCCGTCGCCGCCGGCTCGAACGGCAGCAGCACCGTGAAGGTCGAGCCGGCGCCGGGTTTCGACTCGACCGCGATCTCGCCGCCCATCATCTCGACCAGCCGCTTGCTGATGGCGAGGCCCAGCCCCGAGCCGCCATAGCGCCTGGTGGTCGAATTGTCGGCCTGCTCGAAGGGGCGGAACAGCCGCGCCTGGGTCTCGGCGGCGATGCCGATGCCGCTGTCGATCACCGCGATCTCGACCCGCCGGGCGGCGCCCGCGCCGACCAGGCGGGCGCGGACCTCGACCCGGCCGCTGTCGGTGAACTTGACCGCGTTGCCGACCAGGTTGGCGATCACCTGGCGCAGCCGCAGCGCATCGCCCTGCGCCGCCTCGGGCAGGTCCGGGTCGAGATCGATCGCCAGGGTCAGGTCCTTGCGCGCGGCCTGGGCCAGGAAACCGCGCGCCGCCCCCTCGACGGTCGAACGCAGCGCCATCGGCCGCCGCTCGACCGTCAGCCGGCCGGATTCGATCTTGGCCAGGTCCAGCACCTCGTCGATCACGCCCATCAAGAGCCCGGCCGAATCCAGCGCCACCTCCAGCAGCCGCGCGTCCTCGGTCGCCTGCTTGCGCTCGCGCAACAGGTCGATCGCGCCGATGATGCCGTTCATCGGCGTGCGCAGTTCGTGGCTGATGTTGGTGAGGAACTCGGTCTTGGCGCGGTTGGCGGCATCGGCCTGCTCGACCGCCGCCCGCAGCCGGTCGACCAGCGCCTGGTTGTCGAGCCGGACGCCGATCTCGTTGCGGTAGGTGGTGTGCAGGGTGCGGACCCATTGCGACAGGGCGGCGACGTAAAGCAGCGTGAACAGCACCGTCACCAGCGGGATCCAGCCCGGCATCAGCAGGAAGCGGGCTACCATCGGCACCCCGACCGCGCTGAGGAAGGCGTAATGCGCCGCCGGGTAGTAGCAGCGGGTGATGACCGAGCTGCTGCACATCACGGTCAAGGTGAGGAGGGTCAGCACGGTGCGGGCGGTGTCCTCGACCGGCATGGCGAACCAGCCCAGCGCGCCCCAGGCCGCGCCGGTGGCGACCGACAGGCCGAGATAGATCCGGGCGTAGGTCCCGGCGCGATCCAGGGCGTCCGGCAGCTTGCGGCGGAAATCGGCCCGCAGCGCATCGAGTCCGACCTGCGCCACGGCATAAAGCCCGGCGATTCCGCCTACCACCCATGGCCCG
This sequence comes from Alphaproteobacteria bacterium, assembly GCA_016869515.1. Taxonomy (GTDB): domain Bacteria; phylum Pseudomonadota; class Alphaproteobacteria; order VGDZ01; family VGDZ01; genus VGDZ01. Next base: position 6,903 of record VGDZ01000045.1, on the reverse strand, counting down.
AACTCGGTCCAATACAGCGCCAACATCGCCGCCAGCGCGATCGGCGGGATGTAGTTGGTGATCCCGCCCAGGCCGAACAGCGCCCGCACCAGCTCGCCTTCGAGCCGGCGCTCGCGCTCGATCGTGCCGGGGTCGGAGGCTGCGGCCGGGGCTGACATCAGTCGCGATGGCCGGCGAAGGCCAGCTTGTCGAGCAGCGCCATCATCAGCGCCGAGATCACGAAGGTCATGTGGATCACCACCAGCCACAGCAGCTTGTCGTTGGCGATGTGCTCGACGTTGAGGAAGGCCTGCAGCAAATGGATCGAGGAGATGGCGACGATCGACGCCGCCAGCTTGATCTTGAGGCTGCCGGCGTCGAGCTTGCCCAGCCAGGAGATGCCGTGGTGCTCGGCGTCGACGTCGAGCCGCGAGACGAAATTCTCGTAGCCCGAAATGATCACCATCGTCACCAGGCTGGCGACCATGACGATGTCGACCAGCGACAGCATGCCCAGCATCAGCCCGCCCTCGTCGAGCGAGCCGATGGTGGCGTAGAGATGCAGCAGTTCCTGGAAGAACTTGTAGATGTAGAGCCCGAGCGCCAGCACCAGCCCGAGCAGCAGCGGCACCATCAGCCAACGGCTGGCGAAGATGGTGTTCTCGATCAGGCGTTCGAGCGGGGGGCGGGGAGGGGCAGGCGAGGCAGGCGGAACGGACTTGGACATCGTTGCTCCTCAGGCGAAAGCGATGGTATGGCGCAGCGGCAGGCGGCGGACACGCCCGCGGCCGGCGGCAGCCAGCGCGTTGGCCAAGGCCGGCGCCGCCGGCGGCGTGGCCGGTTCGCCGACCCCGCCCGGACGCGCGGCCGATGGGACGATCGCGGTTTCGATCCGCGGCGCCTCGGCCAGGCGCATCATAGCGTAATCGCCAAAATTGGATTGGACCACGCCGCCTCTCGCCAGGGTGATCTCGCCGTGCAGCGCCGCGGTCAGGCCGAAGATCGCGCCGGATTCCATCTGCTGGGCGATCAGCTCGGGGTTGACGATGCGGCCGCAATCGATCGCCACCGTCACCCGCTCGATGCGGATCTTGGGCCCGGAATGGTCGATCTCGACGATCTCGGCGACGATCGAGCCGAAGGAACGGTGCAGCGCCAGTCCGCGCGCCTTGCCCGGCGCTGGCGGCCGCGACCAGCCGGCGCGCTCGGCCGCCAGCCGCAGCACCGCCTGGAAACGCGGCTGGCCCTCCAGCAGCGCGAGGCGATAGGCCAGCGCATCGGCCCCGGCCGCCGCGGCGCATTCGTCGATCGCCGATTCGGCGAAGAAGGCGTTTTGCGAATGGCCGACGCTGCGCCAATTGCCGACCGGCACCGGCAGTTCGACCAGGCCATGCGCGGTGCGCTGCGCGCCCAAACGGTAGGGCAGGTCGAAGGCGCCCTCGGCGTTGGAGCGGTGCCGCGCCGCGCCCAGATCGCCCCAGGGCAGGTTGCGCGCGCCATAATTGCCGCCGACCGATTGGCTGGCGAGCATGCAGTCCCAGGCCAAGGGCAGGCCGTCGGCGCCGAGGCCGATGCGGAAACGCGCCATCGCCGCCGGGCGATAGACGTCGTTGCGGATGTCCTCCTCGCGCGACCAGATCAGGGTCACGGGTTTTCCGGGCAAGGCGCGGGCGATGGCGGCGGCCTCGACGATGTGATCCTTCTCGGCCCGCCGGCCGAAGCCGCCGCCGAGATGGACGATCTCGGCCTCGGCCTTGGATTTCGAAACCCCGGCGCCCTCGGCCGCGCCCCAGGCGGCGACGGTCGGCGACTGGCAGCCGACCCAGACCTTGACCCGGCCGTCCGCGACCAAGGCCGTGCAGTTCATCGGCTCCATGCAGGCATGGGCGAGATAGGGCACGAAGTACTGGGCTTCGATCTTGCGGGGCGCGCCCGCCAGCGCCGCGCCGACATCGCCCTCGTCGCGAAAGACATGGGTCGGCTTGTCGTCGAGGGCGCGGGCAAGCCGGGCCTCGATCGCCGCGCTGTCGAGAGCGGCGTGCGGCCCGGCCTCCCAGCGGATCGGCAGATCGGTCAGCGCGCGCTCGGCCTTCCACCACGAATCCGCCACCACCGCCACCGCCTCGCCCACCCGCAGCACGCGGACGATGCCGGGCCGGCCGGCCAGCGCGCGCTCGTCATAGCTGCCCAGCCGCCCGCCGAAACTGGGCGGATGGCGGATGGCGGCGTAAAGCCTTCCGGGCGGCGCCGCGTCGATGCCGAACACGGCGCGGCCGCTGACTTTTTCGGGGCCGTCGAGTCGCGGCGCCGGCGTGCCGACCAGACGGAAGGCCGCGACCGGTTTTAGGGGCGGGTCCTTGGGCGGGGTCAGCGCCGCCGCCTTGGCCGCCAGCGCGCCGTAACCCGCCGACCGGCCGCTCGGCGTGTGGATCACGCGCCCGGCCTCGGCCCGGCAGGCGGCGGCATCGACCTGCCATTCGGCAGCGGCGGCGGCGATCAGCATCTGCCGCGCGCTGGCGCCCATGGTGCGCATGCCGATCCAGCCGTCGCGCACCGCGGTCGAGCCGCCGGTGCCGATATAAGGCACTTGCGCCACCACCCGCTCGGCCATCCAGCGAAAGGCACGGCCCTCGTCGTCGCCCAAGGCGAGCACGTAATTGGTGTAGGCGCCGTCGATGCCGGGATGGACCGCACGCACCGCATCCAACGGCACTTCCAGTTCTTCGGCGATCAGCATCGCCAGCGCGGTCTGCACGCCCTGGCCCATCTCGGCCCGCGGCGTCGCCAGCGTCACCGTGCCGTCGGGCGCGATCCGCACCCAGGCGTTAAGCGCCGCCCCGGACGCGGGACCGCGCCGCCATTCCTCGGGACCGCGCGCCACGCCGCAGCCGACCGCCAGCCCGCCCGCGGCGGCCGAGCCCGCCACCAGGAATCCGCGTCTGGTGGCGCGCGCTGTGGTCGTTCCCTCGGCCATCGCGCGCCGGCTTTCAGGTCCTGGCCGCGCCGGGGGCGGTCGAGCCCATCAGCCGCCGGATCAGGGCCAGCGCCGCCGGCGAATCCCATTCCGCCGGCCCGAGCAGCCGGCCGAGTTCGCGGCCCTCCCGGTCGATCAGCAGCGTGCCCGGCAGCCCGGGCAGGCCGAGCGTGCGGGCGATCTTCATACTGGGATCGTGATAGAGCGCCAGATGCTTGGCGCCGATCTCGGCCAGGAAGGCGGCCGGCTTGGCCGGATCGCCGCGATCGACCGACACCGCCACCACCGCGAAATCGCGCCCGCCCATGATCGCCTGCAAGCGATCCAGCGAGGGCATCTCCTCGCGGCAGGGCGCGCACCAGGTGGCCCACAGGTTGAGCAGCACCACCCGGCCGTTGAAGGCGTCCAGCGTCAGCCGCGCGCCATCGGGCCCGGCGAATTCGACGGTCGGCACTGGCCTGGGCTGGGGATGCACGGTAAAATTGGCCAGCGATCCGCCCGCGCCCGCCAACCAGGGCGCGAACGCCGCAACCGCCAACGCCGCCGCCGATCTCCGCCACCAGCCCATCGCCCGACCGTCCCTCGATGCCCACCCGCAAGAAGCCATCCGCCGCCAATCCGCTCTGGGGCGCGCGCTTCGCCGCCGCCCCGGATGCCGTCATGGCGCGCATCAACGCCTCGATCGAGGTCGATCGGCGCATGGCGCTGGAAGACATCGCCGGGTCGCGGGCGCATTGTACCATGCTGATGCGGCGGCGCATCGTCTCGCGTGCCGACGGCAGGAGGATTCTGGCCGGCCTCGACCGCATCGAGCGCGAGCTGCGCGCCGGGCGCTTTTGCTTCTCGGCCGCGCTGGAAGACATCCACATGAATGTCGAGGCGCGACTGGCGGCGCTGATCGGCAAGCCGGCCGGGCGGCTGCACACCGCGCGCAGCCGCAACGACCAGGTGGCGACCGATTTCAAGCTGTGGGTGCGCGGCGCACTGGACCGGCTGATGGCCGACCTGGCGGCGCTGGCGCGCGCGCTGTTGGACCAGGCCGGGCGCCACGCCGCCACCGTCATGCCGGGCTTCACGCATCTGCAGCTGGCCCAGCCGGTGACCTTCGGCCATCACCTCTTGGCCTATGTCGAGATGCTGTTGCGCGATCTCGACCGGGCGCGGGCGGCGCGGGCGCGGTCGGACGAAAGCCCGCTCGGCGCCGGCGCCCTGGCCGGGACCTCGTTCCCGATCGACCGCCGCGCCACGGCGCGGGCGCTGGGTTTCGCGCGGCCGGCGGCCAATTCGCTCGACGCCGTGTCGGATCGCGACTTCGCGCTCGACTACCTGGCGACGGCCGCCATCGTCATGGTGCATCTCTCGCGCCTGGCCGAGGAACTGGTGCTGTGGGTGACGCCGCAATTCGGCCTGGTGCGGCTGTCGGACGCCTACACCACCGGCTCGTCGATGATGCCGCAGAAGCGCAATCCCGACGCCGCCGAACTGGTGCGCGGCAAGGCCGGGCGGGTGTTCGGCGGGCTGCTGGGCCTGTTGACCGTGCTCAAGGGCCTGCCGCTGACCTATTCCAAGGACATGCAGGAGGACAAGCCGCCGGTGTTCGACGCCGCCGACACGCTCGACCTGGCGCTGGCGGCGATGACCGGCATGGTGCGCGATCTCAAGGCCGATGCGCGGCGGATGCGCGCCGCCGCCGGCCAGGGCTTCGCCACCGCCACCGACCTGGCGGATTGGGCGGTGCAGGCGCTGAACATTCCCTTCCGCGAGGCCCATCACATCGCCGGCCGGGCGGTGGCGGCGGCCGAGCGCAAGGGCGTCGATCTGGCGCAGTTGAGCTTGGCGGAATTGCGCGCCATCGACCGGCGGATCGACGCCAGGGTGTTCGCCCGGCTGACGGTCGAGCGCGCCGTCGCCAGCCGCGATTCGGAAGGCGGCACGGCGCCGGTCCGGGTGCGGACGGCGGTGCGCGAGGCGCGGCGGCGGCTGAAGGCGCTGGCGTCGTGACCCGGCGCGCGCTGTGGCCGCTGTTGGCGGCGCTGCCTCTCCTCGCGCTTGGCTGCGGCCGGCGCGGAAGGCTGACCCGGCCCTCGGACATCAAGGACGGCAAGGCGCCGGCCGAGCCGCGCGACGAAGAGGGCGAGCAATGAACCCGTCGGGCTTCGTCCTTCGCCGCGGCCGCTGGCATTGCGAGGGGGTCGATCTCGAGCGCATCGCGCGCGAGGTCGGCACGCCGGTCTACGTCTATTCCTCGGGCGCGCTGGTGGCGCGCTATCGGCGCTTTCGGGCGGCGGTGGCGCGGTTCGGGCGGCGCACGCTGGTGTGCTACGCCCTCAAGGCCAATTCCAACCAGGCGGCGATCGCCACCCTGGCGCGCGCCGGCGCCGGCGCCGACGTGGTCTCGGGCGGCGAGCTGCAGCGCGCGCTGGCGGCGGGCGTGCCGCCGGAGCGGATCGTGTTCTCGGGTGTCGGCAAGACCCGGGCCGAACTCGAATACGCGCTGCGGGTCGGCATCCACCAGCTCAATCTCGAATCGGCCGAGGAATTGGAGCTGCTGTCGCGCGTCGTCTCGGCGCAGCGGCGGACGGCGACGGTGGCGCTGCGGGTCAATCCCGACATCGACGCCGGCACCCACGCCAAGATCACCACCGGCACCAAGGCCAACAAGTTCGGCATCGCCATCGGCGAGGCTCCCGAGTTGTTCGCCCGCGCCGCCGGGCTGAGATACGTCCGCGCGCTGGGCGTGGCGGTGCACATCGGCTCGCAGATCGACCGCCTGGCGCCGTTCGAACGCGCCTTCGGCCGCATCGCCCGGCTGGTGCGCGATCTGCGCGCGGCGGGGCATGGGGTGAAAAGGGCCGATCTCGGCGGCGGTCTCGGCGTGCGCTACGACCGCGAGACCCCACCCGGTCCCGAGGCCTACGCCGCCATGGTCGAGCGCGCGCTGGGCGGTCTTGGCCTCGATCTGGCGTTCGAGCCCGGGCGCTGGATGGTGGCCGAGGCGGGGGTGCTGCTGACAAGGGTGATCTACGACAAGCGCGGCCGGCACAAGCGCTTCGTCGTGGTCGATGCGGCGATGAACGATTTGATGCGGCCGGCGATCTACGATGCCTATCATCCGATCGAGCCGGTACGGATGCCCGACAAGGGCACCGCCGCGAGCCGCGCCGACGTGGTCGGGCCGATCTGCGAATCCTCGGACTGGCTGGGAAAAGGGCGGCAATTGCCGGCCCTGGCCGAAAACGATTTGCTTTGTATCTTCGGAGCCGGGGCGTATGGTGCGGTGATGGCGTCGAGCTACAACACGCGCGCGATCGCGCCCGAGGTGTTGGTGCGGGGACGTGACTTCGCCGTTACCCGGCCGCGCTTCGAGACCGCGGCCCTGATCCGACGCGAACGCCTGCCGGACTGGCTGGCCTGAGGTCGGCGGCAGCGGGACGGGAATCGCCATGAGCCAGTCCTTCGAACCGGATTACGTCGAGCCGCGCTGGCGGATCGATCTGGCGCGGGCGGCGCTGTATTGGGAGAGGCTGTGGCCGCGGTTGGTGCCGGCCGGGGTGCTGACTTCCGCATTCCTGATCCTGGCCATGACCGAGGCGTTGTCGCTGTTGCCGCTATGGGGGCATGGGGCCGCGCTGGGCGGGTTCGTCGTCGCGCTGGCGGGAGCGGTGGCTTGGGCGGTACGCGGCGTGACGCGGCCCGCGCCCGAGGACGGCAGGCGGCGGATCGAGCTGGCCAGCGGCTTCCGCCATCGGCCGTTGGAAGCGCTGGCCGACCGCCAGGCGATCGGCTGGCGCGATCCGGCGGCGGTGACGTTGTGGAACGCACATCGCGCGCGCATGGCGGAGGCCGCCAGCCGGCTGCGGCTGGTGTGGCCGCGCCCGGTGCTGGCGCGGCTCGATCCCTGGGCGCTGCGCGCGATCGTGGTGCTGGCGGTGGCGGTGGCGTTGGGCGGC
>VGDZ01000044.1 GCA_016869515.1 Alphaproteobacteria bacterium | reverse complement strand
GATCTGCGCCCGCGGCGCGCTGGCGCCGCGCCCCCGCCTGGCCGCCAGCGTCGCCGCGGCGGTTTCGGCGCGCTTGACCCCGATCTCGGCCTCTTTCAACCGTCCGGCCAGGGCCATGACTCGGGAGTACTGCCTGGCGTAGTTGGCGACGCGCTCCTGGTCGCCCGCCGGCACGGTGTCGAAGAATTCCTGCGCCGCGACCAGCGTCTCGCCGAACCGTCCGGTCCGATCCAAGCTGTTGTAAAGCTCGTGGGCGATCAGGCTGACATCGAGCGTTTTGGTTTTCAGCGCCAATTCCCTGGCCTGGCGCAGATCGGCGACCGAATCGCCATAGCGGCCGACCGCGCGCCGCGCCACGCCGCGCGTGGTCAGGAACCGCGCCAGCGTCTCGGCATCGGCGCCTGGCGGAGGCGCGGCCTCGGCCATGGCCCGATTGCGTTCGCTCGCGCCGATGCCGGCGCCGCCGCCCAGTTCGTCGAGATCGAGCGCGGAGTCGGGCGCCTCGGCAGCGTCCAGCCGCTCGGCCACCGCCCGCGCCTCGCCAAGGGACATCGGCGCCGGCGCCCCCGCGCCGCAGCCCGCCAACCCGACGGCTATGAGTGCGACGATCCCCCCGGCGCGAAGCATCTATTTGCGCCGCTGGACCTCGTAGGGCAGGACGCGCAGCGTGATGCGGTCGAGATCCTGTTCGGCCAGCGCGTTCCAGAACTGATCGACCGGAACCGCGCGCTTCATGGTTTCGGCCACGCTTTCTCCGGCCTGGGCCCGGACCAGCGCCGTGAACGGCAACGGCCGGCTGGATGCCAACACGATCAGCGCCTCGCCGTCGCGGCTGTTGCCCGGCAGGGGCGCCGAACTCCACTCCTCGCCGCGCGGCGGCAGGAACAGCTCCTCGTCGGCCGGGACCGGCTTGACCGTGCGCGTGCCGGGATAAAGCCGCACGATCTTGTCGTCGGCGCCCAGGGCGTAGACGCCGACATGGGCCTCGGCCGGGGATTCGATCCTGAGCTTGAGCGGCTCGCCCTCGACGATTGTCATCTTGGTCAATTCGGCGACGATCGCCGGCGCGCGCTTGCCGAGCTGCTTGACCTGGGCACACAGCTTGAATCGAACCTCCAACGCGGCACTGCCGGCGACCTCGATCGCCTTGGGCGGCAGGCGGGTCCATTTCTCGTTGTAGGTGATGCCGCGCGAAGCGGCGATCTTGAAAGCCGCACCGAAGGTCACGTCCTGGACCAGGGTCTGGGCCTCGATCTGCACGCCGGCGACGTTGGCGATGACCTTGGCGCGGGCCTCGTCCTTGGCGACGCGCTCGGCCTGGGCCGGGCTGATGGCGCCATAGGCCGCGCCCGAGCCCTCGGCCTCGGTACAGGCCTGCGCCCAGGCCAGGCCGGGCAAGAAGACAAGGCCGATGACGGCTTGGCGGAACATGGCGGCCCCCATTGTCGTCCTAACGGGCCGGCCGCGCAATTGTTCCGCGAGAGCGATCAGTCGTCGCGGTAGGAGCGCTCCCGGCGTTCGTGGCGTTCCTGGGCGTCGATCGACAAAGTGGCGATCGGCCTCGCCTCCAGCCGCTTGAGGCTGATCGGCTCGCCGGTCTCCTCGCAATAGCCGTAGGAACCGTCCTCGATCCGTCGCAACGCGGCATCGATCTTGGACAGCAGCTTGCGTTCACGATCGCGGGTGCGCAGTTCGATGGCGCGATCGGTCTCGGCCGAGGCGCGATCGGCGATATCGGGCTGGTGCAGATCTTCGCTCTGGAGATTGTCGAGCGTGGCGCGGGATTCGCGCAGGATCTCGGACTTCCAACCCAGCAGCTTGCGTCGGAAGTACTCCAACTGGCGCGCGTTCATGAACGCTTCGGACTCGACTGGGCGGTAATCGGACTTGAGCTTGGTCGGCATGCTGCGACGAACTCCCCCAAGCGACCCACCGGGTCGCGAACGGCGGCGCAGTATAGTGATCGACCCGCCCGACGCAAGCTCTTAAAAATCGTTACTTTTCAGAGAGTTAAACCTTGCGGCCGACTTCCCACTTGGCCTGTTCGACCGCCGCACGGATTTCGATCTCGTCCAGCACGGACTGCAATTGGGGATCGTCGACTTGGGCGCGTTCCTCGGCCAGCGCCGTTTTCAGCCGCTCGAGCTTGCCGGGTTCGATGAATCCGGTCAGCAACGACATGCGCAATTCCTCGAGCCGGTCGACCAGGCCCTGGCCGCGCTTGAGCCCGGCCGAGCGGCGCTTGGTCGGGTCGGGAACCTCCTGCAAGGCCCAGAGCGATTCCACCGGCGATGCCGGCGCGGTCGGAGCCACCACAGGCTTGCCCCTGACCTCGCCCGGACGCAACAGATCGGCGAAGCCGCCCGCAGCCTGCGCCCTCTTGGCGCCGGCCTTGCCGGTGGCGGGCGTGACGCTGCCGGGTCCTGTGACCTTCATCGTCGGTAAGCCCCTCGCGCGAAATCCAAGGCCGCTTATATCACCCAAGGTCAGGGCCGTCAGCCCGGCAGAATTTGCCGGGCGAGGCCGATGCTGCCGGGTCGAGGTTCGGGCCGGATGTCCGGACTCATGATTAACACATTGATATATCAATGCAAAAAACCGATTCGCCAATGGCATGGTCTTGGCATGAGAAGGTCCGCCGGCAAAGCCTTGCCGGGGGGAGTAGAGGCCTTAGGATTCGACCCATGACCCGGATTTCCACCACCAAGAGCATCCTGCGATTCGCCTTCAGCGCGCTGTTCGCGCTGGCGGCCATGGCCGCCTCGTTGACCGCGAACGCCCAGGCCCGCATCAAGGACATCGCCGAATTCGAAGGCATCCGCGAAAACCAATTGATTGGCTACGGCCTGGTGGTCGGGCTGAACGGCACCGGCGACGGCCTGCGCAACGCGCCCTTCACCAAGCAATCCCTCGAAGCCATGCTCGAGCGCCTGGGCGTCAACACCCGCGCCGGCTCCTCGCAGACCAAGAACGTGGCGGCGGTGATGGTCACCGCCAACCTGCCGGCCTTCTCGCGCCAGGGCATGCGCATCGACGTCACGGTTTCGACCCTGGGCGACGCCAAGAGCCTGCAGGGCGGAACCCTGCTAGTCACGCCGCTGATGGGCGCCGACGGCGAAGTCTATGCCGTAGGCCAGGGGCCGGTGGCCTCGGGCTTCACCGCCGGCGGCGAGGCCGCCACCGTCACCAAGGGCGTTCCCACCGCCGGCCGCATCGCCAACGGGGCGATCGTCGAGCGCGAAGTGCCGTTCGAGCTGGCCTCGTTGACCAATGTCCGGCTGCGCTTGCGCAATCCCGACCTGACCACCTCGCGCCGCATCGCCCAGGCAGTCAACGCCCATCTCGGCGCGGCAGCGTCCCGGCCGGTCGATCCCGGCACGGTGCATCTCGACATTCCGGCGCCCTATCGCAACAACCTGGTCGGGTTGATGACCGAGATCGAGCAGCTGAACGTCATCCCCGACGTGCCGGCGCGCGTCGTCATCGACGAGAAATCGGGCGTGATCGTGATGGGCAAGGATGTGCGGGTCGATACCGTCGCCATCGCCCACGGCAATCTCACCATCCGTGTCACCGAGACGCCCCAAGTCAGCCAGCCCTCGGCCTTCTCGGCCACCGGCACCACCACCACCGTCGCCCGCACCGATGTCCAGGTCGACGAGGCCAAGGACCGCAAGCTGGTGGTGCTGGAGCGCGGCGTCAGCCTGCAAAACCTGGTCGACGGCCTCAACGGCCTGGGCGTCAGCCCGCGCGACCTGATCACCATCCTTCAGACCATCAAGGCCGCGGGCGCGCTGCAGGCCGAGATCCAGATGCTGTAGTCCCGAGGCGTGCCGTGACCCCGACCCCTTCCCTCTCCAGCTTCTCGCCCCCGGTTTCGATCGCCGGCGTGCTCGATCAAGCCCAGGACGTCCGCTTCGGCGCTTTCCGTCCGCAAAAGGGCGCGAGCCCGGCCGAGACCCGCAAAGTGGCCGAGGACTTCGAGGCCCTGTTCATCGGCCAGATGCTGAAATTCGCCTATGCCGGCGTGAAGGTCGATCCGACTTTCGGCGGCGGACACGGCGAAGAGATGTTCCGCTCCGTGCTGCTGGACGAATACGGCAAATCGATCAGTCGCGCCGGCGGCGTCGGCATCGCCGATCAGGTCTATCGCGAACTGATGCGCACCCAAGAGGTGGCAAAATGAGCGCACTGCGCAAACCCCTGCCTGCACAGCCTGCAGCCGCGCCCCGCCCTTCCGCGGCGATGGTCGCCGCGCCCCGCTCTCCCGCGGCGATGGTCGCCGCCGTAACCGCCAAGCCGGCCTCGGTGCCCTCGACTGTCCGCGCCGCTGTAGCGCAACCCCTCACCCGCCCGGCGGTGATCGCGACGGCCCGCGCCCTCCCCCCGGCGCGGCCCGCGACTTCGGTCACGGCCGGCGGCCTCGACCGCGCCATGTTGCTGGAACTGGCCGAGATCACCGGCCAGCTGGCGGCGCTGGTCGAAAACGAAAACGAAGCCATCCGCGGCGGCAAACCAGGTCCGGTGCTGGAAGGCAATCGCGAGCGCAAGGCGCTGCTGATCCAAAACCAGGAGCGGCTGGTCAAGGCGATGCGCGAGTTTCCCGACGACATGGCCAAGGCCGACGCCTCGATCAAGGCCGCGCTCAAGCAGGCCTTCCAGCGTTTCCAGACCGCGATCGAGCGTCACAAACTTCTGGCCCAGGCGGCGATCGAGGTCACCCAGAACCTGCTGCGCGTGATCGGCAAGGCTGCGACCGAACAGAACAACCCGATCACCAATTACAGCCGCAGTGCCGCGGTCAACCGCATGCCGGGCGCCCATGGCCTGCGAGTCGCTCCGGTTGCGGTTTATCGTACAGCCTGAGACACGCATGGCACTCGGTGTCCGTGAAGGGTCGATTTGACCTGCCTCAAGACCCATTCGCGCTCGCACGTAAAGTTTGATGCAAATCAAGGAATACTGAGTCTGGAGCGGCCAGTCTGCGTCTGACCGTCAAAGGGGGATCCCTCGGTGACCAGACCGACGAGAGACAGCGCCACCAAACTCCGCCTGCTCGAAATGGCCGACCAGCTCGGCGACGTCAGCGCAGCCTGTCGCGCCTTGGGCTTCAGCCGCGACAGCTACTACCGCTTCAAGCGCATGGTCGCGGCCGGCGGTCCTGACGCCCTAGACGTTCGCAAGCATCGCGACAACGGCGGACGCGACGGCGCTCAGGCGATCACGCATGCCGTGCTCGATCTGGCGCGGACCAATCCAAGCTATGGCCGCCACATGGTGTCGAAAATCCTGTTTCGGCAGGGACTCGATATCTCGCCCTCGGGCGTACGGCTGGTGTGGCTGCGCAACAGCATCGTTACCCCCCAACAGAGGCTGGCGTGGGCCAAGTCCGCCAAAGGCTACGACAGCGACGATGTCGCGCGACGCCCGCTCGCCGCACCGCTGCGCGAAGAAGTGACCGAAGAGCAACGGAGCGCATGTCCGATGTGCGACTGACAGCCGGGTCGATTGTCTCGGCGGGCGAATTCGAGAAGCACGCAGTCGAACAATCGGGCCGCGCCTCGCTGATGGCTTTGAAGGTGGTGTCGGTGCCAGGTCAGGTGCAGGAGGAGTAGTATGGCGGAAGACGGGTCGCCCAAACGGGCGACACTTCTTTTCACCGAACGATCCGACCCTGCACCTTCGCGCCGACGCACTGCGTTGGGTTGTTCCTGACCGCACTGGGTGGGATCGCCCTCGGCCAGCTGGTCTTCGCCCAGCGCCCGTTGCCTGCGGCCACCGAAAGCGGGCCGGTCGGACGCGGCGCGGCGATCCGGCGCGACGGCATGACCTGCATCGACTGCCACTTCGCCATCGCCACAAGGAGCCCGAGGGCGAGAAGGGCCCACGCGACATCGTCGTCATGAAGAAATAGGCCGGAAGCCGGTCAGGCCCGGCCCTCGTCGCGCCCGGGCAGGCACCAATTGGGCTTGGGCCCGACGCCGAAATATTGACGCGCCAGGCCGGCGGCGATCAGCATGTCGGACAGCGGCCGGCCGTCCAACAGCACGTCGGCCAGCACCCGGCCGCCGTATTTGTCCCAGCCCAGGTTGCGGAACTCGACCAGCTTGGCGCGTTCCAGCGCGCCCTTGGTGAAGCGCAGCGCATCCTCGGCCAGGCGGCGTTCGCGCGCGCAATTCGCGTGCTGGCCGCGCTCGGGCGTGTCGATGCCGCGCACCCGCACGCTGACATCGGCCAATTCGCCCGGCAGCGTGTCGATCCGCACCCGCAGCGTGTCGCCGTCGACCACGCCGGTCACCGGCCAGCTCAGCGAGCGCGGCATGCCCGAACACGCCGCCACCGCCAGCAGCAGGATCAGCGCCCAGGCTCTCACGACGCCGCCCCGGCCTCGGGCGGGATCGAATAGGTGGCGACGATATGCGCCACTGGCTCAGTCTCGCCCTCGGCGTGCACTGCCACCTCGCCGATGGCGAGCCGCCGGCCGAGCTTGAGCAGCTTGGCATGCGCCACCAACGGCCGCGGCTCGGGGCGCCTGAGGAAATGGCAGGTCAGGTCGGTGGTCACCGCCAGCTTGACCGGGCCGATCGCGGTCATCACCGCGACATAGAGCGCGAAATCCGCCAGCCCCATCATGGTCGGGCCCGAGATCGTCCCGCCCGGGCGGATCGAGCGCGGATCGTACGGCAGCCAGACGCTGCAACTGCCCTCGCCCAGCGCCAGCACGCGCACGCCTTCGGGACCGACCGACGGCACGTCCTCGCGGCTGATGCGCTCGACCTCGGCGGCGTCGATCCTGGGCGCGGTCATGGGTCGAGACTGCCCGAGAGCGCTAGGCGCGCGCAAGCCCGGCCGCTATGATCGCCGGCGACACGGAGTCTCGCCATGAGCGCCCAACCCAAGCCTGCCGAAAACATTCTCCTCCGCCACGACCAAGACGGCGTCGCCACCCTGACGCTGAACCGGCCCGAGGCGCGCAACGCCCTGTCGCGCGCCATGCTGTCGGCGTTGCAAGCGGAACTCGACGCCATCAAGGCCGATCGCGGCATCCGGGCGGTGGTGATCGCCGGCGCCGGGCCGGGTTTCTCGGGCGGTCACGACCTCAAGGAGATGCGCGCCAACCGCGACCGCGGCTTCTACGAAGCGACCCTGGCGCAGTGTTCGCGCATGATGCAGTCGATCGTGCGCCTGCCCCAGCCGGTGATCGCGCGGGTCCACGGCATCGCCACCGCCGCCGGCTGCCAACTGGTGGCAAGCTGCGACCTGGCGGTGGCCTCGACCCAGGCCCAGTTCGCCACCTCGGGGGTCAATATCGGCCTGTTCTGCTCGACGCCGATGGTGGCGCTGTCGCGCAACGTCGCGCGCAAGCACGCCATGGAGATGCTGCTCTTGGGCGAGTTCATGGACGCCGAGACCGCCTGGCGCTTCGGCCTGGTCAACCGCGTGGTCGCGCCCGAGGCGCTGGACGACACGGTCTACGGCATGGCGCGGCGCATCGCCTCCAAGTCGGCGCATGTCCTCAAGATCGGCAAGGAGGCCTTCTACCGCCAGCTCGAAACCGGCCTGTCCGAGGCCTACGACTACGCCAGCCGGGTGATGACCGCGAACCTGCTGGCCAAGGACGGGGTCGAGGGGGTCGACGCCTTCCTCGACAAGCGCAAGCCCAAATGGTGTGACGAGTAGCCGGACGATGAACCATGACCACTACGGCGACGACTACATCCGCGACATTCTCCAGGGCGTGAAGACCATCGCCATGGTCGGCGCCTCGTCGAACTGGAATCGGCCGTCCTTCTTCGCCATGAAATATCTCCAGGCCAAGGGCTATCGCGTGATCCCGGTCAATCCGCGCGAGGCCGGCAAGACCATCCTCGGCGAGACCGTCGCGGCCGACCTGAAGTCCCTGCCCTGCGCGGTCGACATGGTCGACGTGTTCCGCAATTCCGAGGCCGCCGGCGCGGTGGTCGACGAGGCGATTCCGGCCAAGCCCAAGGTGATCTGGATGCAGCTGGGCGTGCGCAACGACGAGGCCGCCTCCCGCGCCGAGGCGGCCGGCATCAAGGTGGTGATGAACCGCTGCCCCAAGATCGAATACGGCCGGCTGTTCGGCGAGTTGGGCTGGAGCGGCATCAACACCGGCGTGATCTCGGCCAAGCGCCGCAAGGTGGCATCATGAGCCAGACCCCAAACCGCCGTCCCGGTTTCGAGACCCTGGCGATCCATGCCGGCGCCGCGCCCGATCCCACCACCGGCGCCCGCGCCACGCCGATCTTCCAGACCACGGCCTTCGTGTTCGACGATGCCGATCATGCCGCCTCGTTGTTCAATCTCCAGACCTTCGGCTACATCTATTCGCGGCTGACCAATCCGACCGTGGCGGTGCTGGAGGAACGCGTCGCCGCGCTCGAGGGCGGCCGCGGCGCCGTCGCCTGCGCCTCGGGCCACGCCGCGCAGTTGCTGGCGCTGTTCACGCTGATGGAGCCCGGCGCCGACATCGTCGCCTCGAAAAAGCTCTATGGCGGCTCGCTCACCCAGTTCGGCCAGAGCTTCAAGAAGTTCGGCTGGGGCGCGACCATGGTCGACCCCGACGATCTCGACGCCATGCGCAAGGCGATCGGCCCCAAGACCAAGGCGATCTTCATCGAGGCGCTGGCCAATCCCGGCGGCGTGGTGGCCGATGTCGAGGCCATCGCCAAGATCGCGCGCGATCACGGCATTCCGCTGATGGTCGACAACACCCTTGCATCGCCCTGGCTGTTCCGGCCGTTCGAGTGGGGGGCGGACATCGTCGTCCACTCCGCCACCAAGTTCCTCGGCGGCCACGGCAATTCGATGGGCGGGGTGGTGGTCGAGAGCGGCCGCTTCAACTGGTTCCAGAACGACAAGTTCCCCGCGATGACCCAGCCCACGCCGAGCTATCACGGCCTGGTGTTCGCCGAGACCTTCGGCGATTTCGGCTACACCATGAAGACCCGCGCCGAGGGCCTGCGCGATCTCGGCCCGGCGCTGTCGCCCTTCAATGCCTTCATGATCTTGACCGGGATCGAGACCCTGCCCCTGCGCATGGAGCGCCACGTCAAGAACGCCCAGGCGGTGGCCGAGTTCCTGGAAGGCCATCCCAAGGTGGCCTGGGTCAACTATGCCGGCCTCAAGTCGAACAAGTACCACGCGCTGGCCAAGAAATACCTGCCGCGCGGCGCCGGCTCGATCTTCACCTTCGGCGTCAAGGGCGGCTACGAGGCGGGCGTCAAGACGGTCGAGAATGTCGAGCTGTTCAGCCACCTCGCCAATATCGGCGACACGCGTTCGCTGATCATCCACCCGGCCTCGACCACGCACCGCCAGCTCAAGCCCGAGCAGCTGGTCGCGGCCGGCGCCGGCCCCGACGTGGTGCGGCTGTCGATCGGCCTCGAAAGCGTCGACGACCTGACCGCCGACCTCGATCAGGCGCTGAACAAGATTTGAGAGCGTCTCACAGCAACATCCGCGGTAACCACAGCGTCAGGCCGGGGATGTAGGTCACCAGCATCAGCACCACGAACATGGCGACGTAGAATGGCCAGATCTCGCGCGTCACCTGTTCGATCGTCACCTTGCCGACCGCGCAGCCGACGAACAGCACCGAACCCACCGGCGGCGTCACCAGGCCGATGCCGAGATTGACCAGCATGATCAGACCGAAATGCACCGGATCGACCCCGAACTTGACCACCACCGGCAGCAGGATCGGGGTGCAAATCAAAAGTAGCGGCGCCAGGTCCATCAGCGTGCCGAGGAACAACAGCAGCAGGTTGATCAGGAACAGGATGACGTATTTGTTGTCCGACAAGGTGAGGAAAAACGCCGTCACCTTGGCCGGCAGCTGCATCAGCGCCATGATGTAGCCATAGGCCGAGGCGAAGGCGATCAGCATCATCACCATCGCCACGGTCTTGACCGTGCGATGCACCAGATGCGGCAGGTCCTTCCAGCGATAGTCGCGATAGACGAACATCGTCACCACGAAGGCATAGACGCAGGCCACCGCCGCCGATTCGGTGGCGGTGAAGATGCCGCCCAGGATGCCGCCGAGGATGATCACCACCGTGCCCAGGCCCCATAGCGCCTCGACCGCGGTCTTCAGCGCCTGGCGCAACGGCACCGCCTCGCCCTTGGGATAGTTCTTGCGCCGGGCGATGATCAGGACCAGAACGATCAGCGACAGGCCAAGCAGCAGGCCCGGGATCACGCCGCCGATGAACAGATGCGCGATCGACACCGTGCCGCCCGCGGCCAGGGAATAGATCACGGCATTGTGCGAGGGCGGGATCAGGATCGCCTGCACCGAGCCGGTGATGGTGACGTTGGTGGCGAACACCCGCGGATAGCCGGCCTTGACCATCTGCGGGATCATCACCGTGCCGATCGACGAGGTGTCGGCCACCGACGAACCCGAGATGCAGCCGAACATCGACGACGCCAGGATGTTGACCATCGCCAGGCCGCCGCGCACGAAACCGATCAGCACGTTGGCGAAGGCGACCAGGCGCCGCGCCATGCCGCCCTCGGCCATGATCGCGCCGGCAAGGACGAAGAACGGGATCGCCAGCAGCGAGAACTTGCTGACGCCGTCGCCGATCTTGATCATCACCGCTTCGAACGGGATGTCGATCCACAGCGCGCCGACCAGCGCCGCCATCCCCAAGGCGTATGCCACCGGCACGCCGATCAGGATCAGCGCGAACAGGCTGCCGAGCAGGACCAGCGCGTCCATGTCCCTAGCCCGCCGCCCGTCTCACGCCACTTCCTCGGGATCGCGATGCACGATCGAGTCCTTGGCGGGCCGGCCGTACATCACCTTCTCGGCGATGAACAGCAGCGTGATGGCGCCGCCGATCGGGATCGGCAAATAGGTCGCGCCGGCCGGCAGGAAGGGAAATTCGGCCACCACCGAGCCCCAGGTCGCGCGCGACAGACCGATGCCCCAGATCACGGTGAAGACGCAGGTTCCCGCCATCAGCACATCGACCGCATGTCCCGCCAGCTTGGCGTTGCGCTCGGACAGGCGCGCCGTCAGGACGGAGACGGCGATGTGCGAATTGGCGCGATAGCAGGCGGCGGCGCCGGCGAAGCTGAACACGATCATCATCAGCACCGCCAGCGGCTCCGGCCAGGGGGCGGCCGAGTTGAAGACGTAACGCATCACCACGCCATAGGGGATGACCAGCGTCATCACCACGATGGCGACGCCGGCCAGGACGACGCACGCCAGGTAAACGGCGTCCATCGCCCTGACCGCAGGGCCCTTGAGACTCACGGGAACCCGACCGGCAGCGCGCCGAAACGCCCCGCCCTAGCCGTTACTGCACCGCCTGGATGCGCTGGACCAGCGCGGTGTATTTGGCGCCGTACTTGTCCCACACCGGCTTGACCGCGTCCTGGAACTCCTTCTTCTGGGCGGAGCTGAAGGTCAGGACCTCGACGCCGGACTTCTTGATCTCGTCCATCGAGGTCTTCTCGCGCGCCACCCACAGCGCGCGCTGCTCCTGCTGAGCCTCGCCCGCCACCTTCATCAACAAGGCGCGATCCTCGGCCGACATGCGATCCCAAGTCGCCTTCGAGAACACCAGGATCTCGGGAATGATCAGGTGCTCGGTCAGCGAGTAGTGCTTAGCGACCTGGAAATGCTTGCCGGATTCGTAGCTGGGCGGATTGTTCTCGGCGCCGTCGACCACGCCGGTCTGCATGGCGTTGTAGAGCTGATCGAAGCCCATGGCGATGCCGTTGCCGCCCAGCGCGTTCATGGTGTCGACGAAGATCGGATTGCCCATCATCCGGATCTTGAGGCCCTTCAAGTCGGCCAGGCCGCGGATCGGTTTCTTCGAGTTGTAGACGCTGCGCGCGCCGGCATCCATCCAGCACAGCCCGATCAGCCGCGAAGTCGGCGCATCGGTCAGCTTCTGCAGCATTTCCTTGCCGATCGGGCCGTCGATCACCTTGTTCATGTGCGGCACGTCGCGGAACACGAACGGCATATTGAAGACGTTGAGCTCGTCGACCACCGGGCCCATCGGCCCGACCGAGATGCGGGCGAACTGCAGCGCGCCGACCTGGGCCTGCTCGATCATCTCCTTCTCGCCGCCCAGCTGCATCGAGGGGAACATCTGGATCGAGATGCGGCCCTGGGTCGCGGTCTCGAGCTTCTTGCCCATGCGCACCACCGCCTCGACCGTGGGATAGCCCAGCGGATGCACGTCCGAGGCCTTCCACACCGTCTTGGCCTGCGCCCAGGCCGATCCGACCAGGCTCGCGCCCGCCAAAGTCGCGCCGCCGTTCACCAAGAAATCACGCCGATCCATATCCGATCCTCCCGTTTTCTGTCCCTGGGGTCATTGTCGCCCCCACGAGCTAACGCTAGTCTCCACGGGAGATGACAGCAGCACAAGTCAAAAATCCGCACCGCCCGCGCCTATTCCTGACCCACCCCCCGGAGGCCCGCGCCCACTGGTACGGCGAGGCGGCGATGGCCGCCTTGCGCGCGCTGGGCGAGCTGGTGGTGAATCCGAAGGATCGCGTGCTCGAAGCGCCGGAACTGATCGCCGCCGCGGCCGATTGCACCGTCATCGTCGCCGACCGCCAGACCCCTGGCTACGGCGCGATCTTCGCGGCACTGCCGCGGCTGATCGCCTTTTCGCGCGTCGCGGTCGACATCCGCAATGTCGATGTCGCCGCCGCCAGCGCCGCCGGCGTGCTGGTGACCCGCGCCAGCCCGGGCTTTCAGGCCGCGGTGGCGGAATGGATCGTCGGCGCCATGGTGATGGCGGCGCGCCACAGCCACGGCTATGTCTCCGGCTTCCGGTCGGGGGTGCAGCCGCCGCCGATCATGGGCCGCCAGCTCAGGGGCTCGACAGTCGGTATCGTCGGCTATGGCGCCATCGGCGCGCATCTGGCGCCGATCGCCCATGCCATCGGCATGCGCGTGCTGGTATGCGATCCCTACAAGCGGGTCGATCCGCCCTATAGCCGGGTCGGACTCGATCGGCTGTTGTCGGACGCGGATTTCGTCGTGCCGCTGGCGGTCGCCAATGCCGAGACCGAGAACCTGATCGATGCCCGTGCGCTGGCGGTGATGAAGTCGACCGCCTGGCTGATCAATGCCGGGCGCGGCAATCTGATCGACGAAGACGCCTTGGAAGCGGCGCTGGACGCCGGCCGCATCGCCGGCGCGGTGCTGGACGTGGGCCGCGCGCCCGACCAGATGCCGAGCCTGCGGCTGGCCGGCCGCAAGGACGTGCTGGCGACGCCGCATATCGGCGGGCTGACGCCCGAGGCCATCGCCCATCAGGCGATGGAGACCACCCGCCAGGCCGCCGCCATCCTGTCCGGCCAGATTCCCGAGGGCGCGGTCAACGCCGATCACGCCGCGCGCTTTCGCCACTTCAAGGATCGCCGATGAACGCCCCTCGTCTCAAGACCCCGTCCGGCGCCGCCGACTGCCACATGCACATCTACGATCGCCGCTTTCCCTATCTGCCGGAAGCGGCGCTCAAGCCGCCCGAGGCCCATACCGGCATGTACCGGGCGGTCTGCCGCCGGCTCGGCATCGACCGCGTGGTGGTGGTGCAGCCGTCCAGCTACGGCACCGACAACCGCTGCACCCTGACCGCGATCTCGGAACTCGGCGCCGGCGCGCGCGGCGTGGCGGTGGTCGACGACCGGGTCGATGCGATCGAACTCAAGCGCCTGACCCAGGGCGGCATGCGCGGAGCGCGCTTTCACATGATGCGGGGTGGCGTGCTGCCGTGGTCGATGCTGGAGCCGGTGGCGGCGCGCATCGCCGAACATGGCTGGCATGTGCAATTGCAGATGGACGGCCGCGAACTGCACGAGCGCGAGGCCCAACTCAAGGCGCTGCCGACCAACCTGGTGATCGATCATGTCGGCAAGTTCCTCGAGCCGGTGACGCTCGATCATCCCGGCTTCAAGGCGCTGGCGCGTCTGATCGAGACCGGACGCTACTGGGTCAAACTATCGGCGGCCTACGAGGTGTCCAAGGCCGGGCCGCCGCTCTACGGCGATGTCGGCGCGCTGGCCAAGGCGCTGGTCAAGCTGGCGCCCGAGCGCATGTTGTGGGCCAGCAACTGGCCGCATCCCTCGGTGCCGGCGACGGCCGCGCCCGACGATGCGGTGCTGCTCGATCTGCTGCTCGACTGGGCGCCGGACGAAGCCGTGCGCCGCAAGATCCTGGTCGACAACCCGGCCGAGGTTTACGGCTTCTAGTACCCGCTCTGGACCGCGATTCACGGTTTGCATGGAATAGCGTCGGCGATTCCATGCAAACCGATCGCGGTCTAGCTGCGCAGGCGCGCGCCATCGGGATCGAAAAGCGGTCGCGGGAGGCGTCGGGCCGGTCGACGTTCGCCTAGTATTTCGATCGCGTAACCCTGGGCCCGATCGGCCGCCGACGCCTCGACATAACCCGTCGCCAGAGACTGCCCAACCGAATAGCCATAGCCGCCCGAAGTCACCCAGCCGACGACCCGATCGCCCAGCCAGATCGGCTCGTCGCCGAAGGCATCCGCGTCTTCGACCTCGACCGCCAGTTGGATCAACGCGTATCGGCGCGTTTTGCGGGCCGCCAGCGCCGCCGTCTTGCCCTCGAACTCGGGCTTCGACCATGAGACGAAACGATCGAGCCCCGCCTCGCTGGCGGTATAGATCGGACGGTATTCGCGCGCCCAACTGCCGTAGCCTTTCTCAAGCCGCATGGCATTGAGCGCGCGCGCTCCGAACAGGCCTAGGCCCAGAACGCCACCGGCTTCGCGCAAGGCGTCGAAAAGCGCGCGCTGGCGGTCGGGCTCGACCCAGATCTCGTAGCCGAGATCGCCGGTGAAACTGATCCGGCCGACCAGCGCCGGCACCGGACCCAAGTCCATGCGCCGGATCGACAGGAACGGAAACGCCGCGTTCGACACGTCCTCGCGCACCAGGCGCTGCAGGACCGCGCGCGCCTGGGGCCCAGCCAGCGCCAGGCCGACCAGGCCGCTGCCGAAGGCGCGGATTGCGACCCCGGTCTCGGGCAGGCGCCGCTCCCAATGCCGCATGTGATAAGCCTCGGCCACGCCCGCGCCGACGACGAAAAAGCGGTCCCGCTCCAGCCGACCGAGGGTGAAATCGCCAATCAGCCTTCCTTGAGAATTGAGCATGGGCGAAAGCGCGATGCGGCCCTCGGCGGGAATCCGCCCGGCCAGAATGCGGTCCAACCACGCCGCCGCGCCCGTCCCGCTCACTTGGTATTTGGCGTAGGTCGAAATCTCCATCATGCCGCAGGTGCGCCGTACGGTTTCGACCTCGCGCGCCACCGGCGCGAAGGCATCGGTACGGCGGAAGCCATAACTCTCTCGCGGCTCGCGCCCCTTAGGGGCGTAGAACACGGGATACTCCAAGCCATAGGCCGCGCCCCAGACCGCGTTCTCGGCCGCCAGCCGATCGTAAAGCGGCGTGGTGCGCAGGCCGCGGCCGGCCGGCAGTTCCTCGTTGGGAAAGCGCACTCGGAAGCGCCGCGAATAATTCTCCCGCACCTTGGCGTTGGTGTAGGCCATAGCCGCCCAGTCGCCGAACCGTGCCACGTCCATGCCCCAGACATCGAAGCCGGGATCGCCTTCGCTCATCCAATTGGCCAGCGCCAGGCCGACGCCGCCGCCTTGCGAAAACCCAGCCATCACCCCGCACGCCACCCAGTAATTGCGTAGACCCCGCACCGGCCCGACCAGAGGATTGCCGTCGGGCGAAAAGGTGAAAGGACCGTTGACCACGCGCTTGATGCCGGCCCGGCCCAGCGCCGGGAAATGGCGGAAACCGACTTCCAACGACGCGGCAATGCGTTCGAGATCGTTGGGCAAAAGCTCGGTGCCGAAATCCCAGGGCGTGACGCGCTCGGACCAGGGCACGCCCTGGCGCTCGTAGGTGCCGATCAACATGCCGCCCTTGCCCTCCTGGCGCATGTAGATCTCGCCGTCGAAATCGATGATGTGCAGCATCTCCTTGGTCGAGGCCAGCACCTCAGGCACGTCGCCGGTGATCAGGTACTGGTGCTCCATCGCCAGCACCGGCAACTCCAACCCGGCCATGCGCCCAACCTCGCGCGCCCACAGGCCGCCGCAGTTGATCGCATGCTCGGCGCGCAGGCTGCCCTTCTCGGTGACGATGTCCCAGCCGCCGTCGGCGCGCGGATTGGTCTCCAGCACGCGGTTGTGCCGCACCACCGTGGCGCCCAAAGCGCGCGCCGCCTTGGCATAGGCCTGGGTCACGCCCGAGGGATCGACATGGCCTTCGAGCGTGTTGTAGATGCAGCCGACGAACTGGCGTTCGTCCATCAACGGAAACATGCGCTTGGCCTCGCTGGGCGAGACCAGTTCCATGTCGAGGCCGAGATAGCGCGCCCGCGCCCGCATCAGCTTGAGAAAGTCGTGGCGCTCGGGGGTGCCGGCCAGCATCAGCCCGCCGGTGATGTGGACGCCGCAGGACTGGCCCGAGGCCTGCTCGATCTCGCGATAGAGCTTGATGGTATAGGCCTGCAGCTTGGCGACGTTGGGATCGCCGTTGACGGTGTGCATGCCGCCGGCGGCGTGCCAGGTCGAGCCCGAGGTCAGCTCGGCACGCTCGATCAGCACCAGATCGCGCCAGCCGGCCCGCGCCAGGTGATAGAGCACGCTGGCGCCGACGACACCGCCGCCGATGACGACGGCCCGGGCATGGGTGGGAAGTTCGCTCATAGCACCTGATCCAGGAATGCGCGCGTGCGTGCCTGCTTGGGGGAACCGAAGAACTCGGCCGGCGGTCCGTGCTCGACGATGACGCCGTCCTCGGTGAAGTAGACGTGATCGGCCACCTCGCGGGCGAAGCCCATCTCGTGGGTCACCAACAGGCAGGTCATGCCCTCGGCCGCCAGTTCGCGCACCGTCACCAGCACCTCCTTCTTGGTCTCGGGATCGAGCGCCGCGGTGACTTCGTCGAACAGCATGACCTTGGGGTTCATCGCCAGCGCGCGGGCGATGGCGACGCGTTGCTGCTGGCCGCCCGACAGTTCGCCGGGATAGGCCGCTTCCTTCCCGGTCAGGCGCACCTTGGCGATCAGGGCGCGGGCGCGGGCCTCGACCTCGGCCGGATTCTCCTTCAGCACGTGGATCGGCGCCATCATCACGTTGTCCAAAGCGGTCTTGTGCGGAAACAAGTTGTATTGCTGGAAGACGATTCCGACGCGGCGGCGCAGCGCCAGCTTGTCCAGCTTGGGATCGTTGACCTCGATGCCGTCGACCGCGATCGAGCCCGCGCTGATCGGCACCAGCGCGTTGATCGCCCGCAGCAGCGTCGACTTGCCCGAGCCCGAGGGACCGATCACGCAGACGCATTCGCCGCGGGCGACGCTGAACGAGACATCGCGCAGCACCGGATTGTCGCCGAAGCGCTTCTCGACCCGGTTCAGCACCACGATCGGTGCGCCGAGGACGTGGCCCGGGTTCATCTCACCCACGCACCGCGAAGCGCCGCTCCAGCACCTGGGTGTAGCGTGCGATCGGATAGCAATAGGCGAAGAACATCAGCAGCAGCATGAAATAGAGCGGCAGGTAAAGATCGGTGCGCGCCTCGGCCACCAGCGCGCCACGGGTCAGCGTCATGGCGTCCTGGATGCCGACCACCGAGATCAGGGTCGTCGCCATGGTCAGGATGGCATAGAGGTTCATCCAGGGCGGAATCATGCGCTTGACCGCCTGCGGCAGGATGATGCGCCACAGGATCTGCCGGCGCGAGAAGGCCAGGCTCTCGGCCGATTCCCATTGCCCGAGCGGGATCGACAGCACGCCGCCGCGGACGATCTCGGAAACGTTGGCCAGAACCGGCAGTGCAAGGCCGAGCATCGCCTTGAGCCAGGCCGGGAACGGGACCGTCACCCCGCCGATCCGCCACTCGAAGGGCAACAGAAACATGGCGAAGAACAGCAATACCAGCCAGGGCGCGTTGCGGAAGAACTGAGTCACCGCCCAGGACGCGGCCTGCACCGGCCGCAGCAGCGAAATCTGCGCCAACCCCAACAGCACGCCCGCTGCCGTGCCCAGCGCCATGGCGGCGACGCTGACCAGCAGGTTGAACAGGAACCCGCCGAAGATCAGCGGCGCCCATTTGACCGCCAGCGCCAGCACGCTTGGCCGATCGACCGGCGCCGCCGCCCAGGCCGCCGCCGTCCAAACCGCGCCGAGGATCGCCAGCGCCGCGATCGTTTTGCGCGAACGCAACGCGCTCGGCATCCTGGCCGCGCCCCATTCGCTACCCACCGCTGCCGGCTGCCGCGGCAGCAGGACCGCCAGCGCGCTCATGCGCTGTAGCCGGGAATGCGCATGGCCCGCTCCCAGCGCCTGAGTCCATGCACCAGAACCGCCACCAGCGCCACATAGGTCAGCAGCAGCACCACCATCATCTCGCGCACATTGAAGACCTCGGACCAGACTTGCGAGGCGGCGTAGAGCAGTTCGGGCACGCCGATGGCATAGGCCAGGGTCGTGGTCTTGACCAGGTTGACCAGGTTGTTGCCCAAGGCCGGCAAGCAGACTCGGAAAGCCAGCGGCAGGACGACATGGCGATAGGCGGCAAGCCGCGTATAGCCCAGCGACTCGGCCGCCTCGACAGTCGCCCGCGGCACGGCCTCGATGCCGGAGCGGAAGATCTCGACGTTGAAGGCGCCGGCAAACAGCGAAAACGAAACGATCGCCCAGCCGACATTGTCGATCAGCGGCACGCTGGCGCCGAAACGGTCGGTCACCGGCGGCAGCGCCGCGCTGACCGCGAAGTAGAAGAAGGCCAGCTGCACCAAGGGCGGAGTGTTGCGGAAGAACTGGACGAAGACCTGGACCGCGCCGCGCGCCGCCGCCGAGCGCGCCCCGTGCAACCAGGCGCCGATCAGCCCGACCAGGATGCTCGATCCGATGCAGACACCCGACAGCCAGATCGTGGTCCACAGCCCGATCAGGAACCGTTTGCGATCCAGCGGATCGTAGGCGATCGAGACGTCGATGCGATGCGCCTCGGCCAGCCAGCGGAAAAAATCCGCGGTCCCGTCCATCTCCCGGCTCCGCCGCGCCGAAAAACGCGGGCCGCCGCGCGCGGCGGCGGCCCGCGCCGTCCTTGCGGGCTAGCTGCCGCGATGCTTCTTGTTGGCTTCCTCAAGATAGGGGCTGGTCTTGATGCCCCACTTCTTCTCGAGCGCCAGCAGCCGGCCGGATTTGTGCCAATCGACCGACATTTCCTTCATCAGCTTGCCGAACGGCGCATCGAGGTCGGTCAGCCGCACGCCGATCGCCCATAGCTGCGGGTCCTCGGATGCCAGCGGCATCTCGTAATTGGCCCATTTCGGATCGCCTCCAGCCAAGGTCGAGCCGATCAAAGTGTCGTCGAACAGGAAGGCGATGCAGTTGCCGCCCTGCAGCGCGTTCAGCGCGTCGGGCACCGCCGGGAACACCACCAAGTCGGGCTGGTAAAGCTGGCCGACGCGGCGGTTGTAA
This sequence comes from Alphaproteobacteria bacterium, assembly GCA_016869515.1. Lineage (GTDB taxonomy): Bacteria > Pseudomonadota > Alphaproteobacteria > VGDZ01 > VGDZ01 > VGDZ01. The sequence goes on along the minus strand of VGDZ01000044.1, from coordinate 8,859 downwards.
TAGGCGCCCTGGACGGCGCAGACCTTTCGACCCTTGAGGTCTTCCCACTTTTTCAGATTGGCCGATTTCGGCGCCAGCACATTGGTCGCACCGGCGTAGTAATTGGGCTCGACCATGCCCACAACTTTGCGGCGCTCGGCGGTGTCGCCCATGGTGGCGATGACAAGGTCGATGCGGCCCTGGTTGAGGAATTCCATGCGGTTGGCGGCGATGACCGGGATCATCTCCAGCTTGACGCCCAATTTCTTGGCGACGTCCTCGGCCAGTTCGATCTCCATGCCGACGATCTTGCCCGAGGGATCGAGGAAGCCCCACGGCTTGTAGTCGTTCTTGACCCCGACCACGATCGTGCCGCGCTGCTTGATCTTGGCGATGGTGTCTTGAGCCGCGGCGCCGAACGTGCCGACGACGGCAATCAAGGCGCCCAACACCAGGCGAATGCCGAACTTCATGCGTCTTCTCCCTTGGCTGGCTTGAAGACCGATTATTCCCGATCGTGGCCGCGCTGTCGATGCGTGCGTCACGCGGCGCTGCAGCGCACGGTCGCGTCCTTGCGTTTCCACAGATCGGGGATCAGCTTGGTGCCGAGTCCGGCGCCGGTCATGGGATAGGCGAAGCCGCCCTCGATCCGCGGCAGTTCGGTGACCAGTTCCTTGTACCAGCCGGCGTAGAATGCCCGCACCGTCTCCTGGATCAGGCCGTTGGGCGCGTTCAACGACAGATGCAGGCCCGAGATCAGCCCGAGCGGCCCGGTGCAGTCATGGGGCGCAAAGGGCAGATGATGCGCCTCGGCCATGGCGGCGATGGCCTTGCCCTCGGTGATGCCGCCGCACCAGGCGATGTCGGGCATGACGATGCCGATGGCCCGCTTGGCCATGGCCTCGCGGAAGGAAAAGCGCGTCGCCAGCGTCTCCGATCCGCACAGCGGCACGCGGGTCTCGCCGGCCAGTTGCGCCCAGGCATCCAGGTTGTTGGCCCGCACAGGGTCCTCGATCCAATAGGGCTTGAACGGCTCGACCGCGGCCACGATCTTGCGCGCCGCCGGCAGGGTCCACAGCGCGTGCAGCTCGACCATAATGTCCATGCGTTCGCCCGCGGCGCGGCGGATCTTGCGGAACGGCTCCAGCGCGCGGTCGAGTTCGCCGGGCGAAATGTCCAGCCCGCCGGTGGCCTCGGCGGCGAAATCGAACGGCCAGATCTTCATCGCCGTGATGCCCTGTTCGAGCAGGCTCAGCGCCAATTCGTCGGCGCGATTGAGGAAGGCGTCGAGGTCCTCGTACGGCCCCTCGGCGCGATCCAGGCCCCAATTGTCGGTGCGCTGGCCGACCCGGTTGCGCACATAGCGATAGCCGGCGCAGGTATTGTAGACGCGGATGCGCTCGCGGCCGAGGCCGCCGAGCAATTGATGGATCGGCATGCCGGCGATCTGGCCGAGGATGTCCCACAGCGCCATGTCGACCGCGGACGCGCCGCGCATCTCGGCTCCCGACGAGGCATAGCCGACATAGCCCAGGCGCAGCGTCCGGCTCAGCGCTTCGACCCGGCGCGGGTCCTGGCCCAACAGCAAGGGCGCGGCGTTGGCGTGCAGCCAGGCCTCGGTCGGCGCCACGACGAAAAAGCTCTCGCCCAAGCCGATCAGGCCCCGGTCGGTGACGATCTGCAGCCAGAGCAGATTGGGGAATTCCTCCAGCCTTAGGGTCTCGAGCGCCACAATCTTCATGCCGCGAAGCTCCTCAACACCTGGCCGGCAAGCGGCGCGGCGGCGACCATGGCGTCGCGATCGACGATGCGCTTGCCGTTGACCCAGACGCCCTCGATGCCGATGCCGGGCGTCACCAGCCGGGGCGCGCCGCCGGGTAGATCGGTGACCCGGCGCTTGGGGCCGCGGCCGATGCGCGCCGGATCGAACAGCATCAGATCGGCCGCCAGGCCGGGGGCGATGCGGCCGCGATCCGAAATCCCGTAGATCGCCGCCGGCTGCCCGGTCAGGCGGCGGATGGCTTCTTCCCAACTGAGCAGGCCGCGCTCGCGCACCCAATGCCCAAGCAGATGCAGCGCATAGCCGGCATCGCAGAAGAAGGTCATGTGCGCGCCCGCATCCGATAGCGCCACCACGGTATCGGGGTTGCGGATCATGCGCCCGACCGCGGCCTCGTCCGAATTCAGCAGCATGGCGGTGAACAACGTGTCCAAGTCCTCGGCCAGCGCCAGATCCAGCATCGCGTCCAGCGCCGACACGCCGCGCCGGGCGGCGATGCGATCCAGCGTCTGGCCTTCCAGCGCGCGGTGTTCGGCGCGCTTGACCTCGGTCACCTCGACCTTGTGCCATTCGTCGTTGAACAGCCGGAAGGTCGGCGGCAGCGCCAGTTCGGCGCGTACCTTGGCGCGAAACTCGGGATCGGCATAGACACGCTTGACGGCGTCACCCTTGGCGGTCATCGCCGGCTTCCATGCCGCCAGGCCCTCGAATGGATAGGGCGAGCGCAGGGTGAATTCGTTGCTGAGCGGACAGCACGAAATCTGGCCGTAGAGCCCCAACCCTTCGCCGCGCGCGGCGTCGATCTGAGCGAGATCGCGGAAGGTGCCCTCGGGATCGACGCTGGAATGCAGGATGGCGGCGATCACCACCGGCCGCTTGGCGCGCCGGGCCAGCGAGGCCAGGAACGGAATCTTGGTCTGCCCGCCCTTGGTCAGCATGAAGGTGCCACGCCCGCCCTCGCCCATGGCCGCGACCAGGTCGGAAAGCTCGGCATCCTCGGCCAGGCGCGAGGGCATCGGAATGCCGCCCTCGCCGTTATGCGCCGGCGAGGTCGAAGTGGCGAAGCCGATGGCGCCCTGGCGCATGCCGTCGCGCACGAGCGCCGCCATCGCCGCGACCTCGTCGGGCGTCGCCGCGCGGCGCGGCGCGTCCTCGCCCAGGACGAAGGTGCGGATGGCGGAATGGCCGATGAAGCTGGCGACGTTGACGCCGACCCCGCGCCGGCCGAGGAAATCGAGGTACTGGCCGAAGCTTTCGAAGCGCCAGTCGACGCCCTGTCGCAGCGCCGACAGCGACATGCCCTCGACATGGGTCAAGTTGCGCAGCGTCAGGTCGCGATCGCCCGGCTTGCAGGGGGCGATGCCGAAGCCGCAATTGCCGATCACCACCGTGGTCACGCCCAGCGCCGGCGAGGGATCGCCGAACGGATCCCAGGTCAGCTGCGCATCGTAATGGGTGTGGACGTCGATCACGCCCGGCATCAGCGCCAGCCCGCCGGCATCGACCGTTTCGCGCGCCGCTCCCAGCCCCTCGCCCAGGGCGGCGATGCGCCCTCCCGACACGGCCACGTCGCAGCGCCGCGCCGGCGCGCCGCTGCCGTCGAACACCCGGGCGCCGCGGATCAGCAGATCGTGCATGCGCGCCCGGGACCGTATCGGCTCAGTCGGCCAGCGCCGGCTGCGGCGCGCGGCCCTGCCTGCTCGGCGGCAGCATCAACGCCAGCGCCGCCAAAACCACCGAGGTCGCGCCCAGGACGTAAAGCAGCATCGCGGTCGTGCCGGTGGTGCGGTCGAAATAGCCGATCGCCAGCGGCGCCACCAGGCCGCTCACCCCCAGCGCCAGCACGAACTTGGCGCCATAGATCACCGACCGCCAGCGCTCGGGCGCGAAGCGCGCGATCATCGCGTTTTCGGCCGGATTGCCGCAGATGCTCAGCGAGATCGCCAGGAACACCGCCGCCACCACCGGCAGCCCGGCCGCCACGCCCGCCCCCGCCACCAGCGGCGCGACCGCGGCGTTGCACACCACATAGACCCATTTGAGATCGAAGCGATCGGCCAGCCAGCCGCCCATCAGCTGCGAACACGACGATGCCAGATAGACCGCGGCGACGGTAGCGCCGATGGCGGCGGTATCGCCGCTGAGCAGCGCGACGCGCTCGTCGAACACCTTGGGCATGGCGATCGAGATCGACTGATAGAGCATGCCGGCCAAAGCCGTGGTTCCGGCGAGTATCCCGAGCGCGCGCCAGGCCTCGCCGCGCGCCACCGGATAGGCGTCTTCGCGGCCGCTGCCGCGGGCGCGCGAGCCCAGCCGGCGCAACGCCACCAGCAGGCCGAGCCCGATCGCGATGCCGACCAGGCCCGGAACGATGAACGCCCAGCGCCACCCCGCCCAGTCGGTGGCGAAGCCGGCAAACAGCGGTCCCGCGGCGATGCCGATCGAGCCGAAAATGCCGTTGATCCCCAGCGCCCGGCCGGGGTTGATCGCGGTCGAGATCAGCCAAGCGATGCCGACCGGATGGTAAATCGAGGAGAACAGCCCGACCGCCGCCAAGCCCAGCATGACCTCGAACGGCGTGCGCGCGAAACCCGTCGCCAGCGTCGCGGCACCCGTGCCAAGGAAGAAGATCGCCATCATGCCCGGCGCCGACCAGCGATCCCCCAGCCAGCCGGCCGGCAAGGCGGCGACGCCGTAAAGCACCAGGCCCGGCGTCGCCAACGCCACCATCTCGCCATAGGACAGCCCGAAGCCGGCGGTCATACCCAACACCGCGGTCGGATACAGCACCATGACCATGTGGCTGAGGGAATGCGCCAGGTTGTTGAAGCTCTGGGCGATCAGCGAGGCTTGGCGGTCCATGGCGGCTCTATCGCATGGAAGGCCGGTCAAGTCACCCGGCGAAAATGCATGGATCGCCCGGTATCCCGCGCGCCTCAGCCATAGACCGAAAGCTCGATCAGATTGCCGTCGGGGTCGCGGCAATAGATCGAGCGGAACGGCGCCAGCGCGCCGGTGCGCTCGACCGGTCCCAGCTCGATGGCGACGCCGGCCTTGGTCAGGCGCTCGGTCGCGTCCTCCAGCCGGCCGCGCACGACGAAGCACAAATCGGCCGAGCCGGGCTTGGGCTTTCGCGCCTTGGGCTCGAATTCCTTGCCGGCGACATGCAGGTTGATCTTCTGCCCGCCGAAATGCAGCGCCATGCGGCCCTCGCCGAAGCCGCGCGGGGTCATCCCCAAGACGTCGCGGTAGAAGCCGATGCTGCGGTCGAGATCGGCCACGGTCAGCACGAAATGGTCCAACCGTTCGATCATGGCGGGCTTGTCTCCGTTTCGACCCAGGCCAGGAAGTCCGGATTGCCTTGGGTCAGAGGCCAAGTGACCACGCAAGGCACGCTGTAGGAATGCAGCGCCTTGATCCGCGCCGTCAGCGCCGACACCTGCGCGGCGCGGGTCTTGAGGATCAGGATCGCCTCCGAGCCCTGCTCGATCTTTCCCTGCCACCGATAGAGCGCGGTCATGCCGTCGACGATGTTGACGCAGGCCGCCAGCCGCTCCTCGACCAAGGCGCGGCCGATGCGCAGCGCCTCGTCCCTCGAGGCGCAGGTGACATAGCCCATGGTCGGCGTCGTCACGCCGCCGGCTTTCGGGCCAGGGTCACCGCCAGCGCGAACAGCGCCACCGCCACCGCCTGATGCAAGGCCGCGATCGGGATCGCGACCTGGCTCAGCACCGTCGCCACGCCCAGCGCGAACTGCACCACGACCAAGATCGGCAACCAATCGGCCCCGCGGCGATCGCGCATGTGCCACCACAGCCACACCGCCGCCGCCGCCGCCAGCCAGGCGCTGCTGCGATGGCTGAACTGCACGGTCGAGGGGTTCTCCAGCCAATTCAGCCACCACGGCTCGAGTTCGTTCCAATTCGCCGGCACCAGCCCATCGCCCATCCGCGGCCAGGTGTTGGCGGCCATGCCCGCATCCAGCCCCGCCACCAGCGCCCCCGACAGCGACTGCAGGAAGATCAAGCCCGCGACCAACGCCGCCTTGCCGTCGCGCTCCGCCTTGCGCCCCTCGCCCGCGTCCAGCGCCAGCCACCACAGCCCGGCGAAGATCACCAGCGCCAGCGCCAAATGCGCCGCCAGACGGTAATGGCTGACCGCCGGATTCGACACCAGCCCCGAGGCCACCATGTACCAGCCCATCGCCCCCTGCAGCCCGCCCAACACGGACAACGCCAGAACCCTCAGCCCCAGCGCGCGATCGATCCGCCCGCGCCACCACCACCAGATCAAGGGTACGAGCACCACGAGCCCGATCAGCCGGCCGAGCAGGCGATGGCCCCACTCGACCAAGTAGATGCGCTGGAAGCCGGCCATGCTCATGCCGAGATTGACATGCTTGTACTCGGGCGATTCCCGGTACTTGGCGAATTCGGCGTCCCAAGCCGCCGCGGTCAGGGGCGGCAGCGCGCCCGTGATCGGCCGCCATTCGACGATCGAAAGCCCGGACTCGGTCAGTCGCGTCAACCCGCCGAACACCACCATCGCCGCCACCAGGGCGGCGCAGACGAACAACCACGCGGCGACCGCGCGATCCCCGCCTGGCCTCATTGCCGCCGCCCCCGGGCGGCTAGAAGCGGTACATGATGCCGATGCCGGTGACGTAGTTGACTTCGTCCTTGGTGATCTGGGCATCGGCGGCATCGCCCATCAGCTTGATCACCTGCATGAACACTTCCATCGTCCAATTGGGCGTGAAGTCGTAATAGAGTTTACCCTTGAGCGAGAAGTCGTGCAGGCCGCCATCGGGCGATTTGCGGGTGTAGCCGGTCAGGGTGCGCTCGCGCGCGGTCACGCCATGGTAGGACTGGTTGTAGTCGTCGCTGACATAGGTGAGCTTGGGCTGGATCTCGAATCGCAGCGGCATGTCGCGCAGCTTGGCGCCGTAGGTGACGCCGAAATCGGCGACATAGCCGCCATGCTGGTCGAGGATGTCCTGGCGCAGGCCGACGTCGAACTTCCAATTGTCGAAGAAGAACGAGACGTAGGGGCCGACCTCCAGCGGATAGTCGACATCGGTCAGCTTGCGCGGCCGATTGGCCGGCCACTGGGTGGTGGCCTGCAGCCCGACCTTGAGGTTGCGGGTCGAATAGACGTTGATCCGCACGCCGTCATGGTGATCGGCTTCGACGATGTCCTTCCAGTTGATGTAGAAGAACGGCCACAGCGTGGCGTTCGATCCCTCGGCGCCCGGGTAATCGGGCTTTTGGATCCCGCCGATGCCGAGCTGGACGTACCAGTCGGATTTGGTCTGGGCCGAGGCCCCGCCCGCCAGAAAAAACGCCGCCGCGACCGCCGCGGCGCGGACCGTTGTCGATGCCACGCGCATGGAAGACTCCCCTGAACCGGTCTAGTTTATAGCACTCAACGCGCCGCGTTGCAGCTTGTCCCTGTAGTTGGTCATGAAGGTCTCGAGCGCGCCCACATTGGCGATGGTGGTGGCCAGTTCGCGGAAATTGGTGGCGCCGGGATCGACCTCGCGGGTCAGCACCTCGAAAGGCGGCCCCTCGGGCGGGTCCTTCATGCGGGTGCCGAACCGCTGCTTGAGCTGGCGCAGGCGGTCGCGGCTGTCGGTCAGCGAATAGGCCACCGCCAGTCGCATGATGCGGTTGCGATCGACCTTTTCGATCGCGGCATCGGGCCTGGCCAGGGGCGCCACCAGCCGCTCCAGCGCTTCCGCCGCCGCGGCCCAGTTCTTGGTCTGCCAGTTGAGATCGGCGCGCAGGATGTCGGCCTCGAGCGCGGTGTCGCGTTCGATGAACTTGAGCGCGTCGGGGACGCGGTTCTGGTCGGCGATGGCGCGCGCCTGCAGCAACCGCCGCTGCGCCACCGCCTGGGGCGAAGTCTGCGCATCGGTCGGCGTGGCCTCGAGGATGCGGATGGCTTCGACCGGCTTGTTGTCGAGCAAGTAGATTCCGGCCAGCATGGCGCCGGCCTCGATCTTGTCCTGGCCGCGCAGGCGGAAGGTGATCTGCTGCTCCAGCACCTTGGCGGACTCCTCGTAGAGGCCGATGCGCGCCAGCCGGTCGGCCAGGTAATGCAGCACCTGGTCGCCCTGGCGGCCGGGCGGCGAAAGCTCGCGGAATTCGTAATAGAGGCCCAGCGCCGCCACCGGCGCCAGCTTGTCGGCCTGGCCGTCGAGATAGAGCCGGGCGAAGGTCTCGTTCATCTCGCGCGCGATTTCCTTGCCGGCGGGATGCTTGGCGAAATACTTGACGGTGTAGCGCATCGTCAACAGCGCGTTGCGGAAGTCGCGATCGCGCAGCTGCAGCTCGGCGATGCGCCGCAACACCGTCAGCTCGAGTTCGTCGTTGCGCCAGGCGAACTGCAGCCGCTGCAGCCGCTCGATCGCTTCGCGCCGCTTGATCCGACCCTCGGTGAATTCGAGGTTGATCAGCGCCAGCGTCGCCTCGGCGCGGACGTGGAGGTTGTCGGATTGGTCGGTGACCTCGCGATAAAGCTCGATCGCCGGTTCGACTTCGCCCTTGCCGGCCTTGACGCGGGCCTCGGCGAACTTCAGTTCGATCTCGGCCCGCCAGCCGGGGTTTTCCTTGCGCGCCTGCTCGATCTGCTTCTCGGCCGCTTCCCACTTCTTGGTTTCGACCGCGCTCTTGGCCGCGGCCAGGCGGAAGCGAGTGCGCTGGTCGGGCGGAAACTTCATCAGCGCATCGGCCGCGGCCTCGAACAGGTTGGCGGCCTGGGCGTGGCGGCCCTGACGATGCTCGATCAGCGCTCGCCAAGCCTTGACCTCGGCATTCTCGGCCAGTTCGGGGGCATTGAATTCGCCTTTGGCCTCTTCCAGCCGGCCCTTGAGCGTCTGGGCGGCGCCATTGAGCGCGCGCCAGCTCGGCTCCTTGCCGATGCGCAGATCCTGCTCTTCCAGCAACTCGGCGATCGCCAGCGCCTCGTGGCCTGACCTGACCGAGTTTTTGAACCAAGCCGAGTGAGAGATTACTGCATCGCGACGACCGGTTCGAGTGACTGGATCAGACCGAACGTTGCCGGTGCCGGCGGCCGATATCCGAGCGACGAGTGCGGCC
>VGDZ01000043.1 GCA_016869515.1 Alphaproteobacteria bacterium | reverse complement strand
TCGACGGCGCCGGGCAAGGCGCGGGCGTCGTCGCCCTCGCGCCGGCCGCCGCGCGGCTGGGCGGCGTCGTCGGGCGGCACCAGCTCGATGTCGGGACCGATGCCGGCGCGCTGCACCACGCGCCCCGACGGCGTGTAATAGAGCGCCGTGGTCAGGCGCAGCGCGCCCTTGTCGCCGCCGAGCGGGATCACGGTCTGCACGCTGCCCTTGCCGTAGCTGCGCCGGCCCATGATCGTGGCGCGGCCGTGATCCTGCAGCGCGCCGGCGACGATCTCGGAGGCCGAGGCCGAGCCGCCGTCGATCAGCACCACCATCGGCACGCCCGCCAGCACCTCGGCCTCGTCGGCTTTCCAGCGCCGGGTCTCGCTTGCCGCCCGCCCGCGAATCGAGACGATCTCGCCCGCGGTCAGGAAGGCGTCGGCCGCCACCACCGCCTGGTCGAGCGTGCCGCCGGGATTGCCGCGCAGATCCATGATCACGCCGCGCGGCGCGCGTTCGCGCTGGGCATCGGCCACCGCCTTCTCCAGCATCGGCTTGAGCGAGCGGGCGAATCCCGACACCCGCAGCACCAGGATGTCGTCCTCCATCCGCGCCCGCGCCACCGGCGATCGAATCATCTCGCGGGTCAAGGTGACGATGAACTCGTCCTCGCGGCCGGGGCGGCGGATGGCGATCGCGACCTGGGTGCCGGGCTCGCCGCGCAGGCGCGACACCGCATCCGCCAGGGTCAGGCCCAGCACCGGCAGATCGCCGATGCGCACGATCAGGTCCCCCGTCTTGAGACCGGCGCGCGCAGCCGGGCTGTCCTCGATCGGCGCCACCGCCCGCACCAGGCCCTCGACCATGTCGACTTCGAGGCCGATGCCGCCGAAGCTGCCGGCGATGGCGCTGCGCAGGCGCGCCAGATCGCCGGCATCGAGATAGTTGGAGTACGGATCGAGCGAAGCCAGCGCGGCGTTGACCGCGCGCTTGAAGACCTCGGCTGGAGACTCGCTCTCCGGCGCTAGCCCCTCGATCGCCTTGATCCCGGCGGCGACCAGGTTGGCGGTCTCGATCTCGCCGGCATAATCGCGCCGCACCCGCCGCAGCACGACGTCGAACATCTCCTGATAGGTCGCTTGTGTCTCGCCCGGTTTGGCGGCGCGGACATAGGCCTGCAGCAAAGGCTGCAGCGAATCCGGGGCGGCGGCGTCGGCCGCGGCCGAGGGCTCGCACCCCGCCAGCGCCAGCGCCAACAGGGCGGCGGCGCGCCTCACCGATTGTCCCCCGCCAAAGCGGCGACGGCGGCGGCGGTGACCTGACCGGTAGTGGCGCGGCCGCCGAGATCGGGCGTGTGCAGCGCCGGATCGGCGGTGACGCGTTCGATCGCCCGCATCAGCCGCTCGGCCGCCGGCCTTTCGCCGAGATGCTCCAGCATCAGCGTCGCCGTCCAGAAGGTGCCGATCGGATTGGCGATGCCCTTGCCGGCGATGTCGAAGGCCGAACCGTGGATCGGCTCGAACATCGAGGGAAAGCGCCGCTCGGGGTTGAGGTTGGCGGTCGGCGCGATGCCCAGCGATCCGGCCAGCGCCGCCGCCAAATCCGACAGGATGTCGGCATGAAGGTTGCTGGCGACGATGGTATCGAGGCTGGCCGGGCGCATGGTCATGCGCATGGTCATGGCGTCGACCAGCATCTTGTCCCAGGCGACGTCCGGGAACTCGGCCGCCACCTCGGCCGCGATCTCGTCCCACATCACCATGGCATAGCGCTGGGCGTTGGACTTGGTCACCACGGTCAGCGTCTTGCGCGGGCGCGAGCGCGCCAGCGCGAAGGCGAAGCGCATGATGCGGGCGACGCCGGCGCGGGTCATGATCGAGACGTCGGTGGCGACCTCCTGCGGCAGGCCGCGATGCACCCGCCCGCCGACGCCGGCATATTCGCCCTCGCTGTTTTCGCGCACGATCACCCAATCGAGGTCGGCCGGGCCGACATCGCGCAAGGGGCCGCGGATGCCGGGCAGAAGCCGCGTCGGCCGGACATTGGCGTATTGGTCGAAGGGCTGGCAGATGGCGAGGCGCAGGCCCCATAGCGAGACATGGTCGGGCACGTCGGGCGATCCGACCGCGCCGAAAAAGATGGCGTCGTGGCCCTTGATGCGTTCGCGGCCGTCAGCCGGCATCATCGCGCCGGTGCGCTTGTAGTGCTCGGACCCCCAGTCGAAATGGTCGAAGGCCATCTCGAAACCGCCGGCGCGCTTGGCCAGCGCCTGCAGCACCTCGATCCCGGCCGCGATCACTTCCTGGCCGATGCCGTCGCCCGGAATGGCGGCGATCCGATAGCGTTTCACGCGAGGTCTCCGATCGGCGAAGACTGGCGACCCCGGCGGGATTCGAACCCACGGCCCCAGGATTAGGAATCCTGTGCTCTATCCGGCTGAGCTACGGGGTCGCCGGCGGCCTCTATAGCAAATATCGCCGCCGGCCGCGCGCGCCTGCCCCCTCGACGCCGCCCGGGTTTTCCGGCACATTAGCGCAAACAAGAATCAATCGTAGCCGGGCGCCGCAGGGGAGGGTCGAAGCCGATGTCCGAGCATCATGCCGTGCGCGTCTATCCGCCGCTCGATCCGCGCTGGCAGACCCACGCCGTCCCGCAGCTGTTCTGGGAGGGCGTGAAGACCCGCGGCGCCAAGGTGGCGATGCGCGAAAAGGACATGGGCATCTGGCGGGCGATCAGTTGGACCGAGTACGGCGAGCACGCCAAGCACTGCGGTCTCGGCCTCAAGGCGCTGGGGCTGGGCCGCGGCGACGTCACCGCCGTCATCGCCAACAACGGCCCGGAATGGCTTTACGCCGATCTGGCCACGATCTGCATCGGCGGCATCTGCTCGGGCGTCTACACCACCGATTCCGCCAAGCAACTGGCCTATGTCGTGGCCGACTGCCGGGCCAAGGTACTGTTCGTCGAGGACGACGAGCAGCTCGACAAGGCGCTGGAAGCGCGGCCGCAGATGCCGACCGTGGTCAAGATCGTGGTGTTCGACATGGAGGGGCTGCACGATTTCCGCGACCCGATGGTGATCAGCTTCGATCAGCTGTTGGATCTCGGCCGCCAATTCGAGCGCGAGCATCCCGGCGTGTGGGAGCTGGAGATCGCCAAGGCCAAGCCCGAGGACCCCGCCATCCTGATCTACACCTCGGGCACCACCGGCCCGCCCAAGGGCGCGCTGATCAGCCACAAGAACCTGACTTTCCAGGTCTATAACGGGCTGCGCACTCTGCGCTCGCCGGTCGACGAGAACGAGGAGCAGCTCTCCTTCCTGCCGCTATGCCATATCGCCGAGCGCGGCTTCACCACCTTCCGCGCCGTGATTTCGGGCGCGACCGTCAATTTCGCCGAAAGCCCCGAGACCGTGCCCGAGAACATCCGCGAGGTGCAGCCGACCATCTTCCTGGCGGTGCCGCGGGTGTGGGAGAAGTTCTATTCCGGCATCATGCTGGCGATCCGCGACGCCACGCCGATGCAGCAGGCGGCCTATCGCGCCGCCATCGGCATCGGCATGAAGCGGGCCGAGGCGATCATCGGCGGGCACGAGGTGCCGCTGTGGCTGGACCTGGCCTTCCGGGCCGCCGACTTCCTGGTGCTGGGCAATCTCAAGCGCATGATCGGCATTTCGCGCGCGCGCTATCTGGTCACCGGCGCCGCGCCGATCGCGCCCGATTTGATCAAATGGTACATCGCGCTGGGCAGCGCGATGTACGAGGTTTACGGCCAGACCGAAAACGTCGGCCTCGCCACCTTCATGCCCGAGGATCGCGTCAAGCTGGGTTCGGTCGGCATCGCCGCGCCCGACACCGAAGTCAAGCTCAGCCCGGAGGGCGAGATCCTGCTCAAGGGCCCGCACGTCTTCATGGGCTATCTCAACCAGCCCGAAAAGACCGCCGAGACCGTCCGCGACGGCTGGCTGCACACCGGCGACGTCGGCCTGATCGACAACGAGGGCTTCGTCAAGATCACCGACCGCATGAAGGACATCATCATCACCGCCGGCGGCAAGAACGTCACCCCCTCCGAGATCGAGAACCAGCTCAAGTTCAGCCCCTACATCTCGGACGCGGTGGTGATCGGCGATCGCCGCAAGTTCCTGACCGCGCTGATCATGATCGACCACGACAACGTGGTGAAGTTCGCCCAGGACCGCAACGTGCCCTTCACCAACTTCGCCAGCCTGACGCGCGCGCGCGCGGTCCAGGACCTGATCGAGGAGGAGATCGAGAAGGTCAACGCCCAGTTCGCGCGGGTCGAGACGGTCAAGAAGTTCCGCCTGATCGACCAGCAGATCACGCCCGAGGACGAGGAAATCACGCCCACCATGAAGCTCAAGCGCAAGTTCGTGAACCAGAAGTACAAGGGCCTGATCGACGAAATGTACGTCGGGGCATAGGGCCCCGGCGCCGAACCGCAATCCCTTTACCCGAGGAGGAAACCGACACATGACCACACGACGCACATTGCTCCTGACCACGGCCGCGGCCGCGGCCCTGGCCGTCGCCGCACCGGCGCTGGCGCAGAAGGTCCAAGGCGTGACCGACAAGGAAATCGTCATCGGCAAGCACACCGACCTGTCCGGCCCGGCCGCGATCTGGGGCGTGGCGGTGACCAACGGCATGCGCATGCGGGTCGAGGAGGTCAATGCCGCCGGCGGCATCTTCGGCCGCAAGATCCGCTTCATCGTCGAGGACAACGCCTACACCCAGCCCAAGGCGGTGCAGGCGACCGACAAGCTGTTGAAGCGCGACCGGGTGTTCGCCATGGTCGGCAATCTCGGCACGCCGATGAACATGGTGTCGATGCCGGAATCGGACAAGCTGGGCGTGCCCAACCTGTTTCCGTTCTCGGCCGCGGCGCTGATGTACGAGCCGCACCACAAGCTGCACTTCTCGTTCACCACCACCTACGACCAGCAGATGCGGGCGGCGACCAAGTACTTCGTCGAGAACCGGGGCAAGAAGCGCGTCGCCATTCTCTACCAGGACGACGATTACGGCATCGACGTGCTCAACGGCGCCGAATGGACGCTCAAGGCCAAGAGCATGGAGTTGGTCAGCAAGACCACATACAAGCGCGGTGCCACTGACTTTTCGTCCCAGGTCGCGCTGATGCGCCAGGCCAATGCCGACCTGGTGGTGCTGGGCACCATCATCCGCGAGACCATCGGTGCGGCGGGCGAGGCCAAGAAGATCGGCTGGAACATCGACATGGTCGGGCCTTCTGCCATGTACACGCCGCAAGTGGCCGAGCTTGCGCCCCAGGGCGTGACCGAGGGCATGTTCGGCGTCGGCCAGACGCCGATCCTCTATCCCGACACCGCCGGCCCCGAGGCCAAGGTGTGGATGGACAAGTACAAGGCCAAGTTCAACCGCGACGCCGATCTGCAGGCCATGGCGGGCTATGCGGTGATGGACCTGTTCGTCACCGCCGCCGACAAGGCCGGCAAGAACCTCTCGGTCGACAGTCTGGTCAAGGGCATCGAGTCGATCAAGAACCACGGCGACATCTTCGGCTCGGCGCCGATGAACTTCGCCGCCAACAAGCGTCAGGGCCCCGATCCGCAGAACAGTTCGGTGCTCTATCAGATCAAGAACAAGCGTTGGATCAAGGTCGACAAGATCTCCTACTAGTTCGGACCTGACGCGCGGGCCCGGTCGGGGGCGACCCCGGCCGGGCCCGTTGCTTTCGGAGCGGAGGTGCCGAACCTTGTCCGCAAAGTCCCAGCCTCGCTTTTTCGTGATTTGCGTCCTGGGCGCTGGGCGCTAGAGTCCGACCATGATTGGCGCCATTGCAGAAAGCGGCGCGGTCGCGTCCATCGCCGCCCCAGGTTTCGCCCGCCGCACGCGGCCGGCCGAAAGCCTGGGCCTGCCCGATCCGACGCCGCGCCCTGCAGCGCCCGGCGAAAACGCGGCCCGGCCAGGTGCGCCGCGGCCCTTGGTGCCGGGGCTGTTTGCGGCCGAGGACGAGGCCGGCGGAACCGAAACCGAGACCGCGGCCGAGGCCGGCGCCGCGCCCAAGGGGCAGGATGGCGAGCCGCTGGACGAAGCCGAGCGGCGTCAGGTCGAGGAACTCAAGCGCACCGACACGGCGGTGCGGGCGCACGAACAGGCCCATGCCCGGGTCGGCGGGCAATATGCCGGCGCGCCGCGCTACGACTATCAGACCGGACCGGACGGCAAGCGCTATGCGGTGGCGGGCGAGGTGTCGATCGACTCCTCGCCGGTGCCGGGCGATCCCAAAGCGACCATCGCCAAGCTCAAGCAGGTCGAGGCCGCGGCCACGGCGCCGGCCGATCCCTCGGCGCAGGATCGCGCCGTCGCCTCGGCGGCGCGGGCCGAAATCCAGAAGGCCCAGGCCGAATTGCTTAGGGGCGAGGATGGGGCCGAGCCGGAAGGCAAAGGCAAGCCGACGGTACCTGACGCAAGCGTGCCCGCCGAGACAAAGGCAAAAGGCAAGAGCTCGGCGGAGAAGGCAGGAAGCGCGTCCGATGGCGGCTTGGTCGAGAATTAGGCCGCGGTCGGCTCTCGCGGTTGCGGCGACTGGGCTCGCGTTTTGCGGCGCCTGTGCCACTGACGCCGAGCGCGCCGAGGCCTATCGCCTGCCGCCGGAGGTGAGGCGGCTGCTCGACAAGGGTCTGCTGCCGGCGCCCAGCCAGGTGATCGAAATCTACGACGCCCAGGGCCGGCGCACCGGCACAGCCGTGATCCGGCCCTAGGGCATGATCGCTCTGTCTTGAACCATGTGGTTCAAGACAGATCGCGGATCGTGCCCTAGTCGTCCCGGCCGGTTTCAATTCGGCCGGCCGTGGGCACCGCGAACTTGGCGTCCGGTCCTTGAAATCGCTGGTCGGAGTGAGAGGATTCGAACCTCCGGCCCCTAGCTCCCGAAGCTAGTGCTCTACCAGGCTGAGCTACACTCCGACCGGGGGCGCCTTATAGCCTGTGCCCGTCGCGCCCGCAACGGCGCGCGGAGAAGAGTTGCCCGCAACGGCGCGCGGAGAAAAGGCGCCCGCAACGGCGCGCGGAGATCAGTGGCCGCGCTGGACCGCGAAACCGACCGCTTCCGCCAGTGCGGTCTTCTCGGGCCGGTCGGGAAAGACCGAAAGCGCGCGCCTAGCGAGGTCGCCGTAATGGGCCGCGCGCGCCAAGGAATCGGTGAAGGCGCCATGGGTCTCCATCAGCCGGATGGCCTGGTCGAGGTCCTCGGCGCGCTGGTCCTTGCGCTCGATGGTGCGCTTCCAGAACTCGCGCTCGGCGGCATCGCCCCGCCGATAGGCCAGCAGCACCGGCAGCGTGATCTTGCCCTCGCGAAAATCGTCGCCCACGGTCTTGCCCAGCTTGTCCTGGCGGGCGGCATAGTCCAACACGTCGTCGACCAGCTGGAAGGCGATGCCGATATTGCGGCCGTAATCGTCGAGCGCCTCTTCCTCGGCCGGCGGCCGGCCGGCGATCACCGCGCCGACCCGGCAGGCGGCGGCGAACAGCGCCGCGGTCTTGGCCGAGATGACGTCGAGATACTTGGCCTCGCTGGTGGAGAGGTCGCCCGAGGCGGTGAGCTGGTTGACCTCGCCCTCGGCGATGGTCGAGGAGGCATGCGAGAGGATGTCGAGCACGCGCAGGGAGCCGGTCTCGACCATGAGCTGGAAGGAGCGGGTGAAGAGGAAATCGCCCACCAGCACCGAGGCCGCGTTGCCCCACACCGCATTGGCCGAGCTCTTGCCGCGCCGGAGCGCGCTGTCGTCGACCACGTCGTCGTGCAACAGCGTGGCGGTGTGGATGAACTCGACCGCCGCCGCCAGCTTGACCGCGGCCTCGTCGCCGGCGTGACCGCAGAGCCGTGCCGCGGCCAGGGTCAGCATCGGCCGGATGCGCTTGCCGCCGGCAGCGATGAGGTGGCGGGCGATCTGCGGGATCAGCGGGATCGGGCTTTGGGCGCGCTCGATGACGATGGCGTTGACCCGCGACAGATCGCTTTCGACCAGGCCCTGCAGCGCCTTGAGCGAAGGCGCCAGCGGCGAGGCGGCGCGGGTGTCTTTTTCGAGTCTGAGAATGGTGGCCAAGGCTTGATTCCCCGAACGGCGCAGGGACAATAACCCGGCCATCGCCGTCAAGACCAGCGACAAAGCCATGTCCGATCGATTCACCGACGATCTGTTGCTGGGAGGCCGCATCCGCCTGCGCCAGCCGGCACGAGGATTCCGCGTCGCGATCGACAGCATCCTGCTGGCGGCTTCGGTGCCGGCGGTTGCGGGCGAACGCGTACTCGATCTCGGTTGCGGGACGGGCGGGGCCGCGCTGGCCTTGCTGGCGCGCTGTCCCGGCACAAGCGTGGTCGGGCTGGAGACTCAGGCCGACTTTGCCGCATTGGCCAGAGACAACGCCGCGCTTAACGCCATGTCCGATCGCCTGACAGTCCTGCACGGCACGGTCGAAAATCCGCCGGCAGGCCTGGGCGCGGGGTTCGATCGGGCGATGGCCAATCCGCCCTATTTCGATCCGCGCGCGACCGACGCTTCGCCCGAGCCTTCGCGCGCGACGGCCTCGGTCGAAGGAGCGGACGGTCTTGCGCCCTGGATCGCGCTGGCGGCCCGCTCGCTCAAGGCCGGCGGCACGCTGACCATGATCCACGACGCCGCTCGCTGCGAGGAGATCGTTGCGCTGCTGACGGGCTGGTCGACGATCGTGCTGCCGCTGATCCCCAAGGCGGGACGCTCGGCCAAACGCGTGCTGATCGAGGCGCGGCGGCCCGGATCGGGCGTGACCCGCCGGCCGCCGTTGGTGCTGCACGCCGCGGACGGCAGCTATCGGGTCGAGATCGAGGCGGTGCTGCGGCACGCCGCACCGCTGGTGCTGGCGGCGGCTTCCGGCTAAGGAAGCGCCATGGCGTGGTTGGGGGACATGTTTGGGCGGACGCCGGTGGTGCCGGTGGTACGTCTGCACGGCGTGATCGGCGGCATCGGCCGGCTGCCGGGTGCGCGCGGCCTGACCCTGGCCCAGGTCGCGCCGTGGCTCGAGCGCGCCTTCGGCCTGCGCGGTGCCAAGGCGGTGGCGCTGTCGATCAATTCGCCCGGCGGCGCGCCGGTGCAGTCGGCGCTGATCGCCGGTCGCGTGCGGGCGCTGGCAGCCGAGAAGAAGTTGCCGGTGATCGCCTTTATCGAGGACGTCGCCGCCTCGGGCGGCTATTGGCTGGCCAGCGCGGCCGACGAGATCTACGCCGATCCGGCCTCGGTGGTCGGCTCGATCGGCGTGATCTCGGCCGGGTTCGGCTTCGCCGGCGCGCTCGAGCGCCTGGGCATCGAGCGGCGGCTGCATGTCCAGGGCGAACGCAAATCGCTGCTCGACCCGTTCCGCCCCGAGCGTCCCGAGGACGTGGCCCGGCTCGAACGCTTGCAACGCGACATTCACGAGCAGTTCAAGGCCCAGATCCGCCAGCGCCGCGGCGCGCGACTCAAGGGCGAGGAAGCGGCGCTGTTTTCGGGCGAGATCTGGACCGGCCGCGAGGCCCTGGCGCTGGGGCTGGTCGACGGGCTGGGCGATCTGCGGGGCGAGATGCGGCGGCGCTTCGGCGACAAGGTCAAGTTGCGGCCGATCGGCGGCGAGAGCGGTTGGCTGAGGCGGCGCTTCGGGCTGGGCGGCGAGGTCGCCGCCGAAGCGCTGGCGCTGATCGAGGAGCGCGCCGCTTACGCGCGCTTCGGACTCTAGCGGCGGGACTGCGCCATGAGCTTCACCAAAATCCTGTTGCTGCTGGCGCTGGCGGTAGGGATTTATCTGTTGTGGCGCGGCTTCAAGGCGCACAAGCGCGCGGCCTCGCCGCCGCCGCTCGAAAACGCCGCGCCCGATTCGCGCTCCGCCAACGCGGTCGAGGACCTGACGGCGTGCCCGGCTTGCGGCGCCTACATGGCGGTCAACAGCCCGGCCTGCGGCCGCGCCGATTGTCCGCGCAAAAAGTGAAGTCGGTCCGGCCGCAGCCGGTCAGCGCAGATGGACGCCGCTGGGCGCCGCCGTAGCCGGCACGGCGGCGAACGGTCCGCGATCGGCCATGGCGGCGAGTTCGCGCTCGATCGCCTCGCGCAAGGCGAAGAACAGCTTGGCCTCGGTGCCGGCCAACGGCGCGCCGCCGGTCACCTTGACCGTCAGCGGATCGACCTGCCGGTCGCCGATCAGCACTTCGAAATGCAGATGCGGACCGGTGGTGCGGCCGGTGCGGCCGACGGCGCCGATCACCTCGCCCTGGCGGACGGTGACGCCGGCCTTGAGGCCGGGCCGGAAATTGGCGAGATGGGCGTAGGCGGTGGCATAGCCGTCGGGGTGGCGGATGCGGACGTAATTGCCGTAGGCGCCCCACATCTTGGCGATCTCGATCGTGCCGTCGCCGGCGGCGCGCACCGGCGTGCCGACCGGGGCGCCGAAATCCACCCCTTTGTGATTGGCGCTGTAGCCGCCGCGCACGGGCTTGCGTTGGCCCTTGGCGGGCCGCTCGGCCTTGCCCGCGGTCCGCGCCGGCCGGGCGACTTGGCCGCCCTGGCGCATGCCGAAGGGCGAATTGACGGTGGCGCCGTCGACCGGCGTGCGCAGCAAAGTGCGTTCATGACTGCGGCCTTCGGCGTCGTAATAGCCGACCTTGCCGCCGACGACATGGCGATAGAGCCGGAGCGTCGTTTCCTCGCCCAGATAGGCCGCCATCAGTATGTCGCCGTTGCGCGCCAGCACGCCGTCCTCGTCGACGAAGCGTTCGAACAGGATCTCGAAGCGATCGCCGGCTTGCACGTCGCGTTCGAGGTCGAGATCGACCGCGAACAGC
Source organism: Alphaproteobacteria bacterium (assembly GCA_016869515.1). Classification (GTDB taxonomy): domain Bacteria; phylum Pseudomonadota; class Alphaproteobacteria; order VGDZ01; family VGDZ01; genus VGDZ01. The sequence goes on along the minus strand of VGDZ01000043.1, from coordinate 17,983 downwards.
CGCACCGCCTCGACCACCAGCACCGGCGGCAGGCCGGTCTCGGTCAGCGCGGCATAGAGGCCGTCTTCGATCTCGCCCGCGACGCGAACCGCCTCGCGGTGCAGGACCTTGTGATGATCCTCGAAGCCGAAGCTGCCGTCGGGCCGGCGCCAAAGCTGCAAGGTCCGATCGCCTTCGGCCGACATCGACAGCGAAACCAGGCGCCACTGGCGGGTGCCTGCGCCCGGGGTCAGCGCCAACTTGATTTCCTGGCCGACCGCCAACTTGCGGACATCGATCTTGGGCCGAAGCGCCTTGGCGATTTCGGCGGCTTCAGCCGTGTCGAGCCCGGCCTTGACCAAAGCGCCCGAGAAATTATCGCCCTTGGCGATGCGGGCGACACGCTCGACCGGGCTGGGCAAGGCCGCTGCCGGCGCACCGCCGCCATAGATCTCCTGGGTGTGCGACCCGAAATCAGGCGTAGCTTGCGCGCCGGGCGCAAACCCCGCCACGCTCGCCAAACCGGCAAGCGCCACCAATCCCCCAAAAAAACCAATCGTCTTTCGGCCGTCGATACGCGGTCGCAAGGCGCCCCTCAAATTTTGTTTCTGATTGTTGCGAACCGGCGGAAGATGGGGGCATGGACTTGCCGTGTCAAGCCAAGATTTGCGTGCCGCGTTCAACGGAAGCCTATGGCCGATATGTGGAATCACGCTAACATTGGGGCAGTCAATCCAATCAAGAACCGTTAACGATCCGGGGGGATAGTCATGGTCTATACGCGCAAAAGCCCCGCATTGACGATCATCGGGCTGATTTTGCTGGCGCACAGCTATTTAGTGAAGAACGGCCAGCTCGAAGCGGTGGTCAAATATCTCAGCCTGACGCGTGCCGTCGGCGAGATGACCCAACTGAGCCTGATCTTCGGCGGCATCGCGCTGGTCGTCGGCCTGTGGCACTGGTTTGCCGATCACAAGGAAGGCGATCTCGACTATTACCTTGGCAGCGTCGCCGGCGGGATATTCATCCTGTTCGTGGCGATGATCGTCAAATGGTATTTCGATCCGCTGGTGGCCCAGCTCAGCCGCGAGATCGGACCGGTGATTCCCGGCCGCCGTTTCATCCATGACGTGTTCGGGCTCAATTACGTCGTGCTCGGCATCGTGCTGGGCATGGTGATCGTCAATGTCTTCAAGATTCCGGAATGGGCGCAGCATGGCGTGCGGCTGTCGCGGCTGGGCCTGAAGACCGGCGTGATCCTGCTCGGCACGCTCTACAGCTTCCGCGAACTGGTCCATCTCGGCCAGTTGTCGGTGGTGATGATCGGCGTGTTCGTGCTGGGCTCGGTGTGGCTGGTGCTGCTGATCGGCGCGCGGCGCAAGATTCCGAACTCGATGGGCGGCGTGTTGTCGGCCGGCGTCGGGGTATGCGGCGTGTCGGCGGCGGTGGCAGCGGCCCCGGTGGTCCAAGCCAAGTCGGAAGAGATCGCTTACACCATCGGCACCATCCTGGTGTTCGGCGTGATCTGCATGTTCCTGTTCCCGGTGGTCGGACATCTGCTGGGCATGGGATACGTCCAGTTCGGCGCCTGGGCCGGCACCGGCATCCTCAACTCGGCCCAGGTCGCGGGCGCGGCGCTGGCGTTCCAGCCCAACGGCATCGAGACCCTCAAGGTGGCCGAGATCTTCAACATCACCCGCGTGCTGTTCCTGCCGATCATCGTGCTGTGGCTGGCGGTGTGGTACGTCAAGCGCGAGACCGAAGCCGGCGCCACCAACCTGGTCCAGGTCGACACCGGCAAGGTGATCATCGAGAAGTTCCCGGTGTTCGTGCTGGGCTTCATCGCCATGTTCCTGTTGTCCTCGACCGGCGTGTTCGCGCCGGCCCAGCACTATCAGGGACGTTATTTCGACAACACCAACGTCAGCGGCAGCCGGCTGCTCAACGACGCCGAGCTGACGACGCTGCGGACCGAATCCGCCAAGCTGCAGCGCGACGACCAGAAGGCCGCACTCGGCCGCCTGATCGACAACAAGAAGGTGATGAGCATCGCCGACAGCGACGTGCTGCGCGGCATCGTCAGCGCCCGCACCCTGGCCGGGCCGGCCAACGCCGCCATCACCAAGGCCAACGGCGCGGTGTTCCACACCGCCAAGATGATCGCCGCCTTCCGCGACTGGCTGACCTGGCTGTTCGCCTTCGGCCTGACCGGGCTGGGCATGCAGATCACCATTGCCGCCATGCGCCAGGCCGGCGGCGAACCCCTGGTGATCGGCAGCGCGGTCGGCGTCGCCAAGGCGGTGCTGTCGCTGATCGTCGTCGTCATGCTGGTACGCGAAACCATCTGAGGGAGGAACGCCATGGCCGATCCCAACAGCCAGAACATCGACCTGCGGACCACCGAGAACGGGTTCAAGTACCACCGCGGCTCGGCGCTCTCGATCTTCAAGTCCGACCGCCGCGAGGACATAGTCGCGCTGATCTGCGCGCTGGCGATCGCGCTGGGCGTGTATCTCTTCATCGGCAACTGAGCGCGATGCCGGCGGGGTTCGCGCCGGCGCGCGCCGTCCTTCTCGCCAGCCACGGCACGCCGGGGGCCCGCGCCGCCGAGGCGCTGGCGTTCGAACTTTGTGCCGAGGGCGGCCGCGTCCATCACCTGGTGGTGGTGCCCGAATTCTGGAAGGGCATGCTGGGCGACGACTGGCTGAACAACGCCGTGGTGCATGTGCGCTTCGGCCGCTATGTCGAGAACCAGCTCGAGCGCGAGATCGCCGAACATGGCCAGCAGGTCGAGGCCGAGGCCAAGCGCCGCGGCCTCGGCTATGCCTGCGAGACGCGGCTGGGCGATCCGGCCGAATGCCTGGCCGAGGTCGCCGCCGCGGGCACGCACGAGCTGGTGGTGATCGGATCGCCGCGGCCCAAGGGCGCGCCCGGCTATCGCTCGCGGCTGGCGGTGGAAAAATTGGTGGCGAGGTTGCGCCTGCCGCTGATCGTGGCGCCGCATCCCGGGCGATGAGCCAGGCGCCGGCCGAGGACCGCGCCTGGGTGCGGATTCCGACGCCGCTCGCGCCCGAAGCGCTGATCGAATTCTGCCGGGACGTCGAGCGGCTGTTGCGGATCAATTCGATGCTGGAGTTCGAGCGCCTCGGCCCGGCGGGCGAAGGCCGCTACGAACTCGCGGCGCTCAATCTTTCGACCGGGCAGCGGATCGAGACCGCGTTCCGCATCGAGCCGCAGGATCGCGGCCTGAGGCTGATCTACGAAAGCGGCCTCAAGACCGCGACCGAGATCGCCATCGAGCCGGGCGAGCGTGGCGGCGCGCGCTCCTTCCTGGTCGTGACCGACGACTATGCCGGCACGCCGGAGGCCGAACGCCAGGCGCGCGCGGCCGAGGTCGATCGCTCGCTGCCGTGGTGGGGAAGGGATCTGCACCGCTATCTCGGGCATTGGGCGCGCTGGTCGGGCTGGGCGCCATGGCGCTGGTACATGCGCCGCGTCTGGCAGCCGATGAAGCCCAAGGCGCGGCGCATAACCTTCATGCTGTGGGTGATCGCCGCCTTCGAGCTGGCGGCGCTGGTGGTGGTGGCCGCGGCCTATGCGCTGGACTGAGCCGAATTCAGCGCGGCTCCAGCACCATCTGGGTCTGGGTCACCAGCGCCAACAGCTTGCCCTTGGGATCGGTCAGACGGGTCTGCCAGATCTGGGTGCGCTTGCCGCGATGCACCGGCGTGCAGGTGGCGGTGACCAATGTACCGGCCGGCGCCGCGGCGACGAAATTGGTCTTGGATTCGATGGTGGTGGTGCCGTGACCCGGCGGCACGTTGAGCATGGTGCCGATCGCGCCCAGCGTATCGGCCAGCGCCATCATCGCCCCGCCATGCATCACCGCGGGGCGGGTGCAAAGCTCCTCGCGCACGGTCAGTTCGGCCACCACCGCCTCGGGCGCGGCCGCGACCACGCGCAGCCCCAACAGCTTGGCGAAGGGCAGGGGCTCGGCATTGAGGCGCTCGGCCGCGTCCATCGCCGGCCTCCTTATTGCGCGGCGCGGCTTTGGTCGACCTGGGCGCGGGCGACCGAGGCCTTGACCAGCGGGATGGCGTCCTCGGCCAGGGGCGCGCGCTTGGGCTTGCGCGCCAGCGCGGCGGCGATGTAGGGCGCCAGTTCGGCCTGTTTGCGCGTTTCGCGCGTCGCGGCCGCGGCGGCGAATTCGGGCATCACCGCCCGGGCAAATAGCTCGAGCGACTGGCAGATGTGGTCGTGTCGGTTCTTGCCGGCCTGCTGGAGAAAGATCACTTGGTCGACCCCGACCGCCTCCAGTTCGTGCAAGTGCCGGCGCATTTCTTCGGGCGTGCCGATGCCGGCCGAGCGGTGGCTGACTTCGAGCGCGGCGATCGGGGCATGGGCATGCCCGCCGCGCTTGGCCTGGAACTTCTCCCACAGCCGGCTGCGGCCGGGCACGCTGTCCTCGGCCACCAGGGCGTTGATGGCGTAGGCGAAGAACTCGAAGCCCTCCTGGCCGCGGCGGATGGCCTCGGCGCGGTCGGCATGGACCGAGAAGGCCGAGACCACGGCGACGTTGGCGTTGACGGAGTGACCGATCGGGACGCATTGCTCGGACTTGATCACGCCATAGTAGATCTCGGCCCAGCGCCGGGCTTCGTCGGGATCGACGAAGGCGAAGGCCAGCGCCCCCACCCCCAGCGAGGCCGCCACCTTGATGGTGTCGCGGTTGGTGCAGGCCATCCACATCGGCGGATGCGGCTTCTGCACCGGCTTGGGCAGCACGTTGCGGCAGGGCATCGAGAAACCCTTGCCGGCGAAGCCGGGATAGGGTTCCAGCACCATCATGTCGGCGATCTGCTCGGCCGCCTCCAGCGCCAGCGCGCGCTTCTGCTTGGCGTCGATGCCGAAACCGCCGAGTTCGAGCCGCGTCGCGCCCTCGCCGATGCCGAAATCGAGCCGGCCGTCGGAGAGGATGTCGAGCGTCGCCAAGCCCTCGGCGGTGCGCGCCGGATGGTTGTAGTTGGGGATGACCTGGCGAATGCCGTGGCCGATGCGGATGCGCCTGGTCCGCGCCGCGGCCGCGGCCAGGAACACCTCGGGTGCCGAGCAATGCGAATACTCGTCGAGGAAATGATGCTCGACCGCCCAGGCATGGTCGTAGCCCAGCCGGTCGGCCAGCTCGATCTGCTCCAGCGCCTGCCGGAACAGCGCCGCCTCGCCGCCCGCGGTCCAGGGCTTGGGATATTGCAGCTCGTAGAAGACGCCGAATTTCATGGACGCGGTCGCGCGGGCCCCTAGCGACAGCGCGCGGCCGGCTTGGTGCCCTTGCCGTCGGGCGTGGGCACCTCGACCAGATCGACCGATTCGTTGACCGAAACCTTGCAGCCGAACACCTTCGAGCCCAGCCCGCCTTTCAGCACCAGTTCGACCTTGTTGTCGGGGAACAGCTCCTTGCCACGGGCGCAGATCACGCGCTCCTCGCCGGCGTTGAGCCGGAAGGTGGTCCATTCCTGCGAGCCCATCATGACGTGGCCCGGGACCGACTTGGTGGTGACGTTCTTGAGCTTAACGCAGCCCTGGGCCTGGCCCCAGGCCGAGGTGGCGGGCAAGAGGGCGACGGCGATCAGAGCCGAGGCGGAAGCGAGGGCGCGACGCATGGCGGCATCATACGCCGCGCCGCGCCGGCCGTCACCCCAATGAGCGGGTCATGATCTCGGACATGCGGCGGGCGAAGGCAACGGCGTCGGCCACCGTCTCGCCTTCCAGAATCCGCGCCTGGTCGAGCAGCAGATGCGCCGGCTCGATCACGGCGTCGGCGCCGGCGCTTTTGACTCGCGCCGCCAGCGCCAGGATCAGCGGATGCGCCGGATTGATCTCCAGCACCCGCGGCGCCAGCTTGTCGATCTGCTTGTGGGCCTTGAGCACGCGCGCCAGATGCAGGTCCATGTCCTTGTCGTCGGCCACCAGGCAGACCGCGCTGTCGGTCAGGCGCTGGCTTGGCCGCACGTCCTTGACCTCGGCGCCCAGCGCCTGCTTGATCGCCGCCACCAGCGTCGCCAGCGCCGCGCCCTCGGCCTCCGGCTTCGGTTCGTCGGTCCTCCTGTCGGCGTCCAGCTTGGCGAATTTCTCCAGCTCGGCCGAACCGCGCGTCGCCGACTTGAAGGTCTTGCCCTTGTATTCGCGCACCGCCGAGACCCAGAAATCGTCGACCGGATCGGTCAACAGCAGCACCTCGATGCCGCGGGCGCGGAAGCCCTCGATCTGCGGGCTGCGCGCCAGCGCCTCGCGGTCCTCGCCGGTGACGAACCAGATCTCGTTCTGGCCCTCCTTCATCCGCCCGACATAGTCGTCGAGCGAAGCCAGCGCCTCGCCCGAGACCGTGCTGCGCGCGCGCAGCAACTTGACCAGGTCCTCGCGCCGCTCGAAATCCTCGTAAAGGCCTTCCTTCAGAACGGCGCCGAAATTGTCCCAGAACTTGGCGTAATCCGCCGGGTCCTCGGCCTTTTTCAGCAGCTCGGCCAGCACCCGCTTGGTCACCGCCTCGCGCAGCCGGCCCAGCACCGGATTGTTCTGCAGCATCTCGCGGCTGATGTTGAGCGGCAGATCGGCCGAATCGACCACGCCCTTGAGGAAGCGCAGATAGGGCGGCACCAGGCCCTGGGCGTCGTCGGTGATGAAGACGCGCTTGACGTAGAGCTTGACGCGATGCTTGCGCTCGGCGGTGTAGAGATCGAACGGCTTGGCCGCGGGCACGAACAGCAACAGCGCGTATTCCATCCGCCCTTCGGCGCGGGCATGCAGCGTCAGCCAGGGCGAGTCGCCGGCATGGGCGACGTGATGATAGAACTCGGTCAACTGCTGTTCGGTGATCTCGGTGCGCGGCCGGGTCCACAGCGCGGCCGCGGCATTGGCCTGCTCGGCCGGCTGGTCGCCCTCCTGGACGCGGATCGGCAGGGCGATGTGGTCGGAATAGGACTTGACCACCGCCTTGACCCGGAAGGGATCGAGATATTCGTCCTCGGCCTGGCGCAATTCGAGCGTGACGGTGGTGCCGCGACCGGCGCGCTCGGCCGGCTCGATCTCGAATGCGCCCAGCCCGTCCGAGGTCCAGCGCCAGGCCTCGGCCGCGCCCGCCTTGCGGCTGACCACGGCGACCGACTTGGCGACCATGAAGGCCGAATAGAAGCCGACCCCGAACTGGCCGATCAGCGACAGGTCCTGGGCGGAATCGCCGGTCAACTGGTCGGCGAAGGCCTTGGTGCCGGAGCGGGCGATGGTGCCAAGATTGTCGATCAGCTCCTGTCGGTCCATGCCGATGCCGTTGTCCTCGACCACGAGGCGGCGACCGGTCTTGTCGAGGCGGATCGAAATGGCGAAGGCGGGATCGTCGGCCACCAGCTCGGGCTTGGTCAGCGCCAGATAGCGTAGCCGGTCGCAGGCATCCGAGCCGTTGGAAATCAGCTCGCGAAGAAAGATCTCCTTCTGGCTGTAGACCGAATGGGTCATCAGATGCAGCAGCCGCGAGACTTCGGCCTGGAAGCCGTGACGTTCGGATTTGGCGGCGCTGGCGGTGCTCATGGAGTTTCCCTTGTTTGGAGCCGGATATGGGCGGTCGCACGGCCGGGGTCAAGAGGGCATCGCCGCGGCTTCCTCGGTCAGCCAGCGGCGGAAAGCGGCGATGCGCGGCCGAGCGGTGTCCTCGGGCCGGCACACCACCCAGTAATGGAATACGCCCGGAATGGCGGGCTCGAACAGCCGCACCAGGCGGCCCTCGCGCAGCGGCTCCTCGACCAGGGCCGAGCGGGCGATCGCCACGCCCTGGCCGCCGACCGCTGCCAGCACCACCAAGTCGTAGTTCCCGAATTCGGGGCCGCGCGCGGTGTCGATGCCGCCGACGCCGGCCGCCGCCAGCCACATCGCCCAGTCTTCGCGGCCGGCATCGTGCAGCAACGTCTGCCGCGCCAAATCTGCCGGCCGGCGGATCGGCGGCGGGCCCTTGCGCAAGGCCGGGCTACACACCGGGAACAGGGTCTCGCCGAACAGCTTTTGCGCATCCAACCCGGGATAAGGCCCGCGGCCAATGCGGATGGCGATGTCGACCTCGTCGCGGGCGAAATCGACCAGCCGCAGCTCAGGCTGGATCGAAAGCTCGATCTCGGGGTGGCGGGCACGAAAGCGCTTCAGGCGCGGCAACAGCCAGGTCGCGGCGAAGGACGGCAGCACGCTGACGTTGAGCCGGCCGTCGAGGCGCTGGCGGGTGAGGCGGTCGGTCGCCAGCGCCAGCCGATCGAACGCCTCGCGCAGCGCCGGCAGATAGGCGTGGCCCTCGGCGGTCAAGGCCAGATGCCGGCCGCGGCGGCGGAACAGCGCCAGCTTCAAGCGCTGCTCCAGCGCCTTGATCTGGTGACTGACGGCGGATTGGGTGACCGACAATTCCTCGGCGGCGCGGCTAAAGGAAAGATGCCGGGCCGCGGCCTCGAAGGCCCGGAGCGCGTTGAGGGGCGGCAGGCGGCGGGCCATTTCATGATTAGTTTATCTCATTGAGAGATGAGAAGCCATCGTTTGTTGGTAAGGCAATTCGAGCGCATATCCCGGACTACCTTGATGAAGGAGATCGATCATGGACATGGCTCTCGAAACCCCCGTCCGGACCCCCGGCCCGGGCTCGCCACCCAGCTTGCTCGCCAGGCTGGCGGACGCGCTATATGTTTGGCGGCAGCGCGCGGCGACACGGTATTCGCTGGCCGAGCTGGACGAGCGCATGCTGCGCGATATCGGCCTCAGCCGGGCCGATGCGCAGCGCGAAACGGACAAGCCGTTCTGGCGTGTATGAAGGCAAGGAGCGACAGGCGTGGCGATGAAGCTGGTGATCGGCAACAAGAATTATTCCTCGTGGTCGCTGCGGCCCTGGATCCTGATGCGTCAGTTCGACCTGCCGTTCGAGGAGATCCGGGTCCGCATCAACCATCCCGAGACAAAATCCGAGATCCTGCGCTACTCGCCCTCGGGTCGGGTGCCGGTGCTGCTCGATGGCGGCGTCACGGTATGGGACTCGCTGGCCATCGCCGAATACCTGGCCGAGAAGTTTCCCGAGCGCGGGCTGTGGCCGAGGGAGGCGCCGATCCGCGCCCATGCCCGCTCGGTCGCCTGCGAAATGCACTCCGGATTTTCCGCCCTGCGCCAATCGATGCCGATGAACTGCCGGGCGGATGCGCCCGGCGTCGGGCGCAACGCCGACTGCCTGGCCGACATCGCCCGCATCCAGGCGATCTGGCGCGATTGCCGCACCCGCCACGCCGGTAAGGGACCGTTCCTCTACGGCGCCTTCAGCGTCGCCGACGCCATGTTCGCGCCGGTAGTGATCCGCTTCACGGGATATCGGGTCGACCTGGAACCGCTGGCCCAGGCCTATTGCGAGACGTTGTGGTCGCTGCCGACCTTGCAGGAATGGGTGGCGTCCGGCCGCGAGGAATCCTACCGCATCGAGGCTTACGAATCGCTGTTGCCGCTTTAGGGCATGATCGATCCGTCTTGAGCCGCGCGGTTCCTGACCGGCCGCGAATCATGCCCTCGCATCCGATCCCGCGATCACGCGCGCTCAATCGGCAGCTTGAGGTAGGTCCGGCCGTCGCTTTCGGGCGGCGGGAAGGCGCCGGCGCGCATGTTGACCTGGATCGAAGGCAACAGCAGCGCCGGCACGCTGAGCGTGGCGTCGCGTGCGCGGCGCATGGCGACGAACTCGGTTTCGCCGATGCCGTCCTTGACGTGGATATTGCCCGCGCGCTGGGCGGCGACGGTGGTCTCCCAGGCGAAGCGATCGCGGCCGGGCGCCTTGTAGTCGTGGCAAAGGAAGATCCGGGTCTCGGCCGGCAAGGCGAGAATGCGCCGGATCGAACGATAGAGCTGGGCGGCATCGCCGCCCGGGAAGTCGCAACGCGCCGTGCCGTAGTCGGGCATGAACAAGGTGTCGCCGACGAACAGCGCATCGCCGATCCAATAGCTGACGCAGGCCGGGGTATGGCCCGGCGTATGCAGGACTTCGATCCCCAGCCCGCCCAAGGCGATGCGATCGCCGTCGTCCAGCAGGCGGTCGAACTGGCTGCCGTCGGGCGTCAGATCCGTGGCATTGAACACCGGCTTGAAGACGCGCTGGACATCGACGATATGCCGGCCAATGGCGGTGCGGGCGCCGGTTCGCGTCTTGAGGAACGGCGCCGCGCTGAGGTGGTCGGCATGGGCATGGGTCTCTAACAGCCAGTCGAGCGTCCAGCCCCGCTCTTGCGCCATCGCCAGCAGGCGTTCGGCCGATCCGGTTGCGACCCGCCCGGAGCGGGCGTCGAAATCCAGCACCGGATCGATCGCGGCCGCCCGGCCGGAAGCCGGATCGGCCACGAGGTAGCTGACGGTGTTGGTCGGCTGGTCGAACGACGCCAGGATGGCGGGAGACATCGCGCTCGGCATGGGCACCCTCTCTGCTCTTGACATAAATTAGAGAGTTCTTATATGATTAGACAACTCTAAAACATCAAGCGCGACCGCCTCCGACCCTCATGCCCGCAATCGTTCTCGACCGCCGCCAGATGGCCCGGCTTTCGGCGCGCGCCAGCGCCACCGGCCGCACGCTGCGGCTCTTGGCCAACGGCAAACGGCTGATGGCGCTGTGCCATCTGGCGCCGGGCGAGCGTTCGGTCGGCGAGCTGGCGGCGCTGGTCGGCCTCAGCCAGTCGGCGCTGTCGCAGCATTTGGCGCGGCTGCGCGCGGCCGGCATGGTGGCGGTGCGGCGCGAGGCGCGGACCGCGCACTACCGCCTGGCCGATCCGGCGGTGGCCCAACTGATCAGGTTCCTGTACCGGCTCTATTGCCGGCCCGCACCCAAGCAGAGGAAGTCATGAACGCGATCTCCGGTTTCAACGCCCTGACCCCGGCCGCGGCCAAGGCCAAGCTCGATTCGGGCGAGGCAGTGCTGATCGACATTCGCGAGACCGACGAATGGCGCCGCGAACGCATTCCCGGCGCGCGGCATCTGCCGCTGTCGGCCTGGGACTCGGCCGATACGGGCGCGGATGCGCAGCGCGCCGCGATTTTCATCTGCCGCTCGGGCAACCGCACCGCGGTCAATGCCGAACGCCTGCTGTCCAAGGGTCTGCGCGAGGCGTTCCATGTCGAAGGCGGGATTTTGGCGTGGAGGGAAGCCGGGCTGCCTTTGGCGATCGACAAGCGGCGGCCGATCGAGATCATGCGCCAAGTCCAGATCGTAGCCGGCTCGCTGGTGGCGATCGGCACGCTGCTGGCGGCGCTGGTCAGTCCCTATTGGCTGTTGCTGTCGGGCGGGGTCGGCGCCGGGCTGGTGTTCGCGGGCGCGAGCGGAAGCTGCATGATGGCGACGCTGCTGTCGCGCATGCCCTGGAACCGGCGCGCCTGATCAGGCCGTTTCCAGCCCGCACCAATCGGCCACGAACAGGGCGATGGTCTGGGTGACGCGCCGGACCGATTCGAGATCGACCCGCTCGTCGAAGCCGTGGATCGACTCGGATTTGGGTCCGTAGACCAGGCCCGGAATCCCGGCATAGAGCCCGAAAAAGCGCGCATCGGTGGTGCCGGTGCTGACCGAGTTTTCGAGCGCACGGCCCCCGGCGGTGCGATGCGCCGCGTCCAATGCCGCCTCGGCCGCCTCGGCCCCCTTCAGCACGTAGCCTTCGGCCTGAAAGCCGTTCCAGACGATCTCGGGCGGGCTGTTGGCGAGGAAGGGATTGTCCTGCGCCGCGCGCCGCACGCAGGCCTCGATCTCGGACCGCGCCTCGGCCAAATCCTGTCCGGGCAAGGTGGCGATGCGGACGTCGAAATCGCACCAGGCCGGAACCGAGGACGCCCAGTCGCCGCCGGCGATCTTGCCGATGTTGAGGTTGAGCGGGTGATGGTGCGCGGCGAAATGCGGATCCGCGCCGCGGCGCGCGTTCCAGCGTTCGACCAGCCCGTGCAGGGCCTGCATCAGCGGATAGGCGCTTTCGATCGCGTTCGAGCCCGAACCGGCGACGGCGACGTGCACCGGCACGCCCTTGAGCCTGACCTGGAACCACATCACACCGACCTGGGCGCGCAGCAAATGCTCGTCCATCGGTTCGGGGATCAGCGCCGCCTCGGCGCGATAGCCGCGGGCAAGGCAGGCCAGCGCCCCGTTTCCGGTGCACTCCTCTTCGATCACCGATTGCACGTAGACATCGGCCGCCGGCTTGAAGCCGATGCGCTTGAGCGCGTCGAGCGCCGCCAGGCACGCCACCAGCCCCGCCTTCATGTCGCCGCCGCCGCGGCCGTAGAGCCAGCCGCCCTCGATGTGCGGCTGGAAGGGCGGGCGGCGCCACATCTCGACCGGCCCGGTCGGCACCACGTCGATATGGCCGTTGAGGATCAGCGAGCGGCCCTTGGGGTTGGCGGCGCGATGGGCGCCGACCGTGTTGAAGGCGTTGTCGTAGCCGATGCTGACCGGCGAAAAGCCGGGCAAGTGCTTGATGGCGTCGATTTCGACCTGCCAGCGATCGACCGTCAGCCCGCGCGCGCGCATTTCGCGCGCCATGAAGTCCTGGGCGGTGGCCTCGGCGCCGCGCAACGAGGGGTACTTGACCAGCTCGGCGGTGGTCTCGACCTGGCGGTCGAAGCCGGCATCGACCGCGTGGCGGATGCGGGCGGAGAGCTGGGAATCGAGCACGGCCGGATCCGCTAGCGCCAGACGATACCCTGGGCCGCCATCATCCGCTGCCAGGCGGGCCGCGCCCGCACGCGGTCAGCCAGCCGACCGACCGCGGCCTGGTTCCAGGCCGGGCTGGGCAGGTTGCGGCTCCAGCGCACCAGCATGGTCAGATAGACATCGCACACCGTATAGCGCTGGCCGAGAAACCAGGGGCCGTCGCCGACCGCCTCGCCGATCAGCGCCCAGCTTTTGTCGAGGCGTTCCTCGGCGTTTTTCTTGAGTGCCGCCTGCATCGCCGCATCGGCCAAATACCAGTCGGGGTGATACCAGCAGATGAAGGCTTCCTGCACGGTGTTGGTCAGATAGGTCAGCCACTGGTAGTAGCGCGCCCGCTCGATCGTGCCCACGGGCGGCGCCAGCCCGGCCTCGGGATGGCGATCGGCCAGATGCATGCCGATGGCCGCGGCCTCGGTCAGCACGGTCTCGCCGTCGACCAAGGCCGGCACCCGGCCCTTGGGGTTGATCTTGAGGTATTCGGGCCGGTGGTGCTCCTTGGCGGCCAGATCGACCCGCACCAGGCGGTGCGGGACGCCGAATTCCTCGAACAGGACGTGCGGGGCGATGGCGGCGGTGCCGGGCGCCCAAAACAGCGTGTACATGGCCGAAGCTTACACCGAAATCGCGCCACCGCCATGCGCCGAACGGCGTTGACGGCCGCGGTGCCGGATGCTGGGTTGAGCCATGGATCGCGTATCGAGCGCCGGCCTCAGGGCCTATCTGGCCTGGGGCGTGGGGGCGCTGTTCTTTTTCCTCGCTTTCATCCATCGGGTCTCGCCCTCGGTGATGGTGGCCGAGCTGATGCGCGAATTCGCCGTCGGCGCGGCGCTGTTGGGCAATCTGGCGGCGTTCTATTTCTACGCCTATGCCTCGATCCAGATTCCGGTCGGCGTGCTGATGGACCGCTTCGGTCCCCGCCGGTTGATGAGCGCGGCGCTGGGGGTGTGCGTGCTGGGTGCGGCGGTGTTCGCCGCGGCCGAAACCATCACCCAAGCCTATTTCGGCCGTTTCCTGATCGGTTTCGGGCTGGCGTTTTCCTGGGTCGGCATCCTGACCATCGTCGCCCAGAACTTTCCCGCGCAGCGCTTCGCCTCGATGGTCGGCATGGCACAAGTTTTCGGCATGATTGGCGGCGTGTTCGGCCAGGCCCCGCTCGGGCTGGCGATCGGCGCCTATGGCTGGCGGCCGAGCATGGCCGCGCTGGCGGTGCTGGCGGCGGTGCTGGCCGTTCTGGCTTTCGCGGTGATCCGGGACCGCGCGCCGGCGGCGCCGGCTGCGGCGGGATTGGGCGGGCTGGGGCAGGGGCTCAAGCAGGTCGCGGCCATGCCCGAGACCTGGCTGATGGCGGCGTTCGGCTTCGCCATGACCGCGCCGGTGCAGGCCTTCGGCGGGCTGTGGTCGGTGCCCTATTTCGCCGTCGCCTACGGTCTCGAACGGCCCTCGGCGGCGCTGCTGGCCTCGGTGCTTTACATGGGCTTCGGCGTCGGCGCGGTCTCGCTGGGCTGGCTGTCGGACCGTCTCGGCCGGCGCAAGCCGGTGCTGATCGGCGGCAGCAGCCTGGCGCTGGGCGGCACCCTGCTGATCGTCGGCTGGAGCGGCATGCCGATCCCGGTGCTGGTGATCGTCATGCTGCTGCAGGGTCTCGGCTCGGGGGCGATGGTGGCGGCCTTCGCGCTGGTGCGCGACCGCAGCCCGCCGCACGCCGTCGGCGCCGCCTTCGGCATCGTCAACACCGCCTGCGTCGGCTCGGGCGCGCTGTTCCAGCCGTTGATCGGCGTGGTGCTGGACTCGATGTGGGACGGGCGAATCGAGGCCGGGGTGCGGCTCTACCACCTCGAAGCCTATCGCAGCGGCTTCGCCACGCTGCTGGTATCGGGCGCGCTCGGGCTGACGGTGGCGCTGCTGGCGCGCGAAAACCGCGAGGCGGCCCCGAAAAGTTAGCGCTCGAATCTTCCTTCGCGCAAAAAGGCCAAGACCTGGCGGATGACCGCCGGCTGCGAGGGCATGAAGGTGTGGCCGACCGGCAAGGCGATGAAATCGGCCGCGTCCTCCAATCGGGTCGAGGCCAGTTCGACCGTGCCGTCATGCTCCTCGGCGATGCGAAACCAGACATGGTTGACCCACGAGGCCGGCGTCAGCGGATGAAAGCGCGAGGTGCCGGCGACGATGCCGGTACTGGGCGGCGCCGGCGGCAGCGCCCGCAGGATCGGCGAGGACGGGCCTAGATCGCGCACCGCCGGCCCCATGCGCCACATCAGCCATGGCGCGCGCGCCAGGCGCGCGACCACGCCGGTGCCGCGATTGGGTGGCGCCAGCAAGACGATCCGTCCCAGCGCGCGCGGCGATACCTCGGTCAGGCCGGCGCGGATCAGGATCGCGCCCAGCGAATGGCCGACGAAATGGATCGGCCCGGGTTCGCCGTGCAGCCCGCCCAGGAAAGTCCGGAACTGGCGGGCCAGTTCGTCGAGGCCGTGGCGGCGGCTGGCATAGGCATAGGCACGGGTGCGATAGCCGGCCCGGCCGAGCGCGCGCTCGATGCGCCACAGGCTGAGCGGCGTCCGCCCCAGCCCATGCACCAGCACCACCAGCGCGGCGGAAGCGGGCGTCATCGCTCCGGCAGCAGGTGCGCGATGGCGTTGGCGTAGTAGCCGAGCAATGGGCGTTCCTCGGCCACGGCGCGGTAAAGCCCGTCGCGCTCGACCACCAGCCGCCGCAAGGTCAGCATGCGCAGGCCGACGCCGATGGCATAGTCGCGATCGGCGCGCGGGATGTAGATGCGCGCGCCCGAGGCCTCCAGCCGCTCCATCAGCCGCGCCGCTTCGGCCTTGAGTTCCAGCGCCGACACCGCCGCCTCGCCGCGCTCGAGCACCGCGCGCGCGATCAGCGACACCGGCGTCACCGGAATCACCCGACCGATGCCCGCCATCAGGTCGCGCGCCAGGGCGGCGACATGGACGAAGCGCTCGGCCTTCTCCATCCGCCGCAGATCGACGCCATGGCGCCCGACCCAGTCGCGCAACGAGATCGGCGTGCCGAAATTGACGCAGGCATAGCCGAAGCGATGCCAGGTGCCGGCCCACATCTGGCGGAAGTTGCGCACCATGAAGCCGGCGACGGTGCGGAAGATGAAGCCGCCGGTGCGGCGCTTGGCGTCCTTGTCGAGCGAGCGCAACAGCGTGCGATCCTCCAGCACGCGGTCGTAGTTCAGCGCCACCGGGATGAAGATCACGTCGCGCGTCCCCGCCGGATCGAACGACTTGGTCATGTAGTCGATCACGCCCAGGCGCGGCTCGCGCAGCTTGCCGTCGCGCGACAGCCCGCCCTCGGGAAACACCGCCTGGGTGACGCCGGCTTCGGTCGCCATGGCGATGTAGCGCTCCAGCACCCGGCGATAGAGCGCATCGCCCGAATCGCGGCGCACGAAATAGGCACCCAGCGCCCGGATCAACTGCTGCAGCGGCCACACCCGCGCCCACTCGCCGACGGCATAGGACAGCGCGGTCTGCTCGGCTGCCAGCACCGTCACCAGCAGATAGTCCATGTTCGAGCGATGGTTCATCACGAACACCACCGCCGCCTTGGCATCGACCTTGGCCAGCGCCTCGCCGTCGGCATAGCCCAGCCGCACCCGGTAGAGCGCCATCGCCACCCGCCGCGCCAGCCAATAGCCGATGCGGAAATAGAGATAGACGTTGAACGCCGGCACGATCTCCTCGGCGAAGCGCCGGACGCGCGCCATGAGATCGGCGCGGCTGGGTCCGCCGCCGTCGCCGGCCTGAGCCTCGACCGCCTCGACCACCTGGGCGTCGTAGATCAGCCGATCGACCAGCACCTGGCGCCGCGTCAGCTTGAAAGGCTGAAGCCGCAGCCGGAGGCGCTGGTTGATTTCCTCGATGGCGCGGTTGACCCGGCGCCGCAACAGCCAGCCCAGGCCTGGCCGCAGCAGCCGGTCGATCAGCCCGAAGACCGCCAGCACCGCCGCCACCACCGCGAACCAAATCGGGATTTCGATCGTGCCGTCCACGGTCGCAAGTCTAGCAACCGCGCAGGCGAGCCGCTAGGATCGTGGCGATGGACGAGCTCGACGTCGTACGCCGCGCCGAGGACGCCAACTACTTGCACTCGCGCAAGCTGTTGGCCGAGGCTTCGGCGCTGGTGCAGGAATTTGTCGGGCTCTATGCCGGGCTCGGCGACATGATCCGCCGCCGCGTCAAGGGCCGCACGCTGGTGGCGGTGATGGCGGCCCAGGCGCTGATGGGCTGCCGCACCGATCTGGTGCTGGGGGCGCTGGCGGCGCTGCGCGGGCACATCAACGATTCCTTCTTCTATTCGCGCCGCGCCATCGAGTTCTGCGCCTTCGCCTCGGCGGTGTCGCGCGAACCCAAGCTGATCGACATCTGGAAGGACGCCGGCCGCGACCGCCCGGCCTACAACAAATATCTGCGCACCTTCCGCTCGGAGAAGCTGTTTCCCGAGGGCCATCGCTTCCTCAAGGACCTGCAGTCGCGCTTCGACACCGCCTCGAAATACGCCCATCCCTCGCCCTATGCCTTCGCCGGACGCGTGGCGACGGATTCGCGCGACATCGAACTCAGCCTGACCTTCGACTATTTCCAGGTCGGCGACCAGGACCCGAGCGAGCCGGTGCGCACCATGCTGTGGCTGCTCAACACGCATTTGATGGTGATCTTCGTGTTTGAGGAGTTCCTGGGCGACGCGCCGGGCAAGGACAAGGACGCCTGGGTCAAGCGCCGCGAGGCGGCGATCGCGCTTCTCACCCAACAGCAGAAGACGTGGGCCAAGGTGATACGCGGCGGCTGACCGCGCCGGCGCTGGCGGTCGGTGCCGCCGGCGCGGTGGCGGTGCTGCCCGAGGGCGAGATCGTGGCGCTGGATCACGCCGCGGCCGTGCGGCGGATCGTGCCGGCGCGGCCGCTGGTGTGCCATGCTGGCGTAACGGCGCGGCGGCTTGGCATCAGGCGGTTCGCGGCGCTTGACGTGCTGGAGCTGTTCGCCTTCGCCCGTCCGGCCGCGCCGCTGGTGCCGACCCCGCGCGGCTTGGCAGCGGCCTTGGGGCTGGCGCCGCCCACCGATCTTGAAGACGAGGCGCTGGTGCTGATCGCGGCTGCCTCGGCGCTGTTGGCGGACTTGGCCGAGGAAGGCCGCGCCACCGACGGCGCGGCCGCCTCGATCGCCTTCGCCATGGCCAAGGCCGGATGGAGCTGGGGCTCGAGCGTGCTGGCGGCGCTGGGTGCGCCCG